>JBHEPI010000156.1:0-13372 GCA_046260345.1 Marinobacter sp. | reverse complement strand
CAGTAACTCGCTCAATGCCATAGCGGTGCGCATCCAGCCATTGCCGGCATTGGGCAAAGGACTGCTGATGGGAGTAGATGCGGACGATCTCCTGACTCTCGTGCTTTGGTGACACCATCAGGTGGTGATGGATACGCAGCTGGACTTCGCCGCAGATTTTCAGTGGCGATGACATAAACATATCCAGGGTGTGGTTAATCATGCCTTCAGTGGAATTCTCCACCGGCACCACACCATAGTGGGCCGCGCCGGATTCCACCTCACGGAAAACCGCATCGATAGCCGGCAGTGGCACGCTGACCACAGAGTGCCCGAAGTGCTTGAGTGCCGCCGCCTGGGTGAAGGTACCGATAGGCCCCAGGAAAGCAATGTGCATGGGTTTTTCCAGGGCAAGACAGGCAGACATAATTTCCCGGAACAGCCGCGCCATTTCCTCGCCGGAAAGCGGGCCGGGATTGCGTTCCTTGATGCGCCGCAGCACCTGGGCTTCCCGTTCCGGGCGGTAAAAGAAGACATCCTCGCCTGGATTGGCCTCCATCTTTACCCGGGCCACTTCCTGGGCGCACTCTGCCCGCTTGCTGATCAGATCCATGATTTCCCGGTCCAGCCGGTCAATCTCGTCCCTCAACTGCCCCAGGCGGGCCTGCTCATCACCACTCATGATCAGCCCCGCTCCTTCGCAAATACAGTCATGTAATCAATCAAGGCGTCAACACCGGCTTCCGGCATGGCATTATAAATGCTTGCCCGCATGCCCCCCACAGAGCGGTGGCCCTTGAGATTCAGCAGGCCACGCTCGTTCGCGCCTGCAAGAAAGGCATCATTCAGCGCGTCGTCCGCCAGGGTGAAAGGGACATTCATCCAGGAACGAAAGCGCGGCGAAATCGGATTGGCGTAGAAGTCATTATCGTCAATAAACCCATAAAGCTTGCTGGCCTTGCGACGGTTGAACTCGCCCATTGCCGTAACGCCGCCCTGCTCTTTAAGCCACTTGAACACCAGGCCAGCCAGATACCATGAATAGGTTGCCGGGGTGTTGTACATCGAGCCATTATCAGCAATCACCTGATAATTCATCATGGTGGGCGTAATCCTGAGCGCCTTTCCCAGCAGATCCTTGCGAATGATGACCACCACCAGCCCGGAGGGGCCGATGTTTTTCTGGGCGCCGGCGTAGATCAGGCCGAACTTCGACACATCAAGCGGACGCGACAACATGGTGGACGACATATCCGCAACCAGTGGTACAGAACCGCTCTCGGGGACGAAATCGAATTCCAGGCCACCGATGGTTTCATTGGGCGTGTAATGCAGGTAGGCCGCATCGGCCGACGTGTTCCAACTGTCCTGGTCAGGAATGCTGCTGAAGCCATCGGCCTCACTGCTGGCCGCCAAGTTTACCTGTGCATAGCGACTGGCTTCAGCAATAGCCTTCTTCGACCATATGCCGGTGTTGACGTAATCCGCAGAGGTCTTGTTGCCCAGCAGGTTCATCGGGATGGTCGCGAACTGGCTGGAAGCACCACCCTGCATAAAGAGCACGGCATAGTCATCTGACACACCTGCCAGTTCCCGAAGATCCTTTTCAGCGGTTTCGGCGATTTCCACGAACTCATCGCTGCGATGGCTCATTTCCATCACCGACATGCCGCTACCGCGCCAGTCCAGCATTTCACTCCGCGCCTGTTGCAGCACGGGCTCCGGCAAGGTTGCCGGTCCTGCACAAAAGTTATACGCCCTGCTCATCGTCTTCCTCACCATCAACCTCTTCGGCATCGGTTTCAGCAATGCGCTCTACACCCACCAGGCGCTCATCTTCCTGGCTTAGTTTGATCAGACGAACACCCTGGGTATTACGGCTCAGAATCGATACCTCGTCAGTACGGGTACGTACCAGCGTGCCCTTGTCCGAGATCAACATCATTTCGTCGCCATCAAACAGTTGCAAAGCTCTGACCAGGTTACCGTTACGCTCGGAGCACTGCATGGCGATAACACCCTGGCTGCCCCGGCTGTATGTCGGAAACTCATCGAAGGTGGTGCGCTTGCCATAGCCATTTTCACTGGCTGTCAGCAGCACGGCGTCTTCCTGGGGAATGATCAGCGACACCACATGATGTCCTTTCGGCATCTTGATGCCACGCACGCCACGGGCTGTCCGGCTCATAGGACGCACAGCTTCCTCGTTAAAGCGAACGGCTTTGCCCGCCGTGGAGAATAGCATGACTTCTGCATCACCCTTGGTGATCGCGGCACCAATCAGAGTGTCACCTTCGTCCAGTGACAGAGCGATCAGACCACTGCTACGTGGGCGGGAGAAGTTTGGCAGCGGCGTTTTCTTGACCACACCGGCCGACGTTGCCATCAACACGTACTGGTCTTCCGGGTAATCACGCACCGGCAGGAAGGTGGTGATACGCTCACCCTCATCCAGTGGCAGGATATTCACCATCGGGCGACCACGGGAAGCGCGGCTGGCGCGTGGAATCTCGAATACCCGCAACCAGTACACCTTGCCCCGGTTGGAGAAGCACAGAATGGTATCGTGGGAGTTGGCAACCAGCAGCTTCTCGACAAAATCCTCATCTTTCATGGAGGTCGCGGCCTTACCACGGCCACCTCGGCGCTGGGCCTGATAATCCTCAACTGCCTGGGTCTTGGCGTAACCACCGTGAGAGATAGTCACCACCAGATCTTCCTCGTCGATCAGATCGGCGATGGTCAGGTCACGTTTAGAGCTGGTGATTTCGGTCAGGCGCTTGTCACCAAACTCGGTCACAATGGCTTCCAGTTCTTCACGGATAACCTGCATCAAGCGGTCCGGATCGCCCAGAATCTCCAGCAGATCGGCAATCTTCTCGAGAATGTCCCTGTACTCGTTCTGCAGCTTCTCGGTCTCAAGACCGGTCAAGCGGTGCAGACGCAGGTCCAGGATAGCCTGGGCCTGTTCCGGCGACAGATGGTACAGGCCATTACGCAGGCCAAAGATCTCTGGCAGGTCGTCCGGGCGGCAGGCATCTTCACCCGCCCTCTCCAGCATACCCAGAACGTCTCCCGGCGCCCAACCCTGGGCCATCAGCTTTTCTTTCGCTTCAGCCGCGCCCGGGGATGCCTTGATCAAGGCAATGATTTCATCGATATTCGCCAGTGCTACCGTCAGACCTTCCAGGATGTGGCCGCGCTCCCGGGCCTTGCGCAACTCGAAAATGGTCCGGCGGGTAACCACTTCCCGACGGTGGCGAACAAACGCATCCAGCATTTGCTTCAGGTTGAGAATCTTCGGCTCGCCGTTGATCAGGGCAACCATATTGATGCCGAATACCGTCTGCAGTTGGGTATGAGTAAAGAGATTATTGACGATCACATCCGGATTTTCCCCGCGACGCAACTCAATCACTACCCGGATACCTTCCTTGTTGGACTCGTCCCGCAGCTCGGTAATGCCCTCCAGACGCTTCTCTTTAACCAGCTCCGCGATCTTTTCGATCAGCCGTGCCTTGTTCAGCTGGTACGGCAGCTCAGTAATAATGATGGCATCGCGGTTGGTTTTCTTGTCGTGTTCAATTTCATGGCGGGCACGGATATAAATACGCCCACGGCCGGTGCGATACGCCTCAACAATGCCGGCGCGGCCGTTGATTATGCCCTCTGTCGGGAAATCCGGCCCCGGAATATGCTCCATAAGGTCATCGATGGTCATGTCCGGGTTGTCGATCAGTGCCAGGCAGCCATTCACGATTTCCGTGAGGTTGTGGGGCGGGATATTGGTTGCCATGCCCACTGCAATACCGGAGGAGCCGTTGACCAGCAGGTTCGGTACCCGGGTGGGCAGTACTTCCGGGATCTGCTCGGTGCCGTCGTAGTTGGGGACGAAATCCACCGTTTCCTTTTCCAGATCCGCCAGCAGGGAGTGGGCGATCTTCTCCATGCGAATCTCGGTGTAACGCATCGCAGCTGCGTTGTCACCGTCGATGGAGCCGAAGTTTCCCTGGCCGTCCACAAGGGGATACCGCAGCGAGAATGGCTGCGCCATGCGAACAATGGTGTCGTAAACAGCGGAATCACCGTGGGGATGGTATTTACCGATAACGTCACCCACCACACGGGCGGACTTCTTGTAAGCCTTGTTCCAGTCGTTATTGAGCTCGGACATGGCGAACAGGACACGGCGGTGAACCGGTTTGAGGCCGTCCCGCACGTCCGGAAGCGCACGACCAACGATCACGCTCATGGCGTAATCGAGGTAGGACTGTTTCAGCTCGTCTTCAATATTTACCGGCAGGATCTCTTTGGCTAACTCACCCATCGAGAAAGGTTCCTTTGCATTTGCTGGAAGTCGTTTCAGGGCCTTTCAGAGCGCCCCATAGTTATTCTTTAACAGGCGGCCAATACTACCACATTCAACCCCTTAGCGGGGCATATGGCAGTGCCCGTCAGTCAAAAACCACGGTCTTGTTTTCGTAAGTGATCACACGGTCCTCAATGTGCGCTCTCAACCCCCGGGACAAGGCATTTTTCTCAACATCCTTGCCCAGGCGCACCATATCTTCGATCGAGTCACTGTGGCTGATGCGGATCACATCCTGCTCGATAATGGGGCCTTCATCCAGATCCTGCGTCACGTAATGGCAGGTGGCGCCTATCAGCTTCACACCGCGGCTGTACGCCTGGTGGTAGGGCCGCGCGCCCGCGAAGGACGGCAGAAAGCTGTGATGGATATTGATCACCTTGCCCGCATACTTCTGACACAGGCTTTCCGGCAGAATTTGCATGTACCGGGCCAAAACGACCACATCGGCCTCGTACCCTTCAATCAGTCCGTCAACTTCACCGAAGGCTTCGTCGCGGTTGTTCTTGTCCACGGGAATATAGTGGTAGGGTATTTCGTGCCATTCCACCATGCGCCTGAGGTCGTCATGATTGGAGATGACGGCAACGATCTCGGCATTGATCTCCTTGCTGTGCCAGCGATGAAGCAGGTCCGCCACACAGTGGGATTCCTTGCTGCACATCAGGATCATTTTCTTGGGCCGGGCTGAATCGGCAATGTGCCAGTTCATATCGAATTCACGGGCAATCGGCTCAAAAGCGATACGGAACTGCTCAAGCCCGAACGGAATCGAATCGGCCTTGATCTCATGCCGCATGAAAAACCAGCCTGTCTGGGTATCCGAGTGGTGACTCGCCTCGGTAATCCAGCCATTGTAGGTCGACAGAAAATTACTGACCTTGGCAACGATGCCCACCCGGTCCGGGCAGGAAATCACAAGACGATAGGTATGCTCCATGGAAGCCTTTCCTTAATCTGGTCCGGGAAAGCGGGCGTGCGGATTCACACCCAGAAAAATGACCGGCTATGATAGCCTATCTGAGCAGCAGAAACGAGGCACAGTAACATGGACAGATACCCCCTACAGGTACGTATTGAGAAAGCCGTAACGGGCCGCTTACTGGCCACGAAACTGATCGTTACGCTTGCATTGTTATTAGCAATGCAACCAGTTGCAGCCGACGCCATCCTTGAGGGCGAGCGCCATCACCCGGTCAAAGCGATGAACGGGATGGTAGCCACCAGCCATACGCTGGCAACCGAAGTGGCACTGGAGGTTCTCAAAAACGGCGGCAACGCCATGGACGCAGCGGTAACCGCCGGTTTTGCACTGGCTGTCACACAACCGCGCTCGGGCAATATTGGCGGCGGTGGTTTCATGCTTTATGCGCCCGGCAACGGTGAATCGGTGGAAGCCATCGACTACCGTGAGAAAGCGCCAGCCGCGGCCACAGAAGCGATGTTCCAGGATGCAGACGGCAATGTGGTGCAGAACCGCAGCCGCTTCACCCACAAGGCCGCCGGAGTGCCCGGCACCGTGGCCGGTCTCGCCCTGGCGCTTGAGCGGCATGGCACCCTGCCCCTGAAACAGGCACTGGCGCCGGCAATCAAGCTGGCACGTGACGGTTTTATAGTACCGGACCGCTTTACCGAAGGGCTGGAGCAGGCTCGCGAGCGACTGCAGCGCTGGCCCGCCACTCTGGACACTTTCTATAAAGATGACGGTTCCGCATGGCAACCGGGTGAACGCTTCCGCCAACCAGACCTGGCAGATACCCTCCAGCGCATTACTGACCAGGGCATTGAAGGCTTCTACAAAGGCAGAACCGCGCAATTGATTGTAGAAGAAATGGAACGTCACAACGGTCTGATTACCCTGGACGACCTGAAAAACTACCAACCGCAGGTCCGCCAGCCGGTTCATGGCAGCTACCGTGGCCACGACATCTATTCCATGTCGCCACCTTCCTCCGGTGGCACTCATATTGTGCAAATTCTCAATATCCTTGAGGGCTACCCGCTCGCCGATTACGGCCACAATTCCGCCGCCAGCATTCACCACATGGCCGAGGCCATGAAGCTGGCCTATGCCGACCGTGCCGAGTTCCTGGGGGATACTGACTTTGTGGATGTGCCTCTGAAGGGCCTGACCAGCAAAGCCTATGGCGAATCTCTACGCAAAAACATTGACCCGGACAGGGCGCGGCCATCGTCGGACATCCGCGCAGGAGATCCGGGCGCCTACGAAAGCCCCGAAACCACCCACTTTTCCATTGTCGACCGCTGGGGCAATGCCGTTTCCAACACCTATACCATCAATTTCAGTTATGGCTCCGGCATTACCGTTACCGGTGCTGGTTTTCTGCTAAACAACGAGATGGACGATTTCAGCGCCAAGCCGGGAGAACCCAACGCTTACGGGCTGATCGGCGGTGAAGCCAACAAGGTAGAGCCTGACAAACGCATGCTGAGCTCCATGTCGCCGACCATTGTCAGGCGCGATGGCCGTAATTTTATGGTCACCGGCAGCCCTGGTGGCTCCAGGATCATCACCACCACCTTGCAGGTGCTACTGAATGTGATTGATCATAATATGAATATTCAGTCTGCGGTCAGCGTACCGAGAATTCACCATCAGTGGCTGCCGGATGAAATCCGCGTTGAACAGGGCATCAGCCCCGACACCACCCGGTTGCTGGAGGATAAGGGCCACAAGATAGTGCCTGGTAGCGCCATGGGCGCCATTCAGAGCATACTGATCGACAGCGACGGAACGTTGAACGGCGGCGCAGACCCGCGCCGCAGCACATCGTCAGCCATGGGTTACTGAACCCGGGAGGTTTTATGTATCTGTCAGTGCAATTGAGTTGCTATCCCCTTGCCGATGACTACAAACCACCCATCCGGGCGCTTATTGAGCGGCTGGAAAAAAGTGGACTGGAAATCTATCCCGGACGCATGAGCACAGAAATGTTCGGGGAGTATGATGAGGTGATGCGGGTGCTTTCGGATACCATGAAATGGTCATTCGAGGAGTACGGCAAATCGGTGTTTGTGGCCAAACTCATGGAGGGTGACCGCAGGCCACGATAACGGCAAGGCACAACACGCTGCCGCGGGTGAGTGCCCTACCCGCGGCCGATAAACAAAGCGCCTACCAGAACCAGCCCCAGAAACGCCACAACCATGTTGACTGCCAGCCCCCAACGGAATCCATATCCGGCCGGGAACTCTGCCGGGCTGAGCGTGCGCAACAAGGCACGGAACTGGCGTGAAGACCACACGGCAGCAAATGCGCCAAGCAGGATAAACAGAATACCAATCCAGAACCCCAGCATGGCATTTATCACGCCCACGCTCTCAGGCGCCAGAACATGCAGAAGCAGCCCCGCCCGCTCAATCAGAAAGCCAAACGCAATGAACGACAAGCTGGTGCGGTTCCAGGCCAGCAGGGTTCGCTCGGCAGCAAACAGAACTCTCGGGTCTTTCAGATCAGACATGGGCTACCTTTCTACTCCGGCGTTACTTTCAGAACACGGCCATCATCACTGTCGGTAAGCAGATAAACCGCACCATCCGGACCGGACCGCACATCGCGGATGCGCGCGCCCAGCTCACCAAACAGAACGCCGACCTCTTTCGCCTGGCCGTTTTCCAGGCGAATCCGATGCACCTGCCTGGTTACCAGCCCCCCGACCAGCAATTCACCCTGCCACTGGGGGAACAGATCACCGGTATAAAGCGCCATGCCGGATGGTGCAATGGAAGGTGTCCACTGCAATAACGGCGGCTCGATGCCATCCCGCTGCTTGAACGGTGTCACCCGCGCGCCGGTATAATCCAGCCCGTGTGTGGCAATGGGCCAGCCATAGTTGGCGCCCGCGCGGATGACATTGACTTCGTCACCGCCACGAGGCCCATGTTCGTGGGCAATGAGACGATCCTGCTCACTATCGTAGACCAGCCCCTGTACGTTGCGGTGGCCATAGCTGTAGATTTCACCCTGATACTGATCACTGCCGGCAAACGGGTTGTCATCAGGCACGCTGCCGTCCGGATTCAGGCGAACAATACTACCAATATGGTTTTCCCGACGCTGAGCCTGCTCCCGGTAATCAAACCCATCCCCCAGAGTGAGCACCAGCGTGTTATCCGGCAACCATGCCAGGCGGCCGCCGTAATGGGCATTCCCCTCCTTGGCCGGCTGAACGCGGAATATCTCGGTGACATTGTCCAGGCCCTGGTCACCAAGCTCCCCCCTGGCCAGGCAGGCATGATTGGCCTGCAGTGTGCCGCAGGCATAACTCAGGTAAATCACGCCGGTGTTCTCGAAGTCATTCGCTGGAAGCACATCAAACAGCCCGGCCTGCGCTGACGCGAATACCTCCGGCACACCATCCAATGCATCCGGCAGCAACTCGCCCTCGGCTGTCAGCATTCGCAACCTGCCCGGCCGTTCAGTAACCAGCATCCGCCCATCAGGCAGGAAGGCCAGCGACCAGGGATGCTCCAGGCCCTGAGCCAGTGTCTCGATATTGTAGCCGGACTGCTCGTCCGCCAATGCATCTGACTCCGGCAACGCCAGCCCGCCTGCCATCAGGATCACCATAGCCGGCATGGCGGAACCCCCCTGCCTCCGGCTCACGAAACGGCCAACCAGCACCGCAAACAACCAGCCGGAAACCGCAGCCGTTGCCAGCATCGCCATCAAGCCTCCGGTACTCCGTGTTGCAGCAATGAGCGTGGGCATTGGCGCCAGGGTATCCACTATGATCAAAGTCACCCAGAGCCCCACCGCCGCCGCAAGCGGGTACAACCATAAACCGCCAGCTTTTGCTGTCAGCCTGGCCGCCAACCCTGCAGCACCTTGTGAAAACAGGAAGCTGGCCCCGAACAGAATGGCGTACAGAGGTGCGAAGTTGATGAGATCCTGAACACTGGTTTCCAGCCTGGCCCCAACGGTGATTTCAACGCCCAGGGCTTCCAGCGCCTGAAGGTTGAACTGAGTCTGCACCAGGCTACCAAGCACAGAGCCCACCACAAGGGCGATCACAAAAGAGAGAGCCACTTTCCACCAGCTGACAGGCGCTGCCATTATTTTTCTCCGGAAGGCTCCAGCTTGTCCTGGGTGCGCAGCTCGAAGTCACTGGCGTCGTGCCGCTCGCGCAGCTGCTTGCTTTCGTCACCCCAGGTGCGGTTGACCATCAGCCCGCGTTTGACCGCCGGGCGGGCTCCGATTTCATCAGCCCAGCGGACAACGTTCGTGTAGGTGTGGGCCTCAAGAAACTCCGCCGCTTCGTACACCTTGTTTTTAACCAGTGCGCCGTACCAGGGCCAGATAGCCATATCGGCGATGGTATATTCATCCCCTGCAATATAGCGGTTATTCGCTAACTGTCGGTCCAGCACATCCAGCTGCCGTTTCACTTCCATGGTGTAACGGTTGATCGGATACTCGTATTTTTCCGGCGCGTAGGCGTAGAAATGGCCGAAGCCACCACCCAGGAAAGGCGCACTGCCCATCTGCCAGAACAGCCAGTTCATGGTTTCGGTGCGGGCTATAATGTCTTTGGGCAGGAATTCACCGAACTTTTCTGCCAGGTAAAGCAGAATGGATCCGGACTCAAATACACGAACAACCGGTGAATGAGTGTGATCCATCATCGCCGGGATTTTGGAGTTGGGATTCGCATTCACAAACCCGCTACCGAACTGTTCACCTTCTGTAATGCGGATAAGCCAGGCATCATATTCTGCTTCCCTGATGCCCTTCTCCAGCAACTCCTCAAACATGATGGTGGCTTTCACACCATTGGGCGTCGCCAGTGAATACACCTGGAACGGGTGCTTCCCCACTGGCAATTCTTTCTCGTGAGTGGGCCCGGCGATCGGCCGGTTGATTTTCGAAAAGGCCCCACCACTCTCAGCGTCCCATTTCCATACCTTCGGGGGCGTGTAGCTGGCATCAGTCATTCAATCATCCTCACATTTAAGGTACTACGAGTTTCGATACATTCAGGAACCGGGGAAGCAGACCTCTCGGCTGCGAGAGGTCAGCCTGCTCCACTTCCCTTTATTACTGTTACGTACTGTTTGCAGATAACTGTTCACTTCAGAAAATTGCTTGTCAGTCGCTCCCATTTTCTTCGCCTCATCGCCATGGGCATCAGACATGAACACCAATGCCTCGTAATCATCACCCTTCTCGGTGAGCGATTCACTGAGCAGCGCCAGATGGCTTGCGCAAAAAATATGCATATTGCGCTTGTCGTAATCGACGTCCTGAGCCGATGCACTGAAGCTCAACGTGGCCAGAAGCATCAATACCGGAACGGGGTTCTTCATAAAGACTTACTCCACAGAATGAGTTGTGCCTCGTGCCCGGGCCGCATGCAGCTTTTTATAGCTTTCAATCAGGCGCAAGTGCTTATCCAGACCGTCCAATTGCATATTGGTCGGGGTCAGGCCATGGAACCGAACGCTACCATTGACCGAGCCTACCACGGCTTCCATGGTTTCCTCACCAAACATACGCTGGAGATTGGCCAGGTAGTCTTCAAGCTCCAGCTCTTCATCAAGGGTAATTTCCAGCACAGCATTCACTGCCCGGTAGAACAGGTTGCGTTCTACAGTGTTGTCATTGAACTGCAGGAATGCCTCGACCCTTTCCAGGGCTTCCTCATGCCGCTGCAGAGCCAGGTAGATGAGCAGCTTGAGCTCCAGAATGGTGAGCTGGCCCCAGACTGTATTCTCATCGAACTCAATACCGATAAGGGTAATGATGTCGACGTAGTCATCCATCTGGCTCTCTTCCAGGTGCTCCACCAGATCTGTCAGCTGGTCGTCACTCAGAGAATGAAGGTTCAGAACATCTTCCCGGTAATGCAGGGCCTTGTTGGTGTTGTCCCAGATCAGATCGTCAGCCGGGTAAACCTCGGAATACCCGGGAACAAGAATGCGGCATACCGGAGCACCCAGTTCCTCATAAACAGCAACATAGACTTCCTTTTCCAACTCCTCGAGTATTGTGAACAGGCGCGCGACTTCTTCCTCGTTGGTACCCGAGAAATCCCACTCGCAGAAATCATAGTCCGACTTCGCACTGAAGAAGCGCCAGGACACCACGCCGGTGGAATCGATAAAGTGTTCCACATAATTATTGGGCTCTGTGACCGCCAGGCTATTGAAGGTGGGCGGTGGCACATCGTTCAGGCCCTCAAAACTGCGGCCTTGCAACAATTCCGTAAGACTGCGCTCCAGAGCCACTTCCAGGCTCGGGTGCGCGCCGAACGAAGCAAATACCCCACCAGTACGGGGATTCATCAGGGTGACGCACATTACCGGGAACTGCCCACCCAGAGACGCATCCTTGACCAGCGTCGGGAAACCCTGGGCTTCCAGCGCTTCCACGCCTTCCAGGATATCCGGATACTTTTCCAGCACCTCCCGGGGCACATCCGGCAAAGCCAGTTCTTCTTCGATAATCTGCTTCTTCACCGCCCGCTCGAAAATCTCCGAAAGACACTGTACCTGCGCTTCATGCAGCGTGTTGCCCGCACTCATACCATTACTGAGGTACAGGTTCTCAATCAGGTTCGAGGGAAAATAAACCACCTTTCCATCCGACTGGCGCTCGAACGGCAGGGACACAATCCCCCGCTCTGTTTTGCCGGAGTTGGTGTCAATAAGATTGGACCCGCTCAACTCGCCTTCCGGGTCATATATGGCCAGGCAATGATCATCCAGAATGCCTTCCGGCAACTCGTCACTGGGGCCAGGTTTGAACCATTTTTCATTCGGATAATGAACGAACTCACTGTTCGCGATGTCTTCCCCGAAAAACTGGTCGTTGTAGAAAAAATTACAGTTCAGCCGCTCAATGAATTCACCCAGCGCAGAACACAGCGCGCTTTCTTTTGTGGCGCCCTTTCCATTGGTGAAACACATCGGCGAAGCCGCATCGCGGATGTGCAGAGACCAGACGTGGGGCACAATATTCCGCCAGGACGCAATCTCGATTTTCATGCCCAGATCTTCAAGAATGCGGGTCATGTTAGCGATGGTTTGTTCCAGCGGAAGGTCCTTGCCTTCGATGTAGGTGTTGGTGCCACCCTCCGGCCTGGTCATCAACAGAGCCTGGGCATCGGCTCCCAGGTTTTCGACAGGCTCGATTTCGAATGTCGGGCCGGTTTGCACCACTTTCTTCACGGTACAGCGGTCAATGGAACGCAGAATACCCTGCCGGTCCTTATCGGAGATGTCTTCCGGCAACTCCACCTGAATCTTGAAAATCTGGTTATAGCGATTTTCCGGATCCACGATGTTGTTCTGGGACAGGCGGATATTCTCGGTGGGAATGTTCCGCGCCAGGCAGTAAACGCGAACAAAATAAGCCGCGCAGAGTGCCGAGGATGCAAGGAAATAATCGAAGGGGCTGGGTGCCGACCCATCGCCCTTGTAGCGGATGGGCTGGTCAGTAACGACAGTGAAATCATCAAACTTGGCTTCAAGCCTGAGGTTGTCGAGAAAATTGACGTTGATTTCCATGACGAAGTATCCGGATTGGAGAATTTGGCAGGCCGCAACCTTGAATGGCCGTCATTATCCAGTTTTTACCGCCCTTCGTCTTGGCATGTAACATCAACCGTTCGAATATTTTTTATGGAAATCCCTGTTCTCAAACGGCCATCGGACGCTCACTGCTGCGACTTGTTACGAGATTCGCGGCTTGGCTTCAGGTAGACAATCCGCAAATAGTCTTTGAAAGAAAAACCGGGACACCCGCACCAAATAGGGAGCAAAGGTTAATCTGGATGAAAGAATCCCAACTGACGGTCGAGCTCAACCGCTTCAATCTCGAATACAACCTCAACCCCCAGATTCTCAGGGGAGATCCGTTTGCCAGAACAGAACAAGAGCTGCTCGCTGCCATTAGACGAATCAACCAGCACGCCGCACCACTGGGCGGAGAACTGGTACCGATAGGCATTCTGCCCACCCTTCGCCAGTCCGATATTGGCGCAGAGGTGATGACAGACGAAC
>JBHEPI010000153.1:0-10131 GCA_046260345.1 Marinobacter sp. | reverse complement strand
ACGCCGGGGTGGCCCTGGGGGTGTTATCCAGTGGCCCAGATAAGCCAGCCGGTCCAGCGGAATCGACAGTCTGTGACGCTGGCACAGCTCCGACAGTGTCAGTTCACCCCGGAACAGCGCATCCCGATCCTCATGAACCGGATGATCGTTTGTAACAGCTTGATCCTGCTGATCCAGCGCCAACAGAACACCGGCTTCCTCAAAACATTCCCGCACCGCGGCCAGCATATAATCCGCGCCACCCTCGTCCAGACTCATGGTCTGGCTGATATCGGTATCGCCCAGTCCGACGGCATGAGCCCGCCCATTGACGTCCTGCTCGTCTACCGAGCCACCGGGAAAAACAAAGAAGCCGGGCATGAATACCGCTTCCCAGGTACGTTGCAGCAGCAGTACCTTCAGGCCTTCGTTGGTGTCTTTTGTCAGAACCAGCGTCGCAGCAGGGCGAATATCCATAGTGTGTCCATATCTTTTTTGTCAGACCTTGGGTGCAGGAAAGAGGTTGGGAGGCTACTGTCAAAACACGCTCAAGCACATCCATGTGGCGCTTGAGCTCCGCCATCCATGGCTCCGCACAGTTTTGACAGCAGCCTCCCAACCTCTTTCATCTGGCAGCGGCGATGTCTGCCACTTAAAGATTCACGATAACCAATGTTCAACCCGATGTCCCGAGATGAAGGTGAGACGATAACAAAGTATGATTGGCTTTTCCTTAAAAGCCTCTCTAAACAGGACCTTGCACTTGGCTCGAATCAAGCTCTCTTTCCCGGATAACGCCTTCTACTTTGAAACCAGGATGCCGGTGCGGATTACCGATATCAATGGCGCCAATCATCTTGGCAACGATGCCCTTATCTCCATGCTGTCCGAAGCCAGGGCACAGTTCCTGGTGAACTATGGGATTCAGGAGACTGACAACGAGGGCGTGGGAATTATCGTCACTGACCTGGCAACCATGTATCAGTCCGAATCCTTCTTCCCGGAAATGCTCCGGTTCGAAGTGGGGCTGATGGACTTCAACAAATACGGCGGCGACTTCGTATTCCGGGTAACCAAAGCCGAAAGCGGGCAGCCTGTGGCGCTGGCCAAATACGGTTTTGTATTTTTCAATTACCGGCGCAAGTCCGTTGTGCCCATGCCAGAGAGCTTCCGGGCACGCTTTGGTGGTCACTGATCCGGTGGACCCTTGCGGGTCCGGGGTGAACATGGCAGCTTCCGGTGCAGCGCGGCCTTGGCCACCATATGGGCACTGACCGGTGCTGTCACGAACAGAAACAGGACTACCAGCGCCTCGTGCACCGACAGCCCGCCTTTCAGGAAACTGAAATACAACAGCGACGCCAACAGTATACAGCCTACGCCAAGGGTGCTGGCCTTGGTGGGGCCGTGCAGGCGCATGTAGACATCTTTCAGCCGCGCCAGGCCAATGGAACCGATCAGCGCTATGATGGCGCCGGTTATCAGGAAGAAGGTGATTATCAGTTCCAGAAGCAGGGGCATCTCTGAACCGTTCATTCGATCACATCCCCCCTCAGCAGGTACTTGGTCATGGCCACGGTACCGACGAATCCCATCAGGGCAATCAGCAGGGCCGCTTCAAACAGGATGCCCAGTGACATCTGGATGTCGGCCAGCACGATCAGGGCAATGCTGTTGATCATCAGGGTATCCAGGGCAAGAATCCGGTCGACAATATCAGGCCCAATGGCCAGACGGTAAAGGTTGAGCAGGACAGCGATGCAGAACAGCCCGATCACAAATGGAATCACGGTGGCGATCACTGGAAGATCTCCTTCAGGGGCCGTTCGTAGCGTTCCTTGATCTGCTGCACCAGCTCATCCTCATCGGTCACATGAAGCGCGTGAATCAACAAGGTTTTGGCCTGGCTGTCGTAGTGGGCAGAGACCGTTCCCGGTGTCAGTGAAATGGTACTGGCCAGGATGGTGATGGCAAAATCGTCATCCAGCTCCAGCGGGAAGGTGACAAAGCCCGGTGTAAGCTGGTTGGGGTACCAGAGGATGCGTCTGGCCACGATCAGGTTCGAGAGTACGATATCAACCATCAATACAGCAAAGTAGCGGAGCAGCGGCAACAGGTATCGAACCTTGGCCTGTTCCGGCCAGAAGGCCCGGGTAATGAACGGAATAAAGATACCCAGGGCCAGCCCCAGAAGCATATGAGCCACCGAGAAGCTGTTAACCATCAACAGCCAGAGCAGTGCCAGAAACAGAGAGAACAACGGCCTGGGCAGCCAGAATTCACGGCGGTTCATTCGGTCACCTCCCTGCCCTGGTGGATATAATCCCCCAGAACTGCGTCCACATAACCGGACGGCTGGTAGATCAGCCTTGTGGCCGCTTCCAGGTAGTCCATCACCGGTTGGGCAAAGAGGGCGAGTGAGAAACTGATGGCGATCATCACACACACGGTGGCTGTGCGGGCATGGTCCAGTGGTCGGGTTTTGTGAACGGCCAGGGCTCTGGTAGCCGAATGCTCTTCCGGCCGCCAGAACCAGCCCGAGCCCGCTCTGCTCAGGGCCGCAATGATCAACAGGCCGGAAATGAGAATGGCCGCCCAGAGCCAGAGATAGTCCGGCAGCGGGGACGATGTCTGCAGAATCCAGGCCTTGCTGACAAATCCGCTGAAGGGAGGCAGGCTGGCCATGCTGACTGCCGCCACCAGGAACACACTCCCGAGAACCCAGCGGTGGGAAAGCGGTGAAATAACGGAGAAACGGTCGTAACCGTTGTCGCGGTAACGCCCGATCAGGTCCGCCAACAGGAAGAATACGGCTGTCATGCAGGTACTGTGCAGCAGATAGAACAGGCTGGCGGCCAGCAGCTGTTCGTCGTTACGTGAGAAAGTTGCCAGCAGTATCCCGACGGACACAATGACCATGTACGCAGTGAGTGTCCGCAGGCTGGCGGCGCCCAGTACCCCGATACCCCCAAGTGCCAGTGTGATCAATGCCGTAGGCCAGAGCCAGGCCATGACGGTGTCATTGGCGGGTGCACCTTCATCCAGCCCGAAAACCACCAGAAACACCCGCACCATGGCGTAAAAGCCAACTTTGGTCATGATGGCGAACAATGCCGCCACCGGAGCGCTGGCAGCGGAATAGGCCCGTGGCAGCCAGAAAAGCAGCGGCAGCAGGGCGGCCTTGATACCGAATACCACCATCAGCAGTAGCGAGGCTGATTTCAGCAGGGGCAGATCCGCCGCCGGCGCATTGGCAATCACGTGGGCCAGATCCGCCATGTTCAGGGTGCCGGCGAGGCCGTAAAGGATGCCCAGCGCCAGCAGGAACAGTGCGGAGCCAGCCAGGTTGATAATGACATAGTGCAGGCCGGCCCGGCTGCGCGCGCGGCCACCGCCATGGAGCAGCAGTGCATAGGAGGCGATCAGCAGTACCTCGAAGAACACGAACAGGTTGAACAGGTCTCCGGTAAGGAAGGCGCCATTAATTCCCATGAGCTGAAACTGCAGCAGGGCATGGAAGTGAGACCCCTCCCGGTCGGAGCCGCGGCTGGCATAGAGTACGCAGAACAGGCTCAACAGGGCGGTCAGCAGCAGCATGATGGCAGTGAGCCGGTCGAGCACCAGCACGATCCCGAATGGTGGTTGCCAGTTACCGAGGCGATAGAGGGTGTAGTCGGTAATGCCGGCCTGGAGTATGGCCCACACCGCGAACACAACCAGCAAGAGGGTAGAGCCGATGCTCAGGGACCGCTGGCGGCCGATGTTATAGCGGTACATGACCAGCAGGAAGGCGCCGGTCAGCAGGGGGATGACAATGGGCATGATCATCAGATGGTTCATTGGCGATCCTCGTTCGGGTCTTCGCCATCCACATGATCACTGCGCAGCTCCACCGCCGCCTTGAGCGCCAGTACCACCACGAACGCGGTCATCGAAAAACTGATTACAATAGCGGTGAGCACCAGGGCCTGGGGGAGCGGGTCGGTGTAGTTCTCCGCCAGCCCGATAACCGCCGGGGAACCGGTCGTCAGCCGGCCCATGCTGAACAGAAACAGGTTTACGCCGTGGGACAGAAGCGTCAGGCCCAGCACCACCGAAAAGGTTCGTGCCCGCAGGATCAGATAGACACCGGTGCTGGTGAGTACTCCCAGAGTAATGGCAACCACCAGTTCCATCAGCCAACCTCCTGGCCGGGCCCGGCCACGGTCATGAGTTTGCCGAGGTTCGCCAGTATCAGCAGCGTGGCCCCCACTACGGTTGTGTAAACCCCCAGGTCAAACAGTAAGGCTGTTGCCAGCTCGAATTCGCCGATCAGCGGCCAGTCCATGTGGCTGAAAGCGGATGTCAGGAACGGATAACCGACAAACCAGCTGCCCAGACCGGTGATGGTGGCAATCAGCAGGCCAGCGCCAATCAGTGGCCGGAAATGGGTCAGCATTCGCTCCTGGGCCCATACCAGGCCGCCCGCCATGTATTGCAGGGTAAGGGCAACGGCGGTTACCAGACCGGCAATAAACCCGCCACCGGGCATGTTGTGCCCCCGCAGAAAGATATAGGCGGAGACTAGCAGGGCAATGGGCAGAGCCATCCGGGAAACCATCTGCAGGATCACCGGATGTGGTTCGGCATAACCCTTTGCGGTGCCGGCACTGGCCACCCTTTCCTTAAGGTGCAGGTCACGGGTAAACGCAAATACCGCGACGGCAGCAATGCCAAGCACAGTAATCTCCCCCAGCGTATCGAACCCCCGGAAGTCCACAAGAATGACATTGACCACGTTGGTACCGCCCCCGCCGGGAACGCTGTTGGCCAGAAAATAACCGGAAATGGTCTCGGCGGGCCGTGTCAGCACTGCGTAGGCAAAAAGTGCTATGCCAACGCCTGCCAGCCCCGCCAGGCTCAGGTCGCGCAATACCCGGCCAAATCCGGATTCCCGCGGCGAGGTCTGGGGCAGGAACGACAGCGCCAGCATCATGATGACCACTGCCATAACCTCCACGGAGAGCTGGGTGAGCGCCAGGTCCGGTGCCGAAAACTGGGCGAAGGCCAGGGTGACGAACAGCCCGGTGACAGACAGCAGAAGCAGGGCCGGCAGGCGTTGATGGTGAAACAGGGCGACGCCGATCGCGGACAGGCACAGGATGACGGCCCCGAAAACCACCATCGGATTGACTGCCGTCAACTCGGAGGGGCCCTGCCAGTCACTGTAACCGCTGAGCATCCACAGCGCCGGTGCAATAGCCGCAATCAGGATAAAGGCCAGATACCGTTGCAGTGAACCGTTTTCCAGGCGATAGACCAGCGACTGGGCGAAACGGATGCTCTGCTGCATGATCTGTTCGAAGATGTTCTTGGCATCCACTTCCGGTAACTGGCGATGAATGGCAAACAATGGGCCGCGGGCAAGATAGAACACGATCCCCCCGATCATCGCAATTGTGCTCATCATGGCCGGCACCTTGGCGTCGCCCAGGGCGGAAAAGTCATACAGCGGCAGATGGGTCATGGATGTGGCCATGACGGCCAGATGAATCAACCCGTCATAGGTGGCCTGTGGCGCCAGCCCCACTATCAGCGAGGCGAGCGCAAGAATAAGCAGCGGTACCAGCATGCCCGCAGGTTTCCGACGGGGCGGCCAGTGGGGAAGATCGACCGGTTGGCCATTGAAAAACACGTTATGAAAGATGCGCACGGAATAGGCCACGGAAAAGAGTCCGGCAATGGTGACCCACGCCGGAATCAGGGTATTGGCCCAGTGCGGCGCGGTAACCAGCAGGCTCTCCGAGAACAGCATTTTCTTGCTCAGGTAGCCACTCATCAGTGGCAGGCCCGCCATGGCCGCTGCCGGTATGGCGGTGATCAGCATCAGCGCGGGCATGGTTCGCCATAGGCCGTTGATATTGCGCATGTCCCGGCTGCCCGTAGCCTGGTCGACAATGCCCGCCATCATGAACAGTGGAGCCTTGAACAGGGCATGGACCGTCAGATGAAACAGGGCCGCCGCCATCGCCATTTCACTGCCCATGCCAATCAACACCGTAATCAGCCCCAAATGGGAAATCGTGGAATAGGCCAGCAGGCCCTTGATGTCGTGCATGAACATGGCCACAAACGCGCCCACCATCAGGGTGACCATGCCGGTGATGGTGATCAGGCTGAACCAGAGTTCGGTGTCGCCCATGGCGGGATGCAGCCGCGCCATCAGGAACAGGCCTGCTTTCACCATGGTGGCCGAGTGCAGGTAGGCTGACACCGGTGTAGGAGCCGCCATGGCGTGGGGAAGCCAGAGATGGAACGGCGCCTGCGCGGATTTGGTAAACGCCCCGAGCAATATCAGCGAGAGGGTCAGCGGGTAGCGGTCATCGCTGACAATAATATCGGTGGCCGCCAGTACATCGCTGATCTGATAACTGCCGACAATCTGCCCCAGTAACAGTATGCCACCGAGCAGCGCCAGCCCGCCGCCTCCGGTAATCACCAGCGACATGCGCGCACCCCGGCGGGCATTGCGACTGGACCAGGTAAAACCGATCAGCAGGAAAGAGACAAGGCTGGTGAACTCCCAGAATATCAGCATAAACAGCAGGTTTTCTGACAGCACAATGCCCAGCATGGCGGTCATGAACAGCTGGATCAGGATAAAGAACCGGCCGGCGGTGTCCTTGCCGGCAAAATAATAGCGGGCATAGAGAATGATCAGACAGCCGATGCCGGTAATGAGTGTGGCAAACAACCAGCTCAGACCGTCCAGCCGGAAAGCCAGACCAAGGCCTATCTCCGGCACCCATGACAGGGAATAGACCAACGCTTCACCAGACTGAATCCGGGGAAGATAGCTGAGCAGAAGCAGCAGGCAGATGGCCGGGGCGATCAGCGCAACCAGCGCGTGGGTCGGCACATGATCCGGGCCGGGCTGCTTCAGCCTTGAGAGGAGCGAAGCAATGGCTCCCAGTACGGGCAAAAAGACAAGAAGCCCAATGTCCATAACGGAATTCAGCCGGTCAGGAGTGAGTTCTTCAATACGATCAGCTTATTAGCATTCTTCATGTATAGCTAATTTTTGAGACTTTTTCATTCTTATAAGTCAAGAACGGCCGTGTAGCGCCGCCAGTTTCCGGATGCCCTGGCGATAGAACCCATATGCCATGGCTCCTGCCAACAGGTTACCAGCCAGGGCACCAGACATCAGCCCATTGATGCCGCCAATCTGGGCACCGATCCACAGGAAGGGCAGAAAACACAGGAACAGGCGAAGGGTGGACACCAGCAGGGCACGAAGCGCCAGCCCAAGGGCGTTGCAGACAGATACCATCAGCATGCAGATGCCCAGGCCGCTGTAGCTGAGGGGCACCCTGACAAGGTAACTGCCCAGCACATCGCTGACGTCGCGGTCACTGGTAAACAGTTCTGACACCAGCCCGGACGCCATCAGCCAGATCAGCCCGATAGCCAGCTGCCACACTACGACAAAGCGAACGGCAAGCCGCACCAGTTTGCGGATCTGGCCGAGCTCGCCGGCACCCAGCATGCGCCCGACCATGGGGGGCATGGACATGGTCAGTGCCAGTACCACCACAATGGAGAAGAACTCCAGGCGCGTTCCCAGGCCCCAGGCGGCCACGGCGGCGGAGCCGAAACCGGCCACCAGTGCAGTGGCCACCATCGCCGAGATGGGAGGCATCAACTGGCTGACCATGGCCGGTGCCATAATGCCGTTCAACTGTCTGAGTGCTTTGCCGAGGGCCATTTCCTTCAGATCAAAGCGTAACCAGCCGCAGCGGAGCAGCTTGGGATAGATGAACAGACAGCCGATGCCGAAGGCAGTAATGGTGGCCAGGGCAGCACCCGGCAGGCCCCAGCCGAAGACGAAGATGTAGAGTGGGTCCAGGGCGATGTTGAGCAGGCTGGTGGCCACCATCATGTAGCCAGGCAGTTTGGTATCGCCATGGGAGCGGCACACGCTGTAGCCGAAATACAGCATGGCGCCGGTCCATGCGGAGATCAGCCAGGGGATCCAGTAGCTGCGGATCAGTGGCAACAGGCTCTGCTCTGCTCCCAGCGCTGCCATGATCTGCGTCTGCAACAGCCACATGCCAATGCACAGAATAATCACCAGGATCGCACCCACGGTGACCACCAGGCCGCCGAGTCGCTCAGCCCGGAGCTGGTCGCCTGCGCCCAGGGTTCGGGAGATGATTGCTGTGGTGGCGATGCCCAGGCCGACCTGGAGGCCGATGATGAGCTGTTGCATTGGCAGGGTGAAGCCCAGGGCCGCCAGCGGGTCGCGGCCAAGCTGGCCTATGAAGGCGCTGTCCACCAGCTGGAAGGTCATCAGTGACAGCACACCGAAGAGCATGGGCCATGTCATGGTAAACAACTGGCGCGGCAGGCTGGCTTGGGAGTCGGCGTTGGTCACGTTGGGGCTTCGGTTCCTGGTGTTTTGCCTGGAGGGCGATTCTAGCATCATCCGTAGGTCGGATTAGCGAAGCGTAATCCGACGCGGAGCCTGCGGGCTCTGGGGGCTGAGCCAGGGGTGGGGTGTATTTTCCTATGGGAAAAGAACTCGTTTTGCTCAGACACCTTTTCCCGCCAGAAAACACACCCCACCCCCGGCTCGATCTGACAACACAGCTATCTCCCGTAGGTCGGATTAGCCGCAGGCGTAATCCGACACTAAATTTTCAACATTCGAACAATCAAAGCGCCTTCAAAGCCGCCTCATAATCCGGCTCATCCTTGATCTCACCCACCATCTGGCTGTGCAACACCTTGTTGTCTTCATCCAGAACCACCACCGCCCGGGCGGTAAGACCAGCCAGGGGCCCGTCCTGAATGGCAACACCATAATCCTGCTGGAAACTGTAATTGCGGAAGCTGGACAGGGTAATAACATCCTTCAGCCCTTCAGCGCCACAGAACCGGCCCGCTGCGAAGGGTAAATCGGCCGAGATGACCAGAACCACGGTGTTATCGAGTTCGCTGGCTTTTTCATTGAATTTGCGGGTGGAGGTAGCGCAGGTTGGCGTATCGACGCTGGGGACGATATTAAGAACCTTGCGCTTGCCCTTCCAGTTATCGAGGGTGACGTCTTCCAGGCCCTGGGTGGTAAGGGTGAAGTCGGGTGCTGTGTCGCCCGGTTCCGGCAAGGTGCCGCTGACGGTAATCGGATCGCCGCCGAGTGTTACATTGCTCATTTGGATCTCCCTGTTTCTGCCCTGATGGGTTTGTGTAAAAACAACTTACTCTGTGTAGTTCATTTTGGATGCTTTTTCATCCGCTGACGGAATTAAGTTGTTATCAGGCGGGCTCGAATCCGGGCGCCGGGTGGCGCTGAACCAGCAGCAGGTAGCTGGCCAGGGCTGCAATGGCGCAGGTAGCGATGGTGGCGGCCATCACCAGGGAGGTGCCGTCGTGAAAATACCCAACCAGGGCGCCGATAGTTGCGGCAACCACCATCTGGGTAAAGCCGAAAAGCGCGGAAGCGGAGCCCGCCATTCGGGGGAAATTGGCCAGGGCACCGGCCATGGTCTGGGGTAATACCATGCCAACGCCAATCATGAAAACAGTCTGGGGCAGGATGACGGCCCAGACGTTATAAACCTGTGTCAGCGCCAGCAGGGCCATCAGCCCGCCGCCGGCCACGGCAACCATCAGGCCCCGGACCAGAATCTGGTCTGGCGTCAGCCGTCGGCCGAGTCGGATGGCAGTGAGGTTCCCGCCAATGTAGCCAGCAACAATACAGGCAAAGAACAGGCCGAAGTGTTCCGGTTTCACGCCGAGGAAGTCGATCAGCACAAACGAAGACCCGGACAGAAAGGCAAACAGGCCGGCAAACGTCAGGGAGTTGACCAGGGTATAGCCCAGAAAGCTGATGTCTGAGGCAATGGCCCGGTAGTTTTTCAGCAGGCTGCCAATGCGAAGGGATTGCCGGTGCTCAGGTCGCATTGGCTCGGGAATACCCACTGCAATCACCACGGCCATCACCAGCGCATAGCCACCCAGCGCGAGGAAGATTGACTGCCAGCCCAGGCCGACCACCATAAAACCACCCAGAGTTGGTGCAATCGCGGGAGCCAGGGCCATTATACTGGCCAGAATCGCCATAATCTTTGCCGCTTCCCGGGGCGAATAGATATCCCGTACCGCGGCCCG
>JBHEPI010000119.1:0-67215 GCA_046260345.1 Marinobacter sp. | reverse complement strand
TGAAGCTGGCACCAAACCTGGAAGATGCAGCTCACACCTCGTCGTTATCCGCCCCCAGTTCCCGCCCTATGTAGCGGCTTTCACACGGTGTCGCACTGAACTTGATGGGGTGGCCTATCTGTCTCTGGGCGCCGCCACCCCTTTTCGGCACTTCGATGACCATATTCCGGGCTTTCATTTGGGGATGCTCGGCAGCTTCAGCAATGGTCAGCACCGGCTCTACGCAGGCATCTACTTCTGTGAAAACGTCTTCCCATTCTGCCAGGGTTTTGCCGGCGATGGCGGCTTTCAGGGCGTCACGGATGGTTTTCTGGTGCTCGGGGTTCTGGCTCAGGGCAAAGCTTTTCATTTCCGGAATGTCGAGGGCATCGCACAGCCGGCCGGAAAACTGGGGCTCCAGGCTGCCGACGGACAGCCAGCGGCCGTCGCTGGTCTGGTAGTAATCGTAGAAGGTTCCGCCGTTAAGCATTGAGCTTTCCGGTTTCTGTTCCTGCCCGCCTGCCAGGGCGGCGGCGCCTGCCATGGTGTTCATGGCAAAGGCGGCATCGGTCATGCTGATGTCGATGTACTGCCCTTTCCCGGTTTGCTGCCTGTGAATCACCGCCGCCAGGATGCCCATGACCGCATGGTGGGAGCCGCCAGCCACGTCGGCCACCTGGATACCCAGTGGGGGCGGTCCGGACTCCTTGCGGCCACAGTGGCTGGATACGCCGGCCAGGGACAGGTAATTGATGTCGTGGCCGGCACGGTCTTTGTAGGGGCCGGTCTGGCCGTAGCCGGTGATGGCGCAATAGATCAGGTTGGGGTTGATGGCTTTCAGGGTGTCGTAGCCGATACCCAGCCTGTCCATCACGCCCGGGCGGAACTGCTCAATCACAATGTCGTAGTCTTTCACCAGCCGCTTGATAACCTCCGCACTGCCCTCCTTCTTGAGGTCCAGGCCGAGGGAGCGCTTACCACGATTCAGAAAGGTGTGGGCGGTGCTTACGCCGTCTTCCAGCGGGGGCATAACGCGGGTCAGGTCAAGGCGACCCGGCGCTTCAACACGCAACACATCGGCCCCCATATCCGCCAGCAGCATGGTGGCGTAGGGGCCAGGCAGCAGTGTGCTGAAATCCAGTACTTTCAAATGGCTTAGCGGGCCGGGCATGCAAATCTCCTTATGGTTGCATTGTAAGCGAGGGGTTCTATGATGGGCCTCATTCAGATAAGGATAAAGGATGTCATGTCGGAACTCACCGTTTCCAGACACTTTGTGGAAGCCGCACTGATCGGTGCCGAGAAGGCCGGTTTTGATACCCGGGCCCTGCTCCGGGAAGCCGGCATCTCGCCGGATTTGCTGAGAATCGAGATGGCGCGGGTCAGCAGCACCCAATACAGTCGGCTGATGCAGATTATCTGGAACCGTATGGCGGATGAGTTCATGGGGCTGGGGCCACGGCGCTGTCGTACCGGCACCTTTGCCACCATGTGTGCCCTGGTGATCGACTGCCCTAACCTGGAGGCCGTTTACCGCCAGGCCTTCGAATTTTGCCGGCTGTTCGAACCCATGGTCGCCATGAAACTGGAAGTGGATAACCAGGAGGCACGGCTGGTCACGGCGATTGAAGGTGATATAGACGACCCGATGTACTTTTTCCGGGAAAGCATCCTGGTCATCTGGCACCGGTTGGGCAGTTGGCTGATCGGGCAGCCTGTGGAGCTGATAAAGGCCGAGTTCAGTTACCCGCGGCCGTCCCACGGCGATGAATACCGGCACATATTCCACTGCCCGCTGTCGTTTGAGGGCAACGAGACCACCCTGACCTTCGACAAGCGTTTTCTGCAGGCACCGGTAATTCGCGACAAACCCGAGATGCGCCAGTTCCTGAAAACCTCACCGGCGGACCTGTTATCGCGGCCGGACGAGAGCAACACCTTTACCGGCCGTATCCGGGCGCTGATTGGCCGCGACTTCAGCCGCTCGCTGCCGGATTTTGAATGGATTGCCGCGGAACTGCACACCAGCCCCCAGACCCTGCGGCGGCGGCTGAAGCAGGAAAACACGTCGTTTCAGGAAATCAAGGATCTGCTGCGGCGGGATATGGCCATCTACTACCTGTCGCGGCCGGATTTGCCCATCAACGATATAGCCTTTCGCGTCGGGTTCACCGAGCCTTCCACTTTCCACCGTGCCTTCAAGAAGTGGACGGGCGTCACCCCCGGGGCCTACCGCGAGGGCGAACGGGGTCAGCTGCCGGATTGACCGGCACCGCCCTGCATTGTCTTTATCAAACGGCCGAGGGTGCGGGCAATTTCCCGTGCCCGTTCACGGTTCTGGCTCAGTTTCATCAGGCGTGAGCCATTTCTCGGGTCGTAGATCCAGCAACTGGCGGTTGAGCTCTCGCAGTTCCATTCCACCTGCGGATTAACCCCGAACACACCCAGCGACTCCGTTGTCCGGACCACGCGGCCGCTATCCTCGCGCCGGGACTCCTGGATGCTGATCAGATCGTTGCGCTTGTCCACCTTGTAGGCGATGTCTGCCGATTGATCCAGCCTTACAATTCGCTGATCCGCCCGCCATCCGGCTGCGCCGAGAAGGGTGTTGGCATGAATCACCAGGGCTTCCACGTCCGATTCAGCCAGGTACAGCTGCTTCAGGTTCTCCAGTGATTCTTCGCCGGCAGGCTCGATGATGGCAACCGGCTCGTTCTCGTCCTCGCCGCTTTTACTGGCACGCGCCCCCTCCTGCTTGCGGGTTTTTTCGACCCGTGTAATCAGCTTGAGTGCATCGGTGTAGTGGTCGCCGTCCTCACCAGCCTGGCTGACGTACCTCTCCAGTGCTGATTTGGACTCGTTAAAATGCCCGGATTCCAGCATCACCCGGCCGCGAAAATAGAAATAGTCCGCGGGCTTGTCTCCTTCCAGTTGCTGAAGACGGTTCAGGTATTCGCCCGCCTCGCCCCAGTTCTCGCCGGTTACCGCCTCTTCAGTGGCCAGCATCAGGCGGCGGATTTCGTGTTCGGGCTCCAATGCATCAACCTGACCGGTGATCAGAAACGATGCCAGCAAAAGGCCGCAAACTGAACTGCGCCCGACTCGGGTTATCTTCACCATGTTCTTTACTCCTGCTGGTTATCCCGGACGGCGTCGTCGTCTTCGGCGTCCACTTCTGCCTGATCCATAATCGCTTTCGGGAGTTCTTTTTTAACACGGACGCCCAGCTCGACAAAGCGATTGGCCTGGGAGATCAGATTACCGCGCCCGCGGGTCAGGGTGTTCATTGCAGAATCATAAGTGCCCTGCGCGGTGTGTAACTGGGTGCCGAGTTTTTCCATGGCCTCCACAAATATCCTTAACTTGTCATACACCGCGCTGGCCCTGTCTGCAATGCGCCGCGCGTTCTGGCTCTGGCGTTCATATCGCCAGATGTTCTCGATGGTGCGTAATGTGGCCAGTAACGTAGTTGGTGTAACCACAATAATCTTTCGCTCAAATGCTTCTGCGAATAGGTTCTCGTCCTGCTGAAAAGCGGCCACAAATGCCGGCTCAATGGGCATGAACAGGAACACAAAGTCCGGTGAGTGCAAACCGTGGAGCTGGCTGTAGTCCTTCTCGCTCAGTGCTCGGATATGATTGCGAACGGCTTCCACATGCTGCCGGAGTGCTTCTTCCTTTGCGTTTTCGTCCTCTTCTGTTGCCCATTGCTGATAGGCTACCAGCGACACCTTGGAGTCCACCACGAGGTTGCGCTGGTCGGGCAGATGGACAATCACGTCCGGGCGTAACAGCTGGTTGTCGTCATCGCGGTAGCTGCCCTGGGTTTCGTACTCGATGCCCTTGCGCAAGCCGGAACGCTCCAGCACCCTCTCAAGGATCAGTTCACCCCAGTTGCCCTGGATTTTCTTGTCACCCTTGAGCGCCCTGGTCAGGTTGGACGCCTCCTCCGTGATCTGGCGGTTCAGTTCCTGCAGGGACTTTATCTCGCTTCTCAGGGCCTGCCGATCACGGGTTTCGTTAGTGTAGACATCTTCCACCCGCTTGCGGAAATCCTGCAACTGGTCACGGAACGGGTTGAGCAGGGTATCAATGCTGGTGCGGGTCTGCTGACTGAAACGTTCGCTTTTCTGTTCGAAAATGCGATTGGCCAGGTTCTCGAACTCCTGCTTCAGGGCATCGCGATTGCGTTCCAGCAGTTCCAGCTTTTCCGTGGTCGACCGGCGCTCTTTCTCAAGCGTGACCTCCTGCTCCCTGAGGGCGACCTTCGCGTCACTGAGCGCCCTTGAAAGCTCATCCGCACGCTGCTGTTGTGATTCTCTTTCCACCTCCAGCTGCTCAATGCGCTCCAGCCGGGACCGGCTTTCCGACTCCAGACCCGCCACCTGATTATCCAGCATGGCCGCCCGCTGCCGCCAGCTTTCGGTGGTGCGGTTACCCTTCACGACCAGGAACGCCAGCAGGCACATAACCAGAACCACCATGGCCGCAAACACAACAATCTCCGGCTGGCTTTCCATAACAGCAACAACGGCCTCAGGCACCCTGATCTCCTTGACTGGTTGTTTGAATATGACAATGCAGCCACAGTTTACCGTATTAGCGGAACCTTTTTGCGGGTCGCCCCGTCAGATACGTGTTGTTACACGCTCAGTCATCGACTGCTTGGCAAAAATTTCAGCCTGACTCATCCAGCTCTGGACTCGGTGCGTAATATCCTCTAAAACGGTAACAAGGCTTTGTCTGCCGTTAAAATGGATAGGCAGTCCCGGTACCAAGGTTCCCGGGCAGTAGAAAGGACAAGTATTCGACATGCTTAAAGAGCTCTGGAGAAAACTGGGATCAGAACTGTCGCCCTCCGACTGGCCTGAAACCAAAGGCAGCTTTCGGTCGCAGAACTGTCACGGAGAGTTCCGCATACTTCCGCACATGACTCATACCGGTGAGTTTCATCTTGAGCGCCTGACCGGCATTCTCAAGAGCCGCTACGGTAAGACGTTTCAGAACCACGGTGATGAGTCCATACGTGATCTGATCCACTATGCCTCACGCATTCAGGATCAGGACGTTCAAAGGGAACTGCTGCTCTTCTATCTCAATTGTTCCCCGATTGTTCAGGAATATCTCCGGTCTGATGAGGTGCTTGCAGAAAACCACTTCCTGTCCCGGACACCCTGAAACAGATAATCCCGCTGTTAATGATCTGTAAACCCCCTGAACAGTTATGTTGTTGTATACTTCCGCTCTGAGAATAAGATAGCTTTGCCCTTCAGGGTAATGACGTTAATTGCGGCACTCTTCATAACGGTATTCCGGAATTTGAGAATTCACGCCGCGGGTTCAGAGGTTTCGGATGTTCTTCATGGGTTCAGATTTTGGAAAGCTCGCGGCTGCGGCCGTTTTACTGTTCTTGATATCCGGCTGCACGACAGACCGGTACTTTATGGTTGAGAAAAGGGACATTGAGGCCCTTAACACATCGGTTGCCAAACAGGGCGACCAGGTCGTCAGCCTTGAGAACCGCACCGATGAAGGTTTTCAGACGCTTACCCGCAATAATGAAGAGTCCACCAAAACCATCTTGCAGGCAATCTCGGAACAGGTTGAAAAGCCCACCTGCCCGCCCGCACCAGAAGAGCCTGTTTGCACGATCACGAACCAGAGCGACGGCGATAGCGGCAGAGCAGACAGGCTCAAGGGCAAGGTCATCGTTGGTGAACTGGAAAAATTCTATCTGGCAGGCGCTGAACTGGTTTACGACGCGCGAATTGACAGTGGCGCCGAAACCTCGTCACTGGACGCCAGGAACATTAAGCGGTTTGAAAGGGATGGCAATAACTGGGTCAGATTCGATGTTCCGGTACCAGACTCGGACGATTTAATGACGCTGGAAAGGGAAATCGCCCGCCGCGTCAAAATCATTCAGTCCAGCGCCGACGAAAGTGAACGCCGGGTGGTTGTCGAGCTTCAGTTCATGATTGGCAACCACCGGCAACAGGCGGAATTTACCCTGACAGACCGGAGCCATCTTTCCCACCGGGTACTGGTCGGGCGAAACATTCTGAGGGACGTTATGCTGATTGATGTCGGCAAGGAGTTTGCCACAGAACTGCCAAGCTCCCGACCCGCCGGAGACAATGGGGATGACTCGTGACACCCCGTTCCCGCATCCCTTTCTACTTTGCCATTCTGTTATTGATAGCAGCCGGTATTTCAATTGCTGTCTGGCGTCATGTCGAGCTGGGCATACCCTTGTTCACCGGGGAACAGCAACCGGTCTGGATGGTGGAAGCCCGGATTGATTTCGAGGGTACCGGTGAACCGGTACTTGCCAGCCTGAATATTCCTGACCAGCCTCCCAGGTTCCGTATTATTTCCGAACAGGCCGCCTCCCCCGGCTATGGTTTCTCTATTGTGGAGGATTCCGGAGACCGCCGGGCCGAATGGTCGAAACGGGATGTCGACGGCCCTCAGACACTGTACTTCAAGGTTCAGCTGGTGCCGGACGAGCAGGTTCAGGCCAGCGAACCCAAACGACGCCCGAAACCTGAACCGGCGTTCTGGGAGGAGCCCCAGGCCACCGCCGTTGACGAACTGCTTCAACAGGCAGCGGCCACGTCCAGCACACCGGAAAGCATGACCCGTGAGCTGATCAAGCTGCTGCGGCCGGACAGCCGGGCACAGAACACGACACTGCTCGTCTCCAACGCCAACTACATCGAACTGCTTAACCAGATGCTGAATCATGCCGGCATTCCCGCTCGCACTGCAGACGGCCTCGCTCTCGAGGATGCAAGGCGCCAGCAACAGCTCCGCCAATTTCTTCAGATTTATGATGGCGCCCGGTGGTTGACATTTGATCCCACCACGGCCGAACAGGGATTGCCGGAGGACGTTTTGCTGTGGCGTCAGGAGTCTGTTTCGTTACTGGATGTGGTCGGTGGTGATGACTCGGAGATCAGCTTCTCCATGCTCAGGCAAACAGTGCCTGCATTGCAACTGGCACAGGCCCAGTCTTCCGACAACGGCCTTGGGTTCCTGAGCCTCTATCAGCTCCCCATCGAAGAACAGGGCATGTTCAGGATGCTTCTGTTACTGCCACTCGGCGCACTCGTTGTTGCACTGATGCGGATTGTGGTGGGCATCAAGACCTCCGGAACCTTCATGCCGATTCTGATCGCCGTGGCGTTTGTGCAGACCACACTGGTGCCGGGGTTGATCGCGTTTATTTCTGTGGTTGCCATCGGGTTGCTGATGCGCAGTTACCTGTCCAGCCTCAACCTGTTGCTGGTATCCCGGATATCGGCGCTCATCATTCTGGTGATCTTTATAACCGCTGGTCTGAGCATTGCCGGCTATCAGATGGGCTTTAACACCGGTATGACAGTCACTTTCTTCCCCATGGTCATCATCGCCTGGACGATCGAGCGCATGTCCATTCTCTGGGAGGAAGAAGGGCCGCGGGAGGTCTTTGTTCAGGGCGCCGGCAGCCTTTTCGTCGCTGTGTGCGCTTTTCTACTGATGAGTACGCCGCTGGCCAGCCATCTGACTTTCAACTTCCCGGAGCTGCATCTTGTGGTGCTGGGGCTGATCCTGCTGATGGGACAGTATACCGGCTACAAGCTGTCTGAACTGCGCCGTTTCCACCCCATGAAGGTATACGACTGATGGGCTGGATATCGCCCTGCAAGCTTAATCGGCTGGGAATGCTGAACATGAACCGGCGCAATGTGGATTACATTGCCCGGTATAACAGCCGGGTATCCTATCCGCTGGTGGATAACAAGCTGAAGACCAAGCTTGCCGTTGCCGAATACGATGTCCGAACGCCCAGGCTGTTGCAGGTAGTGCGGCAACAACACGAGATTTCCCGCTTCCGCCAGATGGCGGAGGATCTCAAGGGTTTCGCCATCAAGCCCGCCAAGGGCTCCGGTGGCAAAGGCATTACCGTGATAACGGGGCGGGACGGTGACGACTACATCAAAGCGTCGGGTGCCCGGGTGCCTGTACCCTACCTTGAGCGACACCTCTCGAACATTCTGGCCGGCCTCTATTCCCTCGCAGGGACACCAGACGTAGCCATCGTTGAAGATCTCGTGGCGTCCATTCCTGCGCTGGCCAGATATTCCTTCCAGGGCGTGCCTGACATACGCGTTGTGGTGTTTCAGGGTTATCCGGTGATGGCCATGCTGCGGCTGGCGACCACTGCGTCTGATGGCAAGGCAAACCTGCACCAGGGGGCCGTTGGTGTCGGGCTTAATATTGCCAACGGACACAGCCTGAACGCAGTGCAGTTTAACCGCCCTATCTCATTGCATCCGGATACCGGCCTGGCACTGGAGAACATTGCCATCGACGACTGGCAGGAAATGCTGGTGATGGCCTCCCGATGCTACGAGGCCACGGGGCTGGGGTATATGGGGGTTGATCTGGTTGTTGATGTCGACCACGGCCCTCTGCTGCTCGAACTGAATGCCCGCCCCGGGCTGGCCATCCAGATGGCCAATGGCCGCGGCCTGTTGCCACGCCTCCGGAAAATTGAAGCCCTTCGCAAGCCCCACTTCACGCCCGAAGACCGGGCTGCCTATGCCATGGAAACTTTCAACGCCCGTTGATTTTTGCATTACCGCATAGCAGAAGGGCGCTGTCGCACAGGGCCCTTCTAAGTGACTTTACCGGGACTCACGAAGCGTCAGCCGATCACATCTTGCCCTCGGCAATCAGCAGTCGGCGCTCATGGTGCAGCCCTTTGAACAGACTATAACTCATTACCAACAGCACCAGCGTAAATGGTAAGCCGACACTCAAGGCACCTGCCTGCAGAGCCGCAAGTGCCTCCTCTCCGCCAACGAACAGCAGCACACCGGCAATCGTACCCTCGGTAACGGCCCAGAAGATTCGCTGGCCTTTGGGGGCGTCAACCTTTCCGCCGGAGGTGATGCTGTCGATTACGAGTGAACCGGAATCGGAAGAGGTGATAAAGAAGGTCAGTACCAGCGTGATGCCGATGAATGATGTAATGGCCGCGAATGGAATGTTCTCCAATGCCTGGAACAGCGCCAGGGATTCATCGGTCAGCCCTTCGGAACCCAGCGCTCCGATGCCGTTCTGAACCTGCTCAAGCCCACTGCCACCAAAGGTGCTCATCCAGACTGCGGTAATGATCGTCGGGATGATCAGCACTGCCGTCACAAATTCACGCACTGTGCGGCCCCTGGACACGCGGGCGATGAACATACCCACGAATGGCGACCAGGATATCCACCAGGCCCAGTAGAACACCGTCCAGCCGTGGAACCAGGTGGTGTCATCTTCACGGCCGAATGGATTGCTCAGCGCCACCATATTCGAAGCATAGGAAACAGTTGTTTCCCACAACCAGTTGAAAATGGCCAGAGTGGGACCTGCGAAAAGGACGAAAGCAAGCAGCAGCCCTGCCATCACCATATTCGCATTACTCAGCATCTTCACACCGCCGTGAATACCCCGAATAACCGAAATGGTTGCGACCGCCGTCACACCAGCGATGACGGCCACCTGAACATTGAGGCCACCTTCAATATCAAACAGATAGGAAATGCCGGAGGCTGCCTGCTTGGCACCAAAGCCAAGCGAGGTGGCAAGACCGAAAATCGTCGCCAGAACCGCGACGGTATCAATGACATTGCCAGGCCAACCCCACACCTTGTCACCGAGAATCGGGAAAAACGCTGAGCGAATGGTCAGTGGCAGGTCTTTGTTGAACGCAAAGAATGACAATGAGAGGCCAACAATGGCGTAGATCGCCCAGGGATGCAGGCCCCAATGATACATCGTCGCCCCCATTGCCAGTCGAGCGCCTTCTGCCGTGTTCGGCTCGACACCCAGTGGCGTTCCAAACCAGTCCGTGTAATAGGCAACAGGCTCGGCGACCGACCAGAACATCAGACCAGTGCCCATACCGGCGGCAAATAACATCGCGAACCAGGACAACAGGGAAAACTCGGGTTTGGCATCGACGCCGCCGATCCGAATCTTACCCACTGGCATGAAAATAAGAGCCAGACTAAGAAGAACAAACAGGTTGGCACTGAGAAGGAAGCCCCAATCAAACGCAGCAATAGCACCGTTTTTGGCACTATCGAGTAACTCTTTCGCTCCGGATGGAAAAATCAGCGTTCCAACGACAAAAGCAACAATCAGTAATGCCGTTACCGGAAATACAATGTTGTGTATATCAAAACCGAACTTGGCAATATTATCCTGCCCTGCTACGTAGTCGGTCTGATACTCATCTTTAATGACGTCACCCAAAGTGATGTCCCCCATCGCTGTAAAATTTGGTAGCCGAATTTATTTTAGACCACCTGAACATTACACGTGGGAAATGCTAAAAGTTTGAACTCTAAGAATCAAAGTCTGCTGGCCATCTCTTTCGGTAATCCGGTACAACTACGCCTGTACTCAAGGCATAAAAAAACCGGAGCCAAAAGGCCCCGGTTTTTTTTCGCTCAACTCAAGGGTGCTTTTACATCTCTCCGTTGGCCACGAGCAGCTTGCGCTCATGGGTCAGCCCTTTCAGCAGACCCCATGTCATGATCAGCATGACAACCGTGAACGGCAGGCCAGCACTGATAGCGACAGCCTGGATCGCGCCCAGGGCATCATCACCACCACCGAAGATCAGCGCGGCCGCGATGGCACTTTCCATCACAACCCAGAAGACACGCTGAGCAGTCGGGGCATCGGTTTTGCCGCCAGCGGTAATGCTGTCGACAACCAGCGAACCGGAGTCAGACGATGTCACGAAGAACACAATTACCAATACAATGCCAACGAATGACAGAATGCCGGTCAGCGGCAGGTTGGCAAACATCTGGAACATCGCCAGCGACACATCGGTCAGGCCTTCTTCAGCAAGAGCACCAGTGCCCTGCTGGATCTGCTCCAGCGCCGCGCCACCGAAACCACTCATCCATACAATGGTGATGAGCGTGGGAATCAGAAGAACGGCCGTAACAAATTCACGCACTGTGCGGCCTTTGGAGACCCGGGCAATGAACATACCAACGAACGGTGACCAGGAAATCCACCAGGCCCAGTAGAACACGGTCCAGCCGTGCATCCAGGCTTCATCTTCACGGCCAAACGGGTTGCTCAGTGGCACAATATTGGCCACGTAGCTGGAGGTCGTCGTCCACAGGGTTCCCAGAATGGCCATAGTCGGGCCAGCAAAAATCACAAAGAACAGCAGAATGCCTGCCAACGCCATGTTGATATTACTCAGGATTTTCACACCACCATCGAGGCCCCGAAGGACCGAAATCAGCGCTAGCGCTGTTACGCCTACGATGATCGCCATCTGGACGTTGATGCCTGAGCCTGTGTCAAACAGGTAGTTCATGCCGGAAGCAGCCTGTTGCGCGCCGAAACCAAGCGACGTTGCCAAACCAAAAATGGTTGCAACAACGGCGAGGATATCGATCACGTGGCCAGGCCAGCCCCACACCCTGTCCTTCAGCAATGGGAAGAACGCCGACCGGATGGTCAGTGGCATCCCCTTGTTAAAGGCAAAGAACGCCAGTGACAGAGCCACGATCGCGTAGATACCCCAGGGGTGAAGACCCCAGTGGAACATGGTGCCGCCCATAGCCAGACCAGCGGCCTCGGAGGAGTTGGCTTCAACGTTGAACGGGGTTTCGTACCAGCCGGTATAATAGGCCACCGGCTCGGCAACGCCCCAGAACATGAGGCCGATCCCCATACCGGCAGCAAACAGCATGGAGAACCAGGACAGGGTCGAGAAGTCCGGCTTCGCATCCATGCCGCCAAGGCGGATTTTACCAACAGGCATGAAGATGAGCGCGAGGCTCACAATGACAAAAATATTGGCACTGAGCAGGAAAAACCAGTCAAAACTGCCAATAATTTCCCACTTCAAACCGTCCAGAATTTCCTTCGATTGTGCAGGAAACATCAGAGTACCAACTACAAACAGTAAAACGAGCACTGCTGTAATCGGAAACACCGGCGCGTGCAGGTCAAACCCAAACTTCTGGATGTTGTCCTGCCCCGCGACGTAATCCGTCGAGTATTCGTCTTTGACTACCTCACCCACAATGGGAGCCCCCTTATTTTGATCAGGAATGAGTAAAAGTACTTATCTCTTCACGTTACAAGTTCGACATCTTATTGGTTTGAGTTCAAAACATCAAAGTGGCGTTATACTGAGGCACTTAATCAAGAATAGACCAAATCCAGAAACACGACGGTTTTTTTCCTTATTGAACGCCTTCTGTTACCAGACTGAGGTTAAAATGGCCAAAACGAGAACCTTTCCTTTCCGCTACACACTCTACGTCGCCAGCATTGCCGGACTTCTGATTACCCTTCCCCTGAGCGTTTATTGGGGCGGCTGGTATATCCTGCCCCTGCTTTTCGCTGGCCTGACGGCCCTTGGCACCCGGGATCTGGTACAAAGCAAACGCACAGTCAGCCGCAATTACCCGATCATCGCGCATTTTCGCTACTTTTTTGAATCCATTGGCCCGGAAATACGCCAGTACTTCATCGAGTCAGATACGGAAGAACGGCCTTTTTCCCGGGAGCAGCGCACAATCGTTTATCAGCGTGCAAAAAATGTCCTGGATAAGCGACCTTTTGGCTCACAGCTCAATATGTATGAAGAAGGCTTTGAGTGGCTTAACCACTCCCTGCGCCCTACTGAAATTGAAAGCAACGACTTCCGGATCGACATCGGAAAAAATTGCGCCAAGCCCTACAGAGCCAGTGTTTTCAACATCTCCGCCATGAGCTTTGGCTCACTTTCACCCAACGCCATTTTGAGCCTGAACAAGGGCGCAAAGCTGGGCAATTTCTATCACGACACCGGTGAAGGGTCGATCTCCCGCTATCATCGGGAACCCGGTGGCGATCTGGTTTGGGAAATTGGTTCCGGTTATTTCGGGTGTCGAAACAAAGATGGCAGCTTCTCTGAGGAAATGTTCCGGAAAAACGCCTCTCTTGATCAGGTAAAAATGATAGAACTCAAGCTATCTCAGGGAGCAAAACCCGGGCACGGCGGCATCTTGCCCGGCGAAAAGGTGACCACTGAAATCGCGGAAGCCAGAGGCGTGGAGCCGGGCAAGGACGTGGTCTCACCCGCCAGCCACCCGGCTTTCAGTACGCCCATCGAAATGCTGGAGTTTATTGAGAAGCTTAGAGAGCTCTCGGGCGGCAAGCCCGTGGGCTTCAAGCTGGCGATTGGTCACCCGTGGGAGTGGTTCGCTATCGTCAAGGCCATGCAGGACACTGGCAAGAAGCCGGACTTTATCGTCGTGGATGGCGGCGAAGGTGGCACTGGTGCGGCACCCCTGGAATTTATCAACCGTCTCGGTGAGCCCCTGACCGAAGCCCTGCTACTGGTGCACAATACGCTGGTTGGCACCAACCTGCGTGAGGACATCGCCATCGGCGCGGCGGGCAAGATCACCTCCGCCTTTGGTATTGCCCGTACCCTCGCCCTGGGCGCCGACTGGTGTAACGCCGCACGGGGTTATATGTTTGCCCTTGGCTGCATTCAGGCACTCAACTGCCATACCGGCAAGTGCCCCAGCGGCGTTGCCACGCAGGACCCCGGGCGAGGCAAAAAGCTGGACGTTGAGGACAAAAGCCAGCGCGTCTACAACTTCCACAAGAACACTCTGGACGCGCTCAGGAACCTGCTCGCCGCTTCTGGTCTCAACCATCCCTCGGCACTGGGCCCCGAACACATCCTCAGCCGGACCTCAAAAACCGAGATCCATTCCTATCTGGATCTGTTTCGGTTTCTTGCGCCGGGTGCACTTCTTGAAGGTGAAACCGGTGTCAGGGTATACGATAAATACTGGCCCGTAGCGCGAAGTGACAGCTTTGACCCTCCCGAATTCATCATGGAACTGAGGGAAACCAAGCTGCGCTAGAAATCATCGCCGAAATGCCCTGAAGATGTTTATTTTCTTAAGAAGCTGGTGTAGACTTCGCTCCCGCTAAGCCACTGAGATTTATCTCAACTTTCTTTGGCCAATGGCAGTTTCGGGGCGTAGCGCAGCTTGGTAGCGCACTTGCATGGGGTGCAAGGGGTCGTAGGTTCAAATCCTACCGTCCCGACCAGAATTCCCTACAACAAAGCCCGGGCCGGAAGGTCCGGGCTTTGTTGTTTCTGTCAGGTGGTAGTGACTTCATCCTCGTCAGATCTGAGCGGCTCACCCTCCTCGTCCTGGAGCTGATAGTCGTAAGCCGCTTGCAGGCCAGTCTCTTCCGGCTCTTCCTCGACCCCTTCTTCAATATAGCGTGGGTACAGTGGCGACAGGATCGCTACAAGGATGCCGACCGAGGAGAACATGGCAAACCCTTCGGCATAGCCAAATTCGTCCACCAACAGGCCGATAATAGGGGAACCCGCCGCCTGCCCGAGTGCGCAGGCCACGAATGGCAGCACTGGCCCCATGGACAGCCGACCTGGCAACAGGCGGATGCCGGTCATCAGGTAAAGCCCGGTCAGGCTCATGTAGGCCAGGCCGAATACCAGCGCGGAAAACGCAGCGAGGGTCAGGAGCTCAGGGCTGGCAGCGAGCAGTGCCAGGCTTGCGGACAGCATTACCAGCATCAGTGCGTGGGTGATCGGCGGGTTGTTGCGATCGGCCAGGTCACTCACCACAGCACCTCCAAGACCGGCGATACCGACTGCGAGCCACAGCCACCCGGTCTGGTCGGACGACAGGGCACCAAGATTGACCACCAGATCCGGAGCAAAAATCCAGTACGGCGCCGATACGAAGCCCATAGCGAATGCGAACAATGAGAGCCGGAAGAGTCGCGACCACTGCAGCGCGCTGATCGGCGGTGGCGGGGCCGCGTTTGACGGCATGATTCGCGACACCGAGGGTATGAAGAGCCAGGTGGCAATGACCCCAACTGCCGCCAGGGCGGCAAAAGACAGATACGCAAAGCGCCATGCGCCGGACAGGAACAGTATCGTAGGCACGGCGACGGCAATGCCGATACTGGTACCCGCGTTCATGGCCGAGCTAACGCGCCCGTGCACAGAACGGTCTACCAGCACCTGCATAGCGGCGGTAAGCGCTGGCATCATTAGCCCGGTGCAGATACCGCAGGCGAGCACACCCACGCCGAGCGATAGCGGGCCCGTGGCCTGGCTTATCAGCGCGAGGCCGGCAACACCGAATCCACCGGACAGAACCGCTGTGTTCCGGGCACCAAAGCGATCAGCAATGAAAGGCGCAACCACCATGGCCAGAACGAAACTGATCAATGGAAGCGCGCCAATAATACCAATGACGTAAGACGTCAGTTCCAGATCACCACGAATGGGAGGCACAAACAGCCCGAAAGCAAAGCGCGCCAGCCCGTAACTGATTGCGACAAGCGCCGCACCCAGAAGAGCAAACACTGTGCTCGACATGGACTTCATAGTGACTCCCATTACTCAACAGGAACCAGGGTCTGCACGCAGAACCATAACCGGCCCCAGCCTAAGAGTTCTGCGCCTCGGATTCAAACGACCCGTGAGCATTGATTCCTTATGATCCCATCAGGAAATTCCCGGCATCCCCGGCCTTACCAATCACAACTTCTTCGGTACGATCTTTGAGCGCCACACCGGAGGTTCCCAGTCTTGTTGCCTCACGCATCAGGTAAAGCAGGCGCTGGCTGGCATGCTCGACACTCAACCCCGCAGACCGCACATTCGAGATGCAGTTTCTGCGGGCATCGCTGAGGCCCTGTTCGGGGCCCCAGGTAAGGTATATTCCCAGGCTGTCCGGTGAACTGAGCCCCGGGCGCTCGCCAATCATCACGATCACCATTCTGGCTCCGAGGTATTCACCAATCTGGTCTCCGATAGCGACCCGCCCCTGCTTTACAATTGTCAGGGGCGCAAGTCGCCAGGTCTCCTTCCCTGAGCCCAGGTCCGCAAGAAGCCGTGTCACCATGGGCACCGCATTATTCTGAATGCCGATTGACGACAGGCCATCAGCTATCACTATAGCGACATCGAACCCATCCGTGTTGCTTTCGTGGTAATCGGCCAGCAGGGCTGCAGAGTCCGGTGACAGGGCCCGCCCGAGATCCGGGCGCTGGAGGTAAGTCAGGCGATCCTCTGCCCGGCTTTTGAGCAGGAGTGGAGATTCTGTTGGCAGGGCGGCCGATGCGTTGCTCAGTTCGCTTGCCAGTCGATCAACATCCAGAGGAAAGTGTACTGCGTCTCTGGCCCGGGCATGGGCCAACTGGAACTTCAGCAGCTCCGCGGTGGGCAGGCTGACGCCAGCCCGGCCCAGGCCAATTCTGGCGTCGGTGAACTCGCCCAGTACCCGCCAGACATTCTCAGTAACCAGCGACCTCTGCTCACTCACGGCCATCCTCCCGGTTCAGAGCTTTCAGCGGCCCTTTGAACAGGTCCGGCAAGGTATGGCTTGGCTCGGACCGTGACACATCTTCAAAAATCTTTGTCCGGGCCAGCCACTCTTCGAATTCGGGGGCCTGCCTGAGGTCGAGAACCCGCCTGGCGTAAAGGGCATCATGGAAGGAAGTCGTCTGGTAATTCAGCATGATGTCATCAGAACCGGGGATGCCCATGATGAAATTGCAACCGGCAACGCCGAGCAGGGTAAGCAGGTTGTCCATATCGTTCTGATCGGCTTCGGCGTGGTTGGTATAGCAGATGTCACACCCCATGGGAACACCGAGTAATTTACCGCAGAAATGATCTTCCAGCCCCGCCCTCGTGATTTCCTTGCCGTCAAAGAGGTATTCCGGGCCAATGAACCCGACCACGGTATTGACCAGCAAGGGGTCGAAGCGACGCGCCACGGCGTAAGCCCTGGCCTCACAGGTCTGCTGATCCAGGCCGTGGTGGGCATTGGCAGATAAAGCGCTGCCCTGCCCTGTCTCGAAATACATCACGTTATTGCCTACCGTGCCACGCTTCAGTGACAGGGCCGCCTCTCTGGCTTCCTGCAACGTAGCGAGGTTAAACCCGAAGCTGCTGTTGGTGGCCTCGGTGCCGCCGATGGACTGGAATACCAGGTCCACAGGTGCGCCCTGTTCGATGGCCTCGATGGTATTGGTGACATGGGTGAGCACGCAGGACTGGGTAGGGATTTCGTATTTCTGGATAACGTCATCCATCAGCTGCATCAGCTTTATAGCCTGGCTGACATTGTCTGTGGCCGGGTTGATGCCGATAACGGCATCGCCGTTGCCGTAGAGCAGGCCATCCAGAATGCTTGCAGCAATGCCAGAAACGTCGTCGGTCGGATGGTTCGGCTGGAGCCGGGTAGAAAGATGACCAGGAAGCCCGATGGTACTTCGAAACGCCGTGGTAACCTGGCACTTCTTTGCCACAAGGATAAGATCCTGATTGCGCATCAACTTGCTGACCGCGGCCACCATTTCCGGTGTCAGGCCTGTTCGGAGTTGTTCAAGAGTGCCCGGCGTGGCGTGATCACCCAACAACCAGTTGCGGAAATCCCCGACAGTAAGGTGGGATATTGCTGCAAATGCGTTCCTGTCGTGGGTATCCAGTATCAGGCGGGTTATCTCGTCCTGCTCGTAGGGAATCAGCGCCTCGGAGAGAAACGCCTGCAGTGGCAGCTCGGCAAGGCGCATCTGGGCGACAACACGCTCTTCTGCTGATTCCGCTATAACTCCGGCGAGCCTGTCGCCGGAGCGTGCCGGGGTTGCCTTGGCCAACAGGTCTGCCAGGCTCCTGAAATGCCAGGTACGCGCTCCCAATGTAAACGTGTACTTTCCAGCCATCTGCTTTCCCGCCCCTGAAAAGAGCCCCGGCCGCAAACGCTACCGGGCTGGCCTGATCCATCCTGCAAACACTAGCCGAAATGGAAGAAGGCCAGCTTGTTGCCGTCCGGGTCGCGAACGTAGGCGCCATAGAACTGGTTCGGAATACGCTGCCCGGGCTCGCCGTCGCTGGTGGCACCCAATTCGATCGCTCGCTGGTAATGCGCATCCACCGCTTCTTTTGAGCCAGGAGGAATTGCAAACATATTGCCGTTGCCACAGTTAGCGTCCAGCCCGTCCACCGGCGTGCAGACTGCCAACATCGGTGACTTCATATCCTTCCCGATAAATGCGATTCGGCCAAGATCCAGCAACTCCTTTGCACCAAGATCACCCAGCAGCTCAAGGTAAAATTTCTTGGCCTTTTCCATGTCCTTCACACCGATGGTTACGTATCCGATCATCTTGTTGTACTCCAATTTGTTGGGTGAAGACAGCTATACGAGCCTCAGAAGGAAATCGGCTACCGCCTCAACACCATAATTCTAAATAGCTCTCAGGAACAAAAAAACCGAAGGCGAGCCTTCGGTTTTTTTGTCTGGTTGAGGTGTACTCACTTTACCGGTGCATTAAGCACATCCAGCACCTCTTCAAGCTCGGTAATCATCTGCCGGATCAGCTGCTTGTATTGAGAGGTATCGTCTTTCACCTCATGGCTGCTGAGCTTCTGCTTGGCGCCACCAATAGTGTAGCCCTGATCATAAAGCAGGCTGCGAATCTGGCGGATGGTGATCACGTCAGCACGCTGATAATAGCGACGATTACCACGGCGCTTGACAGGCGACAGTTGCGGGAACTCCTGTTCCCAGTACCTGAGAACGTGCGCCTTCACCGCGCAGAGTTCGGCAACCTCACCGATGGTAAAGTAACGTTTACCCGGTATCGTGGGTAATTCGTTGTTATGACTGGGTTCCAGCATACGCTTCTACTTTCTGTTTTAGTTTTTGTCCCGGGCGAAACGTAACAACACGCCGTGCGCTGATCGGGATTTCCTCACCCGTTTTCGGATTCCGTCCCGGCCGCTGTTTCTTGTCACGCAGGTCGAAGTTGCCGAATCCCGACAATTTGACCTGTTCGTTATGGCTGAGAGCGCCCCTGATTTCATCGAAAAAAGCTTCTACCATCTCCTTGGCTTCGCGTTTATTGAGCCCCAATTCTTCATACAACCGCTCTGCCATTTCCGCTTTCGTCAAAGCCGCCATCTGTTAACTCCTCAGTGTTGCCCCCAACTCTTCCTGCAATGCCTCGATGACACCGTTGAAGAGCGAATGCACCTCTTCTTCATTTAGTGTGCGCTCGGGATGCTGCCAGAACAGGCTCAGGGCAAGGCTGCGATTCCCTTCACCCAGGCTTTCACCTTCATAGACATCAAACGCACGCAAAGCCGTGAGGTGCTCACCGGCGTGATTTTTCGCCACACGCTCGACATCTGCAAACCCCACATCGCTTCCGATAATGATAGCCAAATCCCGCCGAACTTCAGGGAATTTTGAAATATCTTTGAAATTAGGCACATATCCCGAAACGATCGAATTCAAGAATAGCTCAAACATCAGAATCGTGCCATTAAGTTCCAGTTTTTTCTGAACTTGTGGGTGCAATGTGCCCAGCCAGCCTACATGTACTCCATCGCGCAGCAATTCGGCAGTCTGGCCCGGATGCAGCGCCGGGTGCTGGCTGGCAAGAAACTGGACGTCGATCCCGAGAAGACGGAACAGGCTCTCCAATTCCCCTTTTACATCAAAGAAATCGGCATTTCTGCGACCATTTGCCCAGTTTTCCGGTAGCTGATTGCCAACGACCACTCCAGCGAGCATTGGCTGCTGATCGATCTCGTCACCATCCTTTACAAACCTGAGGCCGGTTTCGAACAGCCGGATACGAGGCTGTTGCCGATTCTGGTTGTGGCCAACGGTTTTCAGCAACCCGCTCCAGAGACTGGTGCGCATAACCGAAAGATCGGAAGAAATGGGGTTGGCCAGAGCAATACCTTCCCGTTCGGGATCAACCAGCGCCTGAACTTTCGGGTCCACAAAGCTGTAGGTAATGGCTTCCTGATAACCGCAGTCCACAAAATAGTTCTGAATAGCTGAAACCGGACGAACTGCTTCTTCCTGCGCTCTCAGGCCCAATGACCCGGTCGGTTCAGTGACGGGCAGGTTGTTATAGCCGAAGATCCGGCCAATCTCTTCAATCAGGTCTTCTTCGATGCTGATATCCGGGCGGAAGCTGGGTACATGCACACGCCAGCCATTTTTCAGCAACTTGTCGATGCGAAGACCAAGCCGCGTCAGGATCTCCTCAACCGTAGTGCGGTCGATCTCCAGGCCCAGTACATCGGCTACGCGCTGTTCACGAAGATCCACCGTGCGATCTCCCGGCAGGTCCTGCGTACTGACCACTTCGACAATATCGCCGGGCTCACCACCGACGATGGACATCAGCAGCGCAGTCGCCCGTTCCATGGCGTCGCGGGCCAACTCATAGTCCACGCCCCGCTCAAAACGGTGAGACGCATCGGTATGCAGGCCATAATGGCGCGCCTTGCCAGCGAGAGTGATCGGATCGAAATACGCCGCTTCCAGGATCAGATCCCGGGTTCTCTCACTGACACCGGAATGTTCTCCCCCCATCACGCCAGCAATGGCAATCGGCTTGGCATGATCGGCAATGACCAGGGTATCTCCGGTCAGCTCCACTTCCTGGCCGTCAAGCAGAACCAGTTTTTCACCCGGCTCCGCCCTGCGAACAACAATACCGCCTTCAATTTCATCACGGTCAAAAGCATGCAGCGGCTGGCCCAGTTCCAGCATGACGTAGTTGGTCACATCCACCGCGGCATCGATAGAGCGGATACCGGAGCGACGCAGCTTTTCCTGCATCCACAGCGGCGACTCCACGCTCAGATCCACATTGCGCAGGATCCGACCCAGGTAGCGGGGGCAGCCCTCGGGTGCCCTGACAGCAATCTCCGGCACCTCCGAATGCACCGCTTCCACCGGAGCCATTTCCGGGCCTTCCACCACCAGGCTGTTCAATACGCCCACTTCACGGGCAATGCCCTTGATGGACAGGCAGTCGCTGCGGTTCGGGGTCAGATCCACATCAATAGTGACATCGTTCAGCTTGAGAAAATCACTCAGTTCCTGGCCCACCGGTGCCGCTTCAGGCAGTTCCATCAAGCCGTCCTGATTTTCAGACAGACCCAGCTCGGCTTCCGAGCACAACATGCCCTCAGAGGACTGGCCGCGAAGTTTCGCCTTTTTGATCCTGAAGTCCCCCGGCAACAGGGCCCCCACCACTGCAAAAGGAACCTTGAGGCCATCACGCACATTGGGCGCACCACAGACCACCTGTACGGTCTGATTGCCATCGTTAACCTGGCAGACCCGAAGCTTGTCCGCATCCGGATGAGGCGACACGGAAACCACCTCACCCACCACAATGCCACTGAACTTGCCGGCTACCGGCTCAAATCCGTCAACTTCCAGACCCGCCATGGTGATCTGGTCCATCAATGCCTGGGTGTCGTTCGCCGGATTGACCCATTCCCGTAGCCACTGCTCACTGAATTTCATGGTATCTGCCTTGTCCTGATGCGATTGTGCCTGTTAATTCAATTGCCCTGATGAGGTGTTCAACGGAACTGCCGCAGGAAGCGGAGGTCGTTCTCGAAAAACATACGCAGGTCATTCACGCCATAGCGAAGCATGGCCAGACGCTCAACGCCGAGACCAAACGCAAAGCCCCGGTATTCTTCGGCATCGATACCGCAATGTTCGAATACTTTGGGATGAACCATGCCGCAACCCATCACTTCGAGCCACTTGATGCTGCCGTCTTCTTCACGCCCCCACTCGATATCCACCTCCGCAGAGGGTTCTGTAAACGGGAAATACGACGGCCGGAAACGCACTTTCAGATCGCGCTCGAAGAACACTCTCAGGAATTCTTCAACGGAGCTCTTCAGATCGGCAAAGCTGACGTCCTTCTCCACCAGCAGCCCTTCCACCTGGTGGAACATGGGTGTGTGAGTCATGTCGGAATCACAGCGATAGACCCGCCCGGGGCAGATCATTCGGAACGGCGGCTTACCGGCCTCCATGGTGCGGATCTGAACCGGAGAGGTGTGGGTGCGCAGCAACGTGCCCGGATTGAAATAGAACGTGTCGTGCATGGCGCGGGCGGGATGGTGCCCCGGGATATTAAGGGCTTCGAAGTTGTGATAATCATCTTCGATTTCAGGGCCCTGCTCCACGGTGTAGCCGGCACGGGAGAAAAACTGTTCAATACGCTGCAGGGTTCTGGTCACCGGGTGCAGGCCGCCGAGGTCCTGTCCGCGGCCTGGCAAGGTCACATCAATGGATTCACTGGCCAGCTTCTGCTCAATGGCCGCTCGTTCAAGATCCGTTCGGCGGGCGTTGATTGCCTGTTCGACCTGCCCCTTGGCTTCGTTGATCTTCTGGCCGGCGGCCGGGCGCTCTTCCGCAGACAGCTTGCCCAGTGTCTTCGCCTGTTGGGTGATCACACCCTTCTTGCCAAGGTATTCAACACGAATCTGGTCCAGTGCCTGCAAGCTGTCGGCACTCTCAACCGCTGCCAGACCGTCCTGAACAAGTTGATCCAGGTTTTCCATTGACCCTGCTCCAATCCAGAAATGGAATCGCTCTAAACAAAAATAGGGGAAGAGCGCGCCCTTCCCCTATCAGAAGACGTCTTCATGAACCCATGGAGACGCCTGAATCGATCAGTAACCGATGAAAGAGCTAAGCGATCACAGAGACGCTTTTGCCTTCTCAACAACAGCAGTAAACGCTTGCTGCTCGTTCATGGCCAGGTCAGCCAGAACTTTGCGATCGATCTCGACATTGGCCTTTTTCAGGCCGGCAATCAGACGGCTGTAGGACAGACCGTTGGCACGGGCGCCGGCATTGATACGGGCGATCCACAGTGCGCGGAATGAACGCTTGCGATTACGACGGTCACGATAAGCATACTGACCGGCTTTGATGACCGCCTGCTTGGCTACACGATAGACGCGGCTACGCGCTCCGTAGTAACCCTTGGCCTGATTCATGATTTTCTTGTGACGACGACGTGCTACCACGCCACGCTTTACACGAGCCATACTTTAATCCTTCTACCTTTAAACCTTTGCAGGAATCGTTAGCGGCTGAATCAGCACGCTGTCATACGCTTGATGGAAGCCACATCAGACTTGGCAATCAGCTTGGTACCACGGAGCTGACGCTTACGCTTGGGGCTCTTCTTGGTCAAGATATGACTGGTGAAGGACTGCTTGTGCTTGAAGCCGGTGGCGGTTTTCTTGAACCGCTTGGTGGCCCCGCTTTTGGTTTTCATCTTGGACATTTTTTAAAACTCCGCATTCTGTTTTTAAATGACATCAATGTGTTCCTGAACGACAAATCCCCCGCGACCGCGGGGGATCAATACCTGATCAGGTTCACTTCTTTTTGCGGGGAGCCACAACCATGGTCATCTGGCGGCCTTCCATTTTCGGCCGCTGTTCTACCTGGGCAATCTCTTCAATATCCGCTTCAATCCTGTTCATGAGCTTCATACCGATTTCCTGGTGTGCCATCTCACGCCCACGGAAGCGAATAGTGATTTTGCCGCGGTCCCCGTTTTCAAGGAAACGTACCAGGTTGCGTAGTTTGACCTGATAATCCCCTTCTTCAGTTCCTGGACGGAACTTAAGCTCTTTGACCTGGGTCTGCTTCTGCTTTTTCTTGGCAGCAGCCTTGGCTTTCTTCTCATCGAAGATTTTCTTGCCGTAGTCCATTATCTTACAGACGATCGGATCGGAATCCGTAACCTGAACCAGGTCAAGAGACGCTTCTTCCGCCTGCTTGATTGCATCTTCTATCGACACTACGCCGACTTGGTTGCCCTCTGCGTCAATAAGACGGACTTCAGTTGCGTCAATATTCTCATTGATTGGCGCCTTTGGTGTACGCCCCCGATTCGCTCGCTGTTTAATAATCAGATCTCCGTTTTGGTTCTGCCTTTGCGGTTGATTTCGTCAGCCATCAGCTGCTCAAACGCTTCCAGCGATAAAGTTCCCAAATCTTCGCCTTTACGGGTTCTCACCGCAACGGCGTTGTTCTCGACCTCTTTGTCACCGACAACAACAAGGAAAGGGACTTTGTTGATAGTATGCTCGCGGATTTTAAAGCCGATCTTCTCGTTTCTCAAGTCAGCATTAACCCTATAACCAAGAGAATCCCACTTTTTTGCAAGATTCTGGCAAAAATCACGCTGATTGTCGGTGATATTCAGTACAGCAATCTGCGTGGGCGCCAGCCAGGTCGGAAATGCGCCTTCGTATTCTTCAATCAGGATCCCGATAAACCGCTCGAACGACCCCAGAACCGCCCTATGAAGCATAACAGGCGTCTTGCGCTCTGAATTGTCCGCTACGTATTGGGCTCCAAGGCGCCCCGGCATGGAAAAATCGACCTGAATGGTACCACACTGCCACACCCGGCCGATGCAGTCTTTCAGGGAAAACTCGATTTTCGGGCCATAAAACGCGCCTTCGCCAGGCAACAGCTCCCAATCAACGCCTTCACGGTTCAGAGCCTCTTCCAGGGCGGCTTCTGCCTTGTCCCAGACTTCATCGGAACCCACGCGCTTTTCCGGGCGGGTTGAAAGTTTGTAAAGGATTTCGGTAAACCCGAAGTCTTCATAGATCTCGTGAAGCATCTGGATAAAGTCAGACACCTCCTGCTGAATGGCATCTTCTTCGCAGAAAATGTGCGCGTCATCCTGGGTAAACCCGCGAACCCGCATCAGGCCGTGCAAGGCGCCCGAGGCTTCGTTACGGTGGCAGGAACCGAATTCCGCCAGGCGCAGGGGCAGATCCTTGTAGCTCTTCAGGCCCTGGTTGAAAACCTGCACATGGCAAGGGCAGTTCATGGGCTTGATGGCGTAGTCGTGCTTCTCGGACTCCGTGGTGAACATGTCGTCCTTGAACTTGTCCCAGTGCCCGGATTTTTCCCACAGTGACCTGGAGACTACCTGCGGCGTCTTGATTTCCTGGTAACCATGTTCATGCTGCTTGCGGCGCATGTATTGTTCGATTTCCTGGTACAGGGACCAGCCGTCCGGGTGCCAGAACACCATGCCCGGAGCCTCTTCCTGCATGTGAAACAGGCTCAGTTTCTTGCCGATCTTGCGATGATCGCGCTTTTCTGCTTCTTCAAGACGATGCAGATAGGCCTTCAGATCTTTCTTGTTGCCCCAGGCGGTGCCGTACACACGCTGCATTTGCTCGTTGCTGGTGTCACCGCGCCAGTAGGCACCGGCCACCTTGGTCAGCTTGAAGGCCTTGAGCTTGCCGGTGCTGGGCACGTGAGGGCCGCGACACAGGTCGATAAAATCTCCCTGGCGGTAAAACGACAGATCCTCATCACCAGGAATGTCCTCAATGATGCGGACCTTGTATTCCTCGCCCATTTCGTCAAACAGACGTACTGCTTCGTCACGGGACATGACTGAACGGGATACCGGAATATCCTGTTTCGCCAGTTCTTCCATGCGCTTTTCGATCCGGCTCAGATCTTCATTGGTAAAGGGCCGGTCGAATTTGAAATCGTAATAGAACCCGTTATCCACCACCGGGCCGATGGTGACCTGGGCAGAGGGAAACAGCTCCTTGACGGCCATCGCCAGAAGGTGGGCAGTGGAGTGGCGGATAATATCAACGCCATCCTCATCCCGCTCGGTAACAATGGCGAGATCGGTGTCTTCTTCGATGGGAAAACTGGTATCTACCAGCTTGCCATTAACACGGCCCGCGACAGCGGCCTTGGCAAGACCCGACCCGATGTCAGCGGCGACATCGTGAACGGTAACAGATTCGGCGAAACTGCGGTGACTGCCATCCGGCAGGGTAACAACAGGCATAATTGGCTCCTTGAGTCTCAGAGGTGATCCGTACCAAAGACCACATGTTGACGGTTGGCCGCGATACAAACCGCGGACCGTTGCGGGCAGGAGTTTAACAGAAAAAAGCCCGACAGGTTAATGCCGGGCTTCAGGGGTAGCTATAAGTTGTAAGCACTTGCCTCTTCGGGCGTTCGTCGCCGCAACTGGCCAAAGGCCACAAGGCCGAGCAGGATAAGTGCAGGAATGAACATCAGCTCTTTAGGCGGGCGTTCGTTCTCGACCTGAACGGAATTAATGGTCCAGCCAAAGCTGATTCCGGCATCTTCTGCAGGGCTGTCAAAGCCTACGGAATCCACAACCATTTTATCTCCATCCTGAGACAGCTCGAGCCCGGCCTCTCTCAACCTTTCTTCAGAGGTATCCGCTTCCGGTAACGGCAGGCTCAGGTAGGTGGATTCTTCATCTCCGTCCAGCCCCATGCCAGAAGCCTGGACGACTATTGAGCCACCCGACGGCACATTGTCGACGTGCTCTTCAATTTCTGCACCTGGACGGTCCTGGGTTGCCGGATACACCATGTCCCACCAGTAACCTGGCCGGAACAGGGTGAAGGTAATCAGCAACAACAGCGCCGATTCCCATTTGTAGCTCTTGGTAAACCAGTATCCCTGGGTGGCCGCCGAGAACACCAGCATCGCTGTCACCGCGCTGGCTATCGTAATCAGCAGATCCAGCCATCCGGTCAACCCGATCAGCAACAGCTGGGTATTGAAGATGAACATGAATGGCAGAATCGCCGTGCGGATATCGTAGGTAAAGCCCTGGATACCCGTTCGTATTGGGTCCGCCCCGGATATTGCAGCCGCCGCGTAGGCGGCCAGCCCCACGGGCGGCGTATCATCCGCCAGGATGCCGAAGTAGAACACGAACAGATGCACTGCAATCAGTGGCACCAGCAGACCATTCTGGGCGCCCAGGGTGACAATAACCGGCGCCATCAACGTGGAAACCACGATGTAGTTGGCTGTTGTGGGCAATCCCATCCCCAGGATCAGACTGATCAGGGCGGTAAAAATCAGCATCAACAGCAGATTGCCACCGGATATGAACTCCACAAACTGTGTCATCACCAGACCAACACCGGTGAGCGTCACGGTGCCAACAACGATACCCGCTGTCGCAGTAGCCACACCGATACCCACCATGTTCCTTGCACCTGTCACCAGTGAATGGACAAGATCCATAAAGCCGGCTCCTGTTTCCGCGAGGAAATTACCCCGCTTGCGGAAAAAGGCTTTCATCGGCTGCTGGGTGACGACAATGAAGATCATGAAAATGGTTGCCCAGAACGCTGACAACTGCGGTGAAAAGCGCTCAACCGTGAGACACCAGACCAGAACTACCACCGGCAGGAGGAAATAGAGACCGGTTTTCACCGTAGGCCCGACGTCCGGAAGCGTATCCATCGCGGAATCAGGGTCGTCCACTTCCAGTTCAGGGAAGCGGGTTGAATACCAGACCAGCCCTATGTAGGCCATTAGCAACAAGGGCCCGAGAACCCACACTGCCGACTCGCCCAGCACTACCTTAAGCCAGCCAATGCCGTAATAGACAGCAAAGGTAAGAACACTCAGGCCAAGCAGAATCACCACCCAATTCAGCATGCGCTGAGCCAGCGTGGGGCGATTCGGGCGCTCAATACCCTTCATCTTCAGCTTGCAGGCTTCCAGGTGAACAATATAAAGCAGCGCAATATAGGAAATCATCGCGGGCAGGATGGCGTGCTTGATCACTTCCAGATAGGAAATCCCTACGTACTCAACCATGAGGAAAGCCGCTGCGCCCATGATGGGTGGTGTCAGCTGCCCGTTGGTGGAGGCAGCCACCTCAACCGCACCGGCCTTGGTGGCCGGAAAACCAACCCGCTTCATCAGCGGAATGGTGAACGTACCGGTGGTGACCACATTGGCAATGGAGGAGCCGGAAATAACACCGCTCAAACCGCTGGATACAACCGCGGCCTTGGCAGGTCCGCCGCGCATGTGCCCGAGCATGGCGTAGGCAACCTTGATGAAGTAGTTACCCGCTCCTGCCCGCTCCAGCAGTGCGCCGAATAGTACGAAGAGGAAGACGAAACTGGTGGAAACGCCCAGGGCAACACCAAAAACCCCTTCCGTACCCAGCCACATATGAGAGGACAGCTTGTTGAAGCTTGCTCCCTTGTGGGAGATAACGTCCGGCATATAGGGGCCCGCCAGGGCATAGACAAGAAAGACGCCTGCCACAATGGTGAGCGGCAACCCCAGCGCCCGACGGGTAGCCTCCAGCAGCAAAACCATGCCGCCGAGGGCAACGACCAGGTCCCGGGTTTCGGGTGACCCTGGACGCGATGAAAGCTGGTCGTAGAAAAAAAACAGATAGGACGCGGAAAATGCAGCGGCCAGTGCAAGAATCCAGTCATAGAACGGTACGTGATCAACGTTTCTGCCACGAATCATCGGGTAAGCCGCGAAGGCCAGGAATGTGGCGAATGCAAGGTGGATAGATCTGGATTCCGTCGAGTTGAATACTCCGAACTCAACGATGTAGGGAAGCGGTGACGCTATCCATAGCTGAAAAAGTGACCAGAGCAGGGGAACAACGAACAGTATCTTCGCAGCCATGCCGGTTGCGGCTCGTCCACCAGTTTCTGTCTGGAGAACCTCGGCAATCTTCTTGCTGTCGACCGTATCCCCGTCTCTCGATTCGCTATTGGCCATAGCTCGATCCTGTATGAATATAGCGGGTCGGAGATCAAAACACCGCAGGCGGACTTGCCTGCGGTGTGGTTTTACCGGTTACAGGATCAGTCGATCAGGCCGGCTTCTTTGTAGTACTTCTCGGCGCCCGGATGCAGGGGTGCACTCAGGGCATCGGCTGCCATTTCTTCCTTCTCAAGCACGCCGAACGCCGGATGCAGGCGCTTGAAGCTGTCAAAGTTTTCGAATACAGCCTTGACCACTTCGTACACTACGTCATCCGAAACATCCGTTGAGGATACAAATGTGGCAGCAACACCAAAGGTAGTGGTGTCATCATCGCTTCCCCGATACATACCGCCAGGGATGATGGCCTCCCGATAATACGGATTGTCGTCGATCAGTTTTTTGGTCGCCTCGTTATCAACGGTAACGATCACGCTGTCGCAGGAAGTGGTTGCTTCCTTGATAGCACCGGAAGGATGACCAACCGTGTAGAAGAAAGCGTCGATGTTGCCGTCACACAGGGCCTGGGACTGCTCAGCCGCCTTCAGCTCTGCGGCCAGGGAGAACTTGTCCATGGTCCAGCCCATTTCATCCATCAGCACTTCAGCCGTGGCGCGCTGACCAGAGCCCGGGTTACCAACAGATACCCGCTTGCCTTCCAGGTCTTCAAAGGTCTTGATGCCGGAGCCTTTGCTGGCTACTACGGTAAACGGCTCGGGATGAAGCGAGAATACTGCGCGGAGCTTCTCGTTCTTGCCGTCTTTTTCAAACTCACTGGTGCCGTTGTAGGCATGGTATTGCCAGTCTGATTGTGCGACCGCAAGATCCAGTTCGCCCTGTCTGATTGCGTTCAAGTTGTAAACGGAACCACCGGTACTTTCAACGGAGCAGCGAATGCCGTGCTCTTTACGGTCCATATTGACCAGTCGGCAAATCGCGCCGCCCGCCGGGTAATAAACCCCGGTTACACCACCTGTGCCGATGGTGACAAACTGCTGTTCCTGCGCGTTGACTGTTGTAGAGGTCGCTCCGAAGCTGACTGCGGCAGCAACCGCGAGTGCGGAAAATTTCTGTTTCAGTGCCATGACTTTTCCCTTTTGTGTTCATTATTGCTTTTTTTTGGCCTGCGCTTGTGCCCAGACACTCTCCACGTTCGCCTTAAAACATAGACCACTTTTGATCATAAATAAAGCCAGGATTAGCTCGCTAACCACCTGAGCAGGAAACAAAAAAGCCCGCAGAGCGGGCTTTTCTGGTCAGGCGTTTGCGAATCCTATTTGCTCGCGCGGGCCTTGGCAACCATGCGGTCCGGGCGCAGCAGGAAGCGCGCGAGGGCCGGCAGCAGCCAGATGGAACCGACCATGTTCCAGATGAACATAAAGAACAACAGCAGGCCCATATCCGCCTGGAACTTGATGGGTGAGAAGATCCAGGTCACGACACCAATACCGAGTGTGATACCGGTAAAGATAACCGCTTTACCAGTAGACCTCAGGGTCTCGAAATAGGCTTCCTGGAGCGTCTTGCCCTCAAGCAGGAACTTCTCGAGCTTGCTGTAGATGTAGATGCCATAGTCAACACCGATACCCACACCCAGCGCGATAACCGGCAATGTGGCTACCTTGATGCCGATGCCGGACACCGCCATGATCGCCTCGGCGAGGATGGAGGTCAGCCCCAGCGGAATCAGGATACACAATACCGCCCGAACGGACCGGAACGTCAGCAAACACAGCGACGCAACAACACCGTAGACGAAGATCAGCATCATGTTCTTCGCGCTGGAGATAACGTCGTTGGTGGCCGCTTCCACACCCGCGTTACCAGCGCCGAGCATGAAGGTGTGCTCGCCGTTATTGTTGTTGCTGGCAAACTCCTCAACACGCTCAGTGACTCTTTCCAGCGTCTCGGCCTTGTGGTCCTCGAGGAAAACAAGCACTGGCGTCAGATCGCAATTGGTATTGATCAGACCCGCCGGTGCCTCACGGATGGAGGCGTTGATGATGGTCTGGTTGCGGGAAATTTCATACCACTTCCAGTTACCTTCGTTAAGCGCCTTGGTAACCATCTTGGAAACGTTTGCCAGTGAGGCGGAGGATTGTACGCCCGGAGTATTCTGCAGCTCCCACTGCAACGTATCCATGGCACGGAGAGTGTTGTACTGGGTACACTGCTCTTCCTCCGTTTTCACCATCACCACCAAGACGTCTGCACTGGTCGAGTAATTGTTGATGATGAAGGCATTATCCTGGTTATAGCGGGAGTCCGCCCGCAGCTCCGGCGCGCCCTGGTCCAGGTCACCCACTTTAAGATCCTGTTTGTAATACAGACCAAGGCCCAGACCGATCACCGCGATCAGCAGTGAAATCGGCGCTACGCCAGGGTGCGCAAAGTAAGACATGATGCGCCACTTGCGATCCTGCTTTTCACCATGATTCTGCACATGGCGAACGCCGCCCCTGGAAATACCCAGATAGGACATAATCAGTACATGCAGCACCAGGTTGGTGAGGATAACGAATGCCACGCCGATACCGGCTGCAACCGCCAGATCCCGGATGACATCAATCTCAATAAAGATCAGCGTGAGGAAACCGAAGGCGTCGGAAATCAGGGCCAGCATGCCCGGAATATACAGCGCCCTGAAAGCCAGCCGGGCTGCGGTGACAGAGTCAAATCCTTTCGCCGCCTCCACGGCCATGGCGTTGACGATCTGAACGCCGTGGCTGATACCGATGGCAAACACCAGGAATGGCACCAGCACCGAGTATGGATCAAGACCGTACCCCAGCAGCCTCAACGTGCCCAACTGAAGAAACACAGCGATGATTGATGTGAACACCGGCACCAGAGTTCCTTTGATGCATCGGGAGTATCCATACAGGAGCAGCGTGGTGAGAATGATGGTAATACCGGCAAACCAGGCAATGGACCCGATACCTTCGATCAGATCACCCACTTTTTTGGCAAAACCGACAATGTGGATGTCAATCTTCGGGTTCTGCCCTTCGTACTTGTCCCGTATCTTCTCTTCCAGCTGGCGGGAAAACTCACCATAGTCCAGCGGCTCGCCGGTTTCGGGGTTATTTTCGTAAAGCGGGGCATAAACGATGGTGGAACGGAAGTTGTCTGAAATCAGACGCCCGACTTCGTTCGACCGGAGTACGTTCTGGCGCAGTTGCTCCAGACTGTCCCTGGAAGAACCATCGTAGTTATCCGGAATCACGGTACCACCCTGGAACCCCTGTTCGGTCACTTCCACCCAGCGAACGTTGGAGGTCCATAGAGATTTCAGCCCGGAACGATCCACGCCGTCGAGGTAAAAAACCTCATCGGTGATCTGCTTCAGGGTTTCCATGTATTCCTCTGTGAATATATCGCCCTCTTCTACCTCAACGGCGATACGCACAAAGTTACCCAGATTTTCCAGATCGTCCCGGTACTCCAGCATATTGACGATGTATGGATGCTCCAGCGGAATCATCCGCTCGAAACTGGCATCCGGCTGGATTTTGACGGCGTTATAACCGAGAAATAGTGTCAGGAAGAAAAATGCAATCAGGATAATGGCCCGATTGTTGAAGATAAGCCGTTCCAGGAATGGCTCTGCCTTCGGTGTAGTCAGGTAATGCTCGCCCTTGTCATGCTTCGGGTTCGACATTCAAAAGCCCCTCTCGTTTTCGATCTGTTGGTGCCGCATCAGGGCGTTATTGAAGACTCTTGCCACGGGCATCGGTGAACTTCACACCGCCTTCGCCCACTATCAGGAGGTTGGTTCCGGAGAGTGGGACAACGTCCATCACGCCTTCCCGGTCGTCCCGGGAGTAGGGCCGGAAGGACTCACCGCCATTAGTGCTCATCAGAACGGTGCCACCGTTACCAACCAGAGTGATTCTGCCGTCGTCTGCAACCACCCCGTTATTGAGCGTTGCGCCGGCTTCGTTCGGAACCACTTTCCAGTTCTTGCCAAGATCGGTCGAGAGGAACATGTTGCCGCGCAGGCCGAAGGCCAGAACCTCATTCACCTGGCCTGTGCCTAAGGAGCCAAACAGCGATCCCTCATAGGGGCTCTCACGTTTTTCCCAGCTTTCGCCGCCATCAACGGAAACAAAGATCTGGCCCGCCTCACCCACAATCACCAGCGCACCGCCAGTGATCCGGGTAATCCCGTTGAGGTGAAAGGCGCTGGGATTCTCAATCCTGGGAGACCAGTCCTGCCAGCTTTCACCGCCATCGGTGGTGCGCAGGAACATGCCGTAGGCGCCCACCACAAATCCGTGGCTCTCATTTTCAAACCAGACATCAAGAAGCGGGTTCACCGGCCCGATCTCCAGATCCGATTCCATGTTTTCCATGGAGAAGAAGAGATCGTCGAGGGCCCACTCAAGGTCGGCCTTTTCTTCTTCCGGCGCTTCCTCTATTTCCTGCTCCAGCTCTTCGATCTGCTCCTGACGGCTTTCAATTGCCAACTCGAACGCTTCGATACCGGTCAACTGAAGCTCCCAGCTTTTGCCAGAGTCACTGGAATTCAGAATCACACCACTATGGCCTACGGCCCAGCCTTGTGTGTCCGTGCCGAAGTCAACGCCATTCAGGGTCACGGACACAGGGACCTGACCCTGCACCCAGGTTTTACCCTCGTCGTCGGAAAAAATGATATGACCACGCTCACCAGCCGCCACGATACGCTCGCCCGCCCGATCAGCATCGTTGAGCAGGTGCTCAGCTGCGAGCAGTGTGGGCCGGGAAGGGGTTTCGATGATATCTGCAAGCGCAAACACCGAGGGCGCGGACAGTGTCATGGACACTCCAAGACAGGCCGCTCCCAGAGTCTTGCACATCAACCTTGTAGCCATTCAGATTGCCTATATGTTGTTTTGAACTGTGTCACTCTGATTTCACCGGTATTGCCGGCTGATACTATGAACATACCGGCAGCCTCACGGCCACCGGTATGTTGGTCGCCATCCGTCTTTGGCGAAATCGTTTTCCTGTCACCAGGCGCTACCGTTAACGCACACTCCTGCGGCGCAGGGATGACGGCGAGAAATAACGCCGGTTGGGCACATCGTTGGTGAACTTGCGGGTGGAGTTTTCTTCAGTATCAAGGCCAAGCACGTGATAACGGCGTGCCTGAAGATCATGATACACATCCAGAACCGTCCAGACGCCAGGAAGTTCATAATAGTTCTTCAGCATGCCCATGGTCACGCGCCATAGTTCTCCACGGCCGTCGTACTGGTCAAGCAGAACCGTGTTCCAGCTGTCCGCATCCACGTAGAAACGACGCTTGCCATAAATGTGGCGCTCGCCGTCTTTGAGAGTAGCCTCCACTACATGCACCCGGTGGAGTTCCCAGCGGGTCAGATCCGGGTTCAGGTGAGAGATGCCCAGTATTTCGGAGTAAGGGGTTCCCTCCTCGCCAAGGCGGTAGTTGTTGTAGGGAATGTAGATTTCGCGCATTCCCTCATAATTCCAGTTATAGCGATCAAGGGCACCGTTGAAGATGTCAGTGTCATCGGCTGTTCGCAGGTTGTCTGCTGCTGCGATCGGAGAATCATAACCGAGATTGGGAGCGCGCCGAACCCGGCGCTGGCCTGCATTATAGCCCCAGCCATTACGCGGGCTAACGATCTGATTCAGAGTTTCGTGAACCAGGATGGCACCACCGGCAAGACGTGGCGGCGACTGCGTGAATGACAGGTAGTAGAAGATGACGTTATCAAGCTCCTCTTCACTCCCCTCAGGATTGTAAAAATTAAAGAAAGCTTCCTGCTGGGAGGTAACCAGCGAGTAGTCGCCATCCGTTTGCACGGCAACTTCACTGGACCGACGGGTAATATTGACCCCACGCCAGCGGGTCAGATGATTCCATATAACCTGCCAGGCTTTCTCTTCATTGTCGCCATGCAGAATCGGGAACGGATAGCCTCCGAAGGCGCCATCGAGGCCTGCACCTTCACCTACGATTTCCGCATCAACAGCATTCTCTTTGGTATTCTCGGCAACACGGTCCGGTACCGCATGGGTGCGCCTGCTCTGATAGACGGGAATGCGGAAGGTGGTCGGATAGGTGTCGAGCATGGCACGAAGGCCGTCTGTCAGGTACTTGTCATACTGGTCCATGTTTGACGCGGTAATGGTAAACAGCACTTCGTCATCCGGGAACGGATCAATATGATGCTGGCCACTGCCCTCGTAGCCATCAGGTGTATCCGTCAGCCCCCCGGTCCAGGCGGGAATGGTTCCGGCTTCATTTCCGGCTTTCACGGAACCAAACGGAGTCAGGTCCTGCCCGAGGCCATCGGCTTCATTGGCCGAAACCGCAGCACTGACTGGCATGGCAAAGACTGAAAACGCAAACAGACTGCCCAGAATTACGTTGTTTTTGTATTTCATTGTTTAACCTTAAACCTGTCTGAAAGCCCTGAATAAGGCTTTTCTTATTGTGTTTTCATGGCATATCAGCCCCTGACAGATTAGCCGATTGGCCAATATTGTCTATCGACCGAAAGTGCGATTTTGTATCCGCCTGTGACAGGATCAGGCGGATACCACTCTTACGTCCGGCATTACTGGCCGGCAAGGCTTTTGTGAACCACCTCAAAGACGTCCCGTGACAAGCCGGATTTATCCCTGATGGACTCTAGCGCCGCCTTCATCCGCTCCCCGTGCACCGGTGCAAATTTCCGCCAGCGGGTCAGCGGAGACACCAGCCTGGCGGCTATCTGCGGGTTGCTGTCATCCAGACGGCGCACCTGCTGCTCAAGAAACTGATAGCCCGAGCCATCCTCTGCGTGGAACGCTGACAGGTTCTGTCCCGCAAACACGCCAATCACCGAGCGGATCTTGTTGGGATTCTTCCAGTCGAAGGCCGGATGAGCCATCAACTCCTGGATTTTCTGAAGGCCACCCGTCCGGGTGCTGCCCGCCTGAACCGCAAACCACTGCTCCACCACCTGCGGGTCGCCTTTCCACTTTTCGTAGAAGGCTGTCAAGGCCTCTTCACGCTCCTGCTCGTAGCCGGAGTTCACCAGCGCGCGCAGCGCACCCATGCGGTCGGTCATGTTATCTGCGTTCCCGAACTGACGTACTGCCAGCGCCCGGCCTTCCTCATCGTCTGTATGAAGCAGCCAGGCTAGCGCTGTATTTCTCAGGCTCCTGCGGGCTACGGCTTCCGGAGTCACTTCGTACGCCCCTTCAACCGTGTTGCGCTGATAACAGGCCAGCAACTCGTCCCGCAGCGCCCCGGCCAGATGCCCGAGCACTGTTTCACGAGCCTGGTGAATCGCAGGCACATTGGGTTTGTTCGCCAGCTCAATCAGATAGGCTTCAGAAGGCAGTTGCAGCATTTTGGCAACCAGCGCCTGGTCCAGAGACGTATCGGTTAAAAGACCCCGGTAGGCTTCCGTTAAGCCGGAATCGACCGCGTCATCGCCGGCATTACCCACAAGCCCGTTAATAACATCAACAGCGAGTCGCTGGCCCGCGTCCCAGCGGTTGAAGCCGTCCGGGTCATGGCTCATGAGAAACATCAACTGCTCACGTGTCCAGGGATACAACACCCTGACCGGCGCCGAGAAATTTCTCAGCAAAGACGGGACGGGACGCTCAGACACATCATGGAATTCGAAACTATGGCTCTTTTCTGTCAGCTCAAGAACCCGGTCTGCGGGCGCGTCTGTATCACCGGCATCCAGTTTCAGCGGCAGGGATTCACCGCCGGCACCCAGAAGCCCGACGGCAAACGGAATGTGCTGTGACTTCTTGTCTTTCTGTCCGGGGGTGTCCGGGATGGACTGCTCGATGGTCAGGCGATAGATCCCGGCTGCCGGGTCATAGTCATCCTCAACGGTCAGCTCTGGTGTGCCTGCCTGCTCGTACCAGAGACGGAACCGGGAAAGGTCACGGCCACTGGCGTCTTCCATGGCCCGCACAAAGTCATCGGTGGTCACGGCCTGGCCGTCATGGCGCTCAAAGTAGAGATCACTGCCCTTGCGGAACATCTCGGGCCCAAGCAGCGTATGAATCATGCCAACCACTTCGCAACCCTTTTCATAGATGGTCAGGGTGTAGAAGTTGGTAATTTCCATATAGGACTCGGGGCGCACCGGGTGAGCCATGGGGCCGGAGTCCTCTGCAAACTGCGCCGTGCGGAGCATGGTCGCGTCTTCGATCCGTTTGACCGTGGGCGACCCCATATCGGCGGAGAAGTGGGAATCCCGGAACACCGTGAAGCCTTCTTTCAGGCTCAACTGGAACCAGTCGCGGCAGGTTACCCGGTTACCTGACCAGTTGTGGAAATACTCGTGGGCAACGATGGACTCGATACGCTGGAATGCCAGATCGGTCGCAGTTTCCTGGCTGGCCAGCACACAGGAGGAGTTGAAGATATTCAACCCCTTGTTTTCCATGGCACCCATGTTGAAATCATCCACTGCAACGATCATGAAAATATCCAGATCGTATTCGCGGCCATAAACTTCCTCATCCCACCGCATGGCGCGTTTCAGGGAATCCATGGCGTGATCGCATTTCTCGGCGTTTCGGGGCTCCACGTACATGCGAAGGTCGATATCGCGCCCGGACATGGTGTGGAAACTGTCCTGCTTTTCCAGCAGATCGCCCGCCACCAGGGCAAACAGATAGCTCGGCTTGGGGAATGGATCTTCCCAGGTTATAAAGTGCCTGCCATCCTCCAGGTCGCCCTTTTCAACATCATTGCCATTGGACAGCAGGATCGGGTATCTGGCCTTGTCTGCCTCGATGCGGGTGCGGAACCGCGCCATCACATCGGGGCGATCCGGGAAGTAGGTAATGCAGCGGAAGCCCTCAGCCTCACACTGGGTACAGAACATGCCGGAGGATTTGTAGAGGCCCTCCAGACGGGTGTTGTTCTGGGGTTCGAGCCATGTCACAACACCCAGCTCGAAGCGGTCCGGCACCTCGTGGATCACCAGTCTGTCGCCACCATCATCGTAGGCGCCCCCGGCCAATTCGTGACCGTCCAGGCTGAGGGACTCCAGTGTGGTCAGAGTATCGCCGTTCAGCTCAAGACTTTTGTCCACACTCTCGCTGTCCGGGTTGCGACGCATGGACAGAACACAGTGCACCCGAGCCCCGTCCTCAAACAGCTCGAAGCGCAGGTCCACGTGGTCCACCAGAAAAACGGGTACGCGATAATCCTTGAGGTAAATAGTCTGTGGCTGGCTGGTACGCATTCGATATCTCCAGAAATTGTTGGGCCCGGTTCAGTTGTTCGGGTAGACCCGGAAGCGGACTTGGTATCCTGTGTACTTACGGATGTTGATCACTCCGGTGTCAAGAATGAGGTACTGGCCCTTGATCCCCTGAAGCACACCTTCCGCAGTGGGTGTTTTGTCCAGATTATGGGTTTTTACCTTCTGGGGCCACACCTGCACCGGGTAACTCAGTGCAAGGCTGTCTTCCTCAACCGCTCTGATGGCGTTTTCGCCATGGCTCGCCCGCAGTTCAGCCAGGTCATCGGCTATCAGGGCCAGAATGCGGAGGCGCTCCTGTGCCAGGTCCAGCTCCGGCACCTCGCCCTTCAGCATGGCCCGCCAGTTGGTGCGGTCGGCAACATGACTCTTGCAGGCCACCTCCACGAAGCCGGCCAGCTGGCGGGTGGCGACCCTGACCATCGGTATGGCATCCACCGCCCCCTGATCAATCCAGCGGGTGGGAACTTGCGAGCCACGGGTAATACCGACTTTGAGACCGGACGAGTTGGCCAGATAAACTACATGTTCAATCATGCAGTGGGTTTCGCCCCACTCCGGCTCACGGCAGGTGCCTTCATGATAGTGGCACTTTTCCGGGCTCATGATACAACTGTCGCACGCCGCCAGTTTGCGGAAGCAGGGATAACAATAGCCCTGACTGAAGCTCTTGCTGGTTTTGCGATCACAATGAATGCAACGTATCACGCCGTCAAAATCAAGCTGCAGCGGGTAACCCACCATCTCGTTCAGAGGCACCAGTGTGTCCCCTACCCGGATGCTGTAGCTGACAGGATTGCCGGGCTCAGCCGGCATCTTGCGCAGGCGGCCGGTCACATCAACCAGTGCCGTCAAGACTTCACCTCGAAGAACTGGCCAGAGCCCGCCGCACCGTTCGAAGAGTTTGCGGCGGTGCGTGCCACGCTGGGATCACAGGCCGTCCCGGCTTTTTTGCCGCGATCGAGGTAACCGACCCGTTCCTCCAAGGGAACCTGGTGATGATCTTCGTAATAGATGACCGCTTCCATGCAGATCGAGCGCTGTTCGTCGCTCAGCTTGCGACCATCCGGCCACTTGCCCAGCTCCAGGGCGCGCTTGAGGCTCTGATAGACCGCCGGATCCAGCCGCTTGATCAGCTCTTCGTATGTCATTTCACCCTCCAGTTACTATTCATTCACTCTGCAGCAAAAAAATGTACGCGCCCCGTTGACAACCTTAAACGATAATGATTATCATTACTTCACCAAATGACGAAGGTCGTGTTCATTTGGTCTCTCTCATCAGGAGCTCTAGGCTCTTTTCATGCCCCGCGGTTTCGCGGGGCTTTTTTTGGTACCGGTAAAATGACGGCCAGGGCCAGGCCCGCCACAAAGCCCCCCAGATGGGCTTCGTTCGCCATCCGCCCCAGCCCCAGCACTTCCGGAAACGGGGTGAAGCCAATCACCATCCAGGCCACGGCAAAGGTAATCAACGCCGGGGGAAACTGGAACCGGGGCACCTGTCGCTGGCTCAGCCAGCAGTAGCCGAGTATGCCGTATACCACACCGGACAGCCCGCCAAACAGCGGGCCCGAGACAATGTATTGCAACCCATTGGACAGCAGACTGGTCACCACGAACAACACCAGCAGGCGGCTACGACCATCAAACCATTCGATCTGGCTGCCCAGGAACCACAGCATCACCGAATTGAATATGATGTGGGTCCAGCTGAAGTGGAGAAAATCCGGGGTAATGAGCCGCCAGACCTGGCCGCTCGCAAGCGTTGCAGACAATGCCTGAATACGCTCCGCCATGGTGCCCCAGTCATAGGATCGGGGGTCCACAAACATCAGCAGTGTGGATAACTGGTTCTGCCCCATGGCGGTCACCCAGGCCATCACCAGGGCCACCACAATCATGCCCAGCACTATCGGTGCGTGTTGCGGTGACGGCTGCCATCGGCCTCCGACGAACACCGGTGACCGGGCGGTTGTGTTCACCGCCTTCTGGATGTCCGGCTCACTCAGAAAACGCTCAAGGGCCTGAAGCACCGGTTCCGTGTGTTCGGGGTTTTCCAGCCAGAGAACCTGGTACCCGCCTTCCTCGGTAATCCGGTGTTCTACCCCCTGCTCTTTGAGCCAGCGACTGAAGCCCTCCAGGTTGACCGTGGTCTCTATCTGCTTGATACGGTACACAGGCTACCTCGCCACGCTGTCTTCGCTGGTGGGATACTCAGGCTGTTCCGGCCGCTCCACATCCACCCAGACAAACTTGTCGCGGGAGAGAGTTCGTTCACCGTCCAGCCGGTAGGCCACCAGTTTGCCGTATTTGACGGCACTGAAATCGATGCAGGCAACATTATGCTTCAGCGGCGCCGGCTCGCCTTCCATCCAGTAATGCCCCACAAACACAGGGGGGGCCGACGCCGGGTAGCTGATCAACTGGCTGCGTTCCGCATCCGTCAACTCGCGGCGGGCCACCTCTTCCGGCAACGGGTCCGGCTGGAACACCACATCCGCGTAGGTTCCGGGATTATCAGCCCAGAACTTGGTGCGAAAAAACTCCCGGACATAGCCATCTTTCCCGGTGATTTTCACGCCCGGCGGTAATCGCAGGTCAGTGCCACGCAAAAGGGTGTCCATCACCTGGCCGGCGAAGGACTCGATGGCGGCGGAGGCATGGAGAAAGTCGTCATCGATACAGGCGCCGCCCTGGCTTTCCTTGAATTTGTTGATCAGGTCACTGTCCCAGCACGCATGCACGGCCCGGAAATCCGGCTCGTCGATAAACAGCGGGATGGTGTAGAACCATTCGAGAAACTCGTTCCACTCATGGGGGTAGTGCTCGAACTGCTCGAGGGTTTCACGGATCAGCCGGTCGTGGCGGGCATTGTGTTCCCGCAGGAATTTCTTGCCACTACCCGGCCGTGCGCGGGTACAGTAACCCAGCGCGTTGTATTCATGATTACCCATCACGATACGCGCCGAGCCATGCTCCACCATGTCCCGCACCAGGTGCAGGGCTTCCCGGATACGTGGCCCGCGGTCAATGATGTCGCCGATAAAAATAGCCTGCCGCCGCGGATGCTCATATATCCCGTTGACCTTGCGATAACCCATCTGCACCAGAAGGCGCTCAAGGGTGTGCGCGCAGCCGTGAATGTCGCCGATAATGTCGTAGCCGCGGCTAGCGGATCTTGCCTGTGCTGCCATGTCGTTAACTCGCTGAAATCTCACTGGCCCAGCCCAGCTTGTCCCGGCATGTGGCGTAAAAATTATGATCCGCCGGATGAATCAGGCGAATCTTGAAAGGCTTCTTGGTGATACGGATGATATCGCCGGGTGCGCAGGCAATGTTCATTTGCCCGTCAAAACTGATCTGTGGATAGGTTTCGTTGGTCTCACCAATCACCAGTTTGATCTCGCTCTTGCCATCCACCACGATGGGCCGGCTGCTCAGGGTATGAGGGAACATGGGCACCAGCACAACGGCATCCAGCTTGGGATGCATAATCGGCCCGCCGGCCGACAACGAGTACGCCGTCGAGCCGGTGGGAGTAGACACAATAAGCCCGTCTGACCGCTGGCTGTATACGAAATGTCCGTCAATATACAGATCGAAGCCGATCATCCGGGTGGATTTGCCGGGATGAAGTACCACATCATTCAGCGCGGTTCCAAAGCCAAGGGGCTGGCCGTTGCGCTCAACATGCCCGTCCAGCAGGAAGCGGGTTTCTTCGATGTATTCGCCCTGGAGCACCTTGCCCAGCCGCTCTTCCAGATCCGATGGTGATATATCGGTCAGAAAGCCCAGGCGGCCGCGGTTCACCCCCAGCAGCGGAATCTTGGATTTGGCCAGTTCCCGGGCTGCGCCAAGCAGGCTCCCGTCGCCGCCGACCACGATCACAAGATCACAGATCTCCCCCAGAAGCTTCTTGCTTGCCACCTGCAGGCCATGGCCCGGCAGCATACTGGCGGTGTCTTCTTCGATGATCACATGATAGTGGTTGTTCACCAGGTACTGTTTGAGCTGGCGTAGCGACTCGACCACTTTGACACTGCCCATGCGGCCAATCACGCCAATGTTTCTGAATTGATCCATGAAGCTTCCTGTGGATATCTGTATGGGCCGGGATCGATCTGGCCAGTCTCCCGGGAACGTCTGGGAGACCATAGTAACGAAATACGGCCTGATTCTGAAAAAAGATCCCGTTGCGGGCAGGTACTGGCGGGTTATTTTTCGCTCTGGGTCTGGTGCTTTTCGCAGCGATCATCAATTCCCGCACGGAAATCCGCAGGCTGACTGACCCGCATTACCGGTTCTTCACACTGTGTTCCGTCGTCATTCCGGTGGTGGCAGACCGGTTTCTCGTAATGCTCCAGCCACTCCCTGTAAGCGGGCTCGTTAAGGCCACAGCGTTCCGCCGCATAGGCAACCGGATTGCGGAAATAGGCTTCGATATCGTCGTACGGCAAGGTCAGATGGCCAACGCCGGGGTGATACGCCACGAGAAACACCGACTGACCCTGCAAATGGTCCATTACGGAGTTTTCGGTTGGTGTCTGGTGGCGCAGGTCGTAGTTTTCCTGTTCCAGGGCCACGATTTTTTCGTCCCGAAGTTCCAGCTCCCGCTGCCGACGCTCCAGTTGTTCCCGTAACAACACCACTTCTGCATCGGCCGTTGCGTCCTCACGCTGCTTATGCTCATCCCCGCCAGCTATCTGCTCCTGCATCGACAGGTATTGTTCATTGCGCTCGGCAAGGCGCTTTTTCAGCTGTTCGTTGCTCAGTTTCTGGCGTTCGTATTTTTGCTGAAGTTCCGCCATTTCGTTACGCAGTGCCTGCATTTCATGACGGTTTTCCCGCTGGATATCAGACAGCGCATCCCGGTGGACACTTTGCAGGGTTTTTATGCGAAGCCGTTGCTCACGGATAACGCGAGCCAGGCGCACGCGATCGGAGGAGGACTCCACGTCATCGGGGGACCGGGATTCGTCACCAAGAACGGGGATATTCTCTTCCGGGGCGGAGTCGACTCTCTGGAGTTTCAGGCTGTTGGCGTCCACGACACGGCGAATGGCCTGAAAGTGGTTACTCCCCGGAGTCATGTCCGGGTCCCACAGTTCTTCGGCGTTGACCGACTTCGGACACTGGCTGCGACAGACCAGTCGAATCGGGCCAGCTCCCATGTCCGGGCCCTTGGCACCCTTTTTGGCAAGTTTCTCTACCGGCAGATTCCAGTGGCTGTCGGCCCTGCCCTCTTCATCGAAATAAATGCGGAAAAACACCAGGGAGCGCACCAGAAGGTCCGTGCCCAGAAGCACATACACAGCCTTCACATCGGAGTCCGCCAGATCGGAAAGCCCGACATAGCCATCCAGAAAGGCACCGAACTCGGAAGCACGCATCTGCCGTGACACATTGCTGCCATCCATGAAAAACACAGCCGAATAACTATCGTTTGCCTGGTCGGCAGACCCCATTGCTGACTCCCCACTCTCCGAAAACCTGACAGCAACACGGTAAACACCGGGCCGGCGTTCCGTTTTTACCATCAGATACCAGAAACCGGCCACGCACGGTCAGTACGGGCCGGTTTCAAACTGACAGACTTCCGGATAATAGTCTAGCGGGTCAATGCCCGCCGGACAGGGGAAAACTGCAACGTTTTGTGATCATCGGGCCTGACTCACGCTTCTGTCTGTCACAGCTGGGCTGCCAGCCGGCTGCCCTGATCTATGGCGCGTTTGGCATCCAGTTCCGCCGCCACGTCTGCTCCACCTATCAGGTGAATCTGGATGCCGCCGGCTTCCAGACCGCCCTGCAGTTCTCGCAGTGGCTCCTGTCCGGCGCAGATAACGATGGTATCCACTGGCAGCACCCGGTCTTCTCCCTGCTCAGCCCCTTTTGGAGTCACAGTGATGTGCAGGCCCTCGTCATCAATCTTGCGGTAGCTGACCCCCGGCACCATCCGGACCTGGCGATTTTTCAGGGACGTCCGGTGAATCCAGCCGGTGGTCTTGCCCAGGTTCTTGCCCACCTTGGAAGCCTTGCGCTGCAGCAGGTAAACCTCACGGGCCGGCTCTGGCACTTCCGGTTCCACGCCCTGAATGCCGCCGCGGTGCTCAACACTCAGATCGACACCCCATTCGCGCATGAAGTGCTCCGGATCCAGCGCCGCCGATGTGCCCTTGTGAACAATGAATTCGGAGACATCGAAGCCGATACCACCGGCGCCGATTACTGCCACTTTCTGGCCAACCGGTTTGCGCCCCAGCAAAGCATCGAGATAGCCGATCACCTTGGGGTTATCGATACCCTCAATGTCCGGCGTTCGAGGGCTGACACCGGTGGCCAGCACTACATGGTCAAACCCGCCGGCCTTGAGACCTTCCACATCCACACGGGTATTCAGGCGAACATCCACCCCATGCTTGTCCAGCATCACGCGAAAATACCGCAGGGTTTCGTAAAACTCCTCCTTGCCCGGAATCAGCTTGGCCACATTGAACTGCCCCCCGACTTCGCTGCCGGCATCGAACAGAGTGACTTTGTGGCCGCGTTCTGCGGCTACAGTGGCGAACGCCAGGCCCGCCGGGCCGGCGCCCACGACGGCGATATTCTTCGGCGCTGCCGTTTTGATGTAGGCAAGCTCGGTTTCATGGCAGGCACGGGGATTCACCAGGCAGGAGGTCAGCTTACCGCTGAAGGTGTGGTCCAGGCAGGCCTGGTTACAACCGATGCAGGTGTTGATCTCGTCGGCGCGGTCTTCCGCGGCCTTGCGCACCAGGTCCGCATCCGCCAGGAATGGCCGAGCCATGGACACCATGTCGGCATCGCCTTCGGCCAGGATTTTCTCGGCAACCTCCGGCATATTGATGCGGTTGGTGGTCACCAGGGGAATACTCACTTCGTCTTTAAGGTGGGCGGTCACCTTGGTAAAAGCACCCCTGGGCACGGAGGTGGCGATCGTCGGCACCCGGGCCTCATGCCAGCCTATACCGGTATTGATGATGGTGGCACCGGCCTTTTCGATCTCTTTGGCCAACTGCACCACTTCTTCCCAGGTGCTGCCATCCTCGATCAGGTCCAGCATCGACAGGCGGTAAATCAGGATGAAATCATCGCCCACACGCTCCCGGACCCGGCGAACAATCTCGATGGGCAGGCGAATGCGGTTTTCATAGGAGCCGCCCCACTGGTCGGCACGCTGGTTGGTATGTGCTACGATGAACTGGTTGATGAAGTAGCCTTCGGAGCCCATGATCTCCACGCCGTCGTAGCCCGCGTCCCTGGCCAGTGCCGCGCATTTCACGTAATCACCGATCTGTTTTTCGATGCCCGCTTCGTCCAGCTCTTTCGGTTTCAGGGGATTGATCGGCGCCTGTATGGCGGACGGAGCCACCAGTTCCGGGTGATAGGCGTATCGGCCGGCGTGGAGAATCTGCATACAGATCTTGCCGTCGGCCTCGTGCACCGCCCGGGTGATAATCCTGTGTTTTTCCGCCTCTTCCGGAGTATCCATTTTGGCGGCGTGCTGGAAGACGGCCCCTTCCACATTCGGCGAAATCCCCCCGGTCACGATCAGACCGGCACCGCCACGGGCGCGTTCGGCATAGAAGGCTGCAAGCCGCTCGAACCCGTTCTTTGCTTCCTCGAGCCCTGTGTGCATGGAGCCCATCAGTGTGCGGTTGCGAAGGCGGGTGAAGCCGAGATCCAGCGGTTCAAGCAAATTGGGGTAACGTTTAACACCAGGGGTGGATGCGGTCATGTTCTCTCTCCTCTCGTTTTGCCGGCAACGCCGATTCATGGGCCCTAAAGTAGCCGCCGGGCTTGCACCAGACAATATCCCTGAAGCACAATCTGGTATCCCTGAGCAACTTGTAAGACAATACTCAACCCAATGCCACCCAATACCAGACACAAGAATACCCTTGGTGATATCAGCGTTCTGTACGTTGCCGTCATGGCGCGAGCCATCCGGGCAGAGGGTGCCGACCCAACCGATTTGCTGGGGCGCTTCGGGCTTGACGAAAAGGTACTGAGAGCACCGGAGGCCCGCATCAGCATACCCAGGTTTATGCGAATGGGTCAGGCAGCCATTGCCCTCACCGGCAATGCGGCGTTCGGTCTGACCATGGGGCAACTCTCAAGGCCGGTGGATGCCGGAATAGCCGGGCTTGCCGCCCAGTCCGCTCCTGCTGCCGGCGAGGCCATCAGCACCCTGATTCACTATGCCCTGCTGACCAGCCGCAATAGCCGGGGTGTGCCGTGGACCAGCGGTCATGGACGTGAGGTGCATTTTTATTCGATCAAACCCTACAACGTATTCAACTTCTTCGTGGTGGACTCCGTTCTGGCGGCCTGGACACAGTTCCTGAGAGCTATTACCGGGCGTAGCAAGGTCATAGAGCGAGTCAGTATCGAATACCCTTGCCAGGGACAGGGCGAGGTGTTCGAACAGTGGTTCGGGTGCCCGGTGAGTTTTGGTGCCGGAAGCAACAGCCTGAGACTGGCGGCGGGAATCGCCGAGGCCGGTTCGCTACATGCCCAGCCAGCGATGTATGAACAACTGCGGCAACAATGCCAGCGGGAACTGATGCGGATCCAGACCGGCTGGAGCACAGGAGACCGGGTAAAGGACCTCCTCCCACCCCTGCTGCAGGGAGATACGCCAACCCTGGCGGCCTTGGCAGAGAAGCTCGGCATGGCGCCCTGGACACTGCAGCGGCAACTGTCGGAAGAAAAAACCGGATTCAGGGAGTTGGTGGACGAAACCCGCAGAGAACTGGCAGTGGAATACGTTCGCGAGACACGCACTTCGCTGTCGGAAATTGCCTGGTTATTGGGGTTTGCCAATCCGGCAGCGTTTCACAAGGCGTGGCGTCGATGGTTTGCCACCAGCCCCGGGGAACAACGGAAACAATACCTGACGGAGCAGGCTGCCAAGGGAATACGCTAGGACTTACAAACGAAGCTACAGTTCGGTGGCGTCATCCAGGCCATCATCGTCATCATAGTCTTCAAACTGACAGTCCATCAGCTCTTCTTCGTAATCGGACATCATCTATCCCTCGTGCATATTTGAAAGAAACGATGACAGGCGATTGTGACAAACGAATGACCGGAAAATAAAAAAGGAGAAATTGCGACAGGAAGGAAAATGGCGGAGCGGACGGGACTCGAACCCGCGACCCCCGGCGTGACAGGCCGGTATTCTAACCAGCTGAACTACCGCTCCGCGTGAGCCGCCACCTCGGGCGCAATCAAGGGTGTGATTGCTCGGTGACAACGAGGGCGCATTATAAAGAGGCCGCCCTGCATGTCAACGTTTTTCATGAAAAAAATCAGGTAATCAGGATACCCTTACATGGCATCAACCATGGCATCCTTGCCCTGTGCGGTTTTGCGGTATTCAATGGGTGTCATACCAGACCAGCGCTTGAACGCACGGTAAAAGGTACTGGGTTCCGAAAAGCCGGTGAGATAGACGATTTCATCAATTGACTCATCGGTGGTAGCCAGCAGCTGTCGCGCCAGACGATAGCGGAAATCTGCCAGCACCTGATTAAAACTGGTTTCCGCCTCGGTCAGACGGGTACGCAGGGTCCGCGGCTTTATCTCCAGGCGTTCGGCCACGGCATCCAGCGTCACCTCTCCGCTGTCCAGCAGCTCGGCCACAATACGCTCCACCAGGCCAACGATGTCTTTCTTCTCAAGGCGCGCCAGCTGTTCACTGGCAAATCGCTCATGCAGATCCAGCAACTCCGGTTCCGCGTGGGGCGAGGCATGGGACAACAGGGAAACCGGGAAATACAGCCTGTTTTCCTTTGCACCGAATACCACGTCACAGCCCAGCACCTCACCCACGCGGGCTTCGCCATGGTCGCGCTCATGCTCGAACTCGATGCGGGAGGGATAGAAACGGTCATCGGTGATGGATTTGAAGAAGGTAATCAGGCCCTGGACAAAGCATTCGTTAAAATGCCGCTGGCGGCTGACTTCGTCAGAAGCGGCATCGAGCACCATGCAGGCCTCATTCCCCTCAATAAAAAAATCGGTATTGGCGGCGTCGCTCAGTAACCGCTGGTAGTTCTGCGCCCGCCGCAGGCCCTCACCGAACGTGGGGCTGCTGAGAAACAGGTATTCCAGAACCTGCCCCTTATAGGCGGGCAGAAGCTGGCCCAGATGAAGGCCTGCGTCCGGATCGCCGGAGACATCTTCGACCACCTGCCAGAAATAGAGCTGGGCACTGTGGGGCGTTCTCAGTTGCTCATTGTAGACATAGCCTTCATCCACACCCAGCCGGGCAAAGATGGCGTCAGTATCGATTCCTTTACGTTTCATAGCCTGATGAATCAGGCGCAACATCACACCCGCATCGCGAAGTTCCTGCATAGTGTCCCGCTTTGTAGTTGTTTATTGATCGGCCTGGCCCGTCGGACCGCCTTGCCGGTAAGCCAGGTCAATGCTCATACTGACGGGGTTTGCCAGACTCTGAGACATTAGTATTAGAGCATATCAGGCCAAAGACGCACAGGTGTACCAGGAGAGTAACAATATGACAGATACTGTAATCTATCGTAATCACCCGCCAGGCCTATGGTCGCTATACAGCAAGGTACTGCTTCCGAAAGAGAAGTCTTCCGGCAATGACATCCACATTCCTACACTTTCCGCCAGACTGATCGGCGTCAGTACGGCCAACGAAAACCTGAAACGCTATCACAAAGTGTGCGGGTTCGGTACACAGACTACTGTGCCCATTACCTGGCCACATATCCTGGCATTTCCGCTTCACCTGAAACTGCTGACGGAGAAAGCTTTCCCTTTGCCGCTGCTGGGCCTGGTCCACCTTCGCAACCACATCACTCAGCATCGCCCTATCGGCGCCGGAGAAACCCTGGACATCGTCGTGAGGCTGGAGGGGCAGAATCATACCTCCAAGGGGCTGGAATTCGACCTGGTGACCGAAGCCTGGGCAGGTGGCCGGTTGGTATGGGAGGAGACAAGCACCAACCTGTTCCGGCAACCGGATAAAAACAACAGCAAATCCGGCGGTAAGGCACCGGAACTGCCCCACTACCCGGAGACGGCAGAAATCAGCGCACCGGAATCCATTGGCCGGCAATACGCCGGTGTTTCAGGGGACAGGAATCCGATACACCTGCACGCGCTGGCAGCCAAAGCATTCGGTTTTCCCCGTGCCATTGCCCATGGAATGTGGAGCAAGGCCCGTGTGCTGGCACTGCTGGAGCAGCAGAGCGGCTGGCGACAGGATGCGGTCTCCGTATCCTGTCAATTCAAAAAACCGCTTTTCCTGCCCGGAACGGCACAGCTTAACTGGCAGGCCGGTAAATCCGGCTGGGGTTACCAGCTGTTGAATGCCGCAGGGAACGCCCCGCATCTGAGCGGCGAAATTCATTGGGGAGACTGAAAGTTTACTCAGCCGGCTCCCCGGAGTCAGCGTCCGGTTCGCAGGGGGAGCCGTCAGCTCCTGCCACGGGCAGGGTGAAATAGAAGCAGGCACCGCCTTGCTCCGGGCGCTCGAATCCGATATCACCACCCTGGGCCTGGATAAGGGAACGACACGTCGGCAGGCCAATCCCCATCCCCTCTTCCTTGGTGGTGTAGAACGGCAGGAACAGTTTCTCTTCGGCATCGTCCTGCAACCCAATGCCATGATCCGTCACTGCAACGCGGACGCAGCTGTTTCCGGCCATGGTCACCGTGACCTCGACAGGCGCTGAGGAATCGGCACTGCGGGTCGACTCAAGGGCATTGCGGATCAGATTAAGCGCTACCTGCTGAACCTGTATCGGATCCGCCAGAACCTCGGGCACGTCATCAGCGACCGTGATCTCAACGCCACCTTCATTATTGCGGATATCCACTTCCGCAAACTGGCGGGTATCCTCAAGCAATGCAGAGATAGACAACACATCCTTGCCAGCCGCCGGCTTTTTCATGAACCGACGAATACGCCTGATCACTTCACTGGCACGGTGTGACTGGGCTTCGATCTTATCCAGTGTTTCTTCAAGCAGCTGTTGATCCGGCTCTTCCTTGGCCAGCACGCGCTTGGCAACGCGGGCGTAGTTGGTAATGGCAGTCAGCGGCTGGTTCACTTCGTGGGCTACCCCGGCGGCCATTTCTCCCATCGTAGTCAGGCGTGAAAAGTGGGCGATCTGCTCCCTCTGCTCCTGAACCATATTCCGGGCATCTTCAAGGGCCCCCTCACTTTCAAGTTCAGCGGTGATGTCGCGAAATACAACCACAGCGCCGTGCAACTCATCGCCATCGAGCTTGGGCGTGGAGCGATACTCCACCGGAAATGCCGTGCCATCCGCCCGCAGCATTTCAATATCCCGCTGATTTTCCGGCACCCCCTGACTACAGGTGGCGTAAACCGGAAGCGACTCACATCCCTGGCCGGCAGTGCGGAAATGCAGATCAAAGAAGTTCCGGCCAATCAACTCCTCAGCAGAGCTACGCATGATGAGGCCGGCGGCGGGGTTGGCAAACACGATTACGCCGCTGGCATCCAGACCATAGATGCCTTCGCTGATGGAGTTCAGTATGCGCGCCTGGTCACTTTCCAGCTGACGATTGCGCGCCTGTAGCTCCCGCTCCAGACGGATCACCCGGGCGTGGGTTTTTACCCTGGCAATGACTTCCTGAGCCTGGAATGGCTTGGAGATATAGTCGGCACCACCGAGGGAAAAGCCACGGACTTTGGCCTGGAGATCGTCCAGGGCGGAGAGGAATACGACGGCACAGTCTGAAGTTACCGGATCTGCCTTCAGGCGTTCACAGACCTGATAGCCGTCCATTTCCGGCATCATGATATCCAGCAGGATCACTTCAGGCTGATGGCGATGAGCGAGATCCAGCGCTTTTTCACCGTCATTGGCGATTAACAGGCGATAACCCTTGTCTTTCAGGGTTTCATAGAGAACCTTCAGGTTCTGCGGGTTGTCGTCAACAAGTAGAACCGTTACGTCTGTTGTCTCCAGGACAGCATCTGTCATATGAATACGGCCGGTTACGATAGTGACTGCATAATGCCGGCCTGATCAGCGCGCGTCGATAAGGTCCTTTACGGACAGAACCATACGGACCAGGTGTGCCAGTGAATGGGTACCCATCTTGTGCATCACCCGCGAGCGGTGTATTTCAACGGTGCGCTGGCTGATCTCCAGCTCGATGGCAATTACCTTGTTGGCCTGCCCGGCGATCATACGGTCCATGATCTCATGCTCACGGGGTGTCAGACTTTTCACGCGGCGGAGAATTTCCTGCTTTTCACCAAGGGTTTTGCGCTGCTCCCGGTCCTGCTCCAGCGCTGCTTCAATCTTCTGCAGCAGGGCCTCCTCCCGATAGGGCTTCTGGATAAAGTCCACAGCGCCCTCTTTCATGGCATCCACCGCCATGGGCACATCACCATGCCCGGTTACAAAGATGATCGGAAGAATGGAGTGCTTTTCATTCAGTTTTTTCTGAAGCTCCATGCCATCCATCCCGGGCATACGGATATCCAGCACAATGCAGCCAGCCATCTTGTCGGAATAATCCTTCAGAAACGCGTTGGCATTGTCGTATGTGCTGACTGGCTTGCCATCGGATTTCAGCAGCAGCTCCAGCGAGTCACGAACCGCTTCATCATCCTCAACTACGTACACTGTTTGCTGGGTATCAGTCATGTGCCTTGTCTCTCCTTTCAATGAATCGACGGGTCTTTATGATCATCCCGGGCATGTTCCTGACGCTCATGCTCGCGCATTTTCTCCAGACGTTGCTGGATCATGCCAAAAACACTCTGTCTGGGATACCTGCCTTTCTTGTCTGCCCTGCCCGCCGGCTTACCCAACAGCAGGGTGATGGCCTCTTCTGCCCCGCTTACCGAATGAACGATAAACTTGCCATCACGGACCGCCTGTACCACTTCCTGATCAAGCATCAGGTTCTGCACGTTGGTTGCAGGTACGATCACACCCTGGGTGCCGGTGAGTCCACCCGTCAGCTTACAGGTACTGTAAAAACCTTCGACTTTCTCGTTGACCCCGCCGATCGGCTGAACCTGGCCAAACTGATTGACGGAACCGGTGATGGCCAAATCCTGGCGCACGGGCAACTCCGACAGGGCCGACACCAGGGCACACATCTCCGCCAGTGACGCACTGTCGCCGTCCACTTCACCGTAGTTCTGCTCAAACGTCAGGCTGGCCGACAGGTGCATGGGGTCGTTGACAGCGAAATGGGAAGAGAGCCAGGAGCTCAGTATCATCACGCCCTTGGAATGAATGTTACCGCCAAGCTTCACGTCACGCTCGATATCCATCACGCCGCCATCACCATAATAGCAGGTGGCGGTAATTCTGTTGGAAAGACCAAACTCAAAGCCACCGGTCGAAAGTACCGATAACGCATTCACCTGACCTATGCAGGTTCCCTTGGTGGTCACCAGGGTAGACCCGTCACGTATGGAATCATAAAACTGATCCCGGATTCGGCTACTGCGATAACGGGCACTTTCCAGCGCCTGATCCACATGGGTGTTCTGGATCAGCCTGGCGCCCGCCTGCCGCGCCCAGTAATCTGATTCTCGCAGCAGGTTGGCAATGTCCGCCGCATGCAGCGAAAGGCGATCCTGATGCTCTGCCATGCGCGCGCTGTGCTCAATAATTCTGGCAACGGCCTTGTTACTGCAATGAAGCAGTTTCTTTTCATCCACCAGGCTGGCAATAAACTTGGCGTAAAGCAGTTGGCTTTCATCCGTGCGCATCATCTCGTTCTCGAAATCCGCCGTCACCCGGAACAGTTCGGCGAATTCAGGATCGTATTCCTGCAGCAGCATCCAGGTTTCACGGTCACCGAACAACACGATTTTCACGTCCAGCGGAACAGCTTCCGGCTCCAGCGAGATAGTGCCGGACAGGGTCAGTTCCCGCTCCAGCGAATTGATCTGGATAGACCTGGATCTGAGCGCACGCTTGAGGCCGTCCCAGACAAATGGCTGTTCCAGCACTTTAATGGCGTCCATCAGCAGGTAGCCGCCATTGGCGCGGTGAAGGCTCCCCGGACGAATGAGGGAGAAATCGGTAAACACGGTACCCTTGAAAGTCACGTTTTCCACATAACCGAAGAGGTTATGGTAGGTGGGATTATCCTCTACTACCATCGGGACCTCGTCCGTTTTCTGGTGGACCAGCACATTCACCAGGTAGCGCCGGGGCAGTTTCTTGTCCAGAGACGCATAGGCAATAGCCGCCTGCTCTTCATTGTCTTCCAGGAAGATTTCCAGGCTCTCTGACAGATCTTTTCGGACGGCTTCGAAGTAGGCAACCACATCCGGCTGATCCCGATACTTTTCTATTAGCTCGTCAATCTGGTGTCCCGATATGCCCTCAAGGGTCTCCTCATTGAGGGCCTGCTGATCCTCGGCGTATTCCTGTTCCCAGTCCGCCAGCTTGCGCAGGGCCTGGCGCAGTTTTTTCTCGAGCTTGTTGATGTCACTCTCGAACTTTTCCCGCTGCTCCTCGGTCAGGGCCTGGAACGACTCGGCGGTATGGGGTTCGTCACCATTCATCGCCACCAGGCGATAGCCGCCAGGTGTAGTGATGTTCAGGCTGACCTTCTTTCGCTTGGCCTGGGTAGCGACCTTTTCCAGCTCGTCTTCCTGTTTTTTGCCGTATTCATTCTTCAGCTTCTCGGCACGTTCAAGAAAGCTGTCGCTGTCGAAAGTCTGGGGAATCATCTTCATCAGACGCCCCATCAGCTTTTCCATATCCTGCTTCAACTCAGTGCCCTTGCCGGCAGGTAGCCTCAGCATTCTCGGAATACGGGGCTCTTCAAAGTTGGCCACATAGCACCAGTCGTGGCTCTGATTTTCCGTATCAACATGGTGTTCAAGGTAACGCAGCATCATGGTGCGTTTACCCAGACCATTGCGTCCGACCGCATACACGTTATAGCCACCGTGAGGCATGGCCAGGGCAAACCGAACCGCTTCCTGCGCCCGGTTCTGGCCGACAATTTCTGCCAAGGGTTCGAGTTGTCGGGTGGTCTTGAACGGCAGATCTTTTAAAACACAGGCTTTATAGAGCTGGGTCAGGGACAGTGACTTCAAGATTGGGTCCTGTAACGGTATGAAAGCATTTGGTTATGGCCGGTCATTGTAGAATCTGGGGCCGGCCCTGTCGCGCTCAGGCTAAAGATTTAGCGAAACTTGTCGATAAATTGATCAATCGGGCATAATTCCATCTCATAACCATACGGCAGGACATTCCCTGAATGGACATTTACCGCAATCAGTCGCAACCGCTGACGGTCCTGGAGTCACTGCGAAAACGCCAACCGTTCACGGCGCCACAAACCCGGCAGGCTACATCGACCCCGGAAAAACCAACAGGCGACCGCCGGGTTCAGCCGGACAGGCGCCGTGCGCAGGCTGCATTCGAGGGGCCGGACCGGCGCAAGAAACGCTCCAGACGCAGCCCTCGCTTACTCAATCCCAAAACCGGACAGGCGGCACCAACGGAGGATCGCCGGGGGCGGCTGGTAAGCACCCAGGCCTGAAGGCGATGTCAGAATGGGCATGATTCTGTGACACAGGCGGGGGGGGAGGGTACAGCGTTTTTGTTAACCTGATCACATTTTTCGGCTTGGTCATTTTTCAGTCATCAGCGCGGCAACTAAACTCCATCGTCCCGGCGGAAGAACGGGGCAACAACAAACACAAGATCAGCAATGGATGCCAACGTATGACGAGTGATTCCGCAGACCGCAGAATCAAGGATCGCTACCCTGCCATGTGCCTGAAAGTGCAACTGCAGGAACGGGGCTTTTTTGGTCGCGGGAAGAATTCTACCGCAGTTACCTGCCTGGATATGAATCGCTATGGCATGGCTGTTCTCTGCCCAAGGCCCGTGGAACCGGGGGCAAAACTTTATATGGACTTCGACGGCAAATATATTCGCCAGTCCCGTGTTGCGGCCCATGTCGTTAACTGCCAGTCCTATCAGACCGGCTACCGGGTGAGTGTCCAGTTCAGCTACTGTTTCGACAAGAAGAGATACTCAAGAACCGTGGATAATGCACTTTCCCGCATTGAAGGCTTCTACAACCAGTACGCCAGTTAAGCCCTGGCTAGAACAACCCGGCATCCAGGCTGGCCGCCATATAAAGCCCGAGTTCCTGACACTGCTCCTCAAATTCATTCCGATACTCACCATGGCAAAGCAACGGCTGCTGAACCAGGCGCCAGCGCAGACCCGTGGTAATGGATTCGATGGCGCGGTGTGTGCCAGTGCCGTCGAGGCCGGCACGGATGTAGAAGGTGAATGGCAGGCCCTGGGTTTTCTCCAGACAGGGGTAATAGCTGCGGTCAAAGAAATCCTTGAGGGCACCGCTCATGTAACCGAGGTTTTCAGTGGTACCAAGAATGATGGCATCGCAGGCAAGAACGTCGTCCGGGCCAGCTTCCAGTGGCGGAAGCACAGTCACCTCGACGTTTTCAATGTCTTCGTGTTTCGCTCCCTGCTCTATCGCTTCCCGCAGTTTGAGGGTATTCGGGGAGGGTGCATGGGCAACGACCAGCAATCTTTTTTTCGCGTCCATATCACACCTCCCCCGATAGTCCGGGAACTGAGCTAGCAAAGCTTAGAGGAGCTCACCGTTAGCGTCTTCCGTCGCTTCTTCAGCCACCTCTTTCTTAACCGGCTTGGGCATCAGCTTGTCACGTACAGCCGCTTCAATCTCTTTGGCAATATCCAGGTTTTCTTCAAGGAACTTGCAGGCATTGGCCTTGCCCTGGCCGATCTTGTCACCCTTATAGGCGTACCAGGCACCGGCCTTGTCCACGAAGCCTTCCTTTACACCCATGTCGAGCACTTCAGCCATATGATAGATGCCCTTGCCGTACATGATCTGGAACTCAGCCTGCCTGAACGGTGGAGAGACCTTGTTCTTCACCACTTTTACACGGGTTTCATTACCAATCACTTCGTCGCCATCCTTCACCGAGCCGATGCGACGGATGTCGAGGCGAACGGAGGAGTAGAACTTCAGGGCATTACCACCGGTGGTGGTTTCCGGGCTACCGAACATCACACCGATCTTCATTCGGATCTGGTTAATGAAAATCAGCAGGCAGTTGGCGTGTTTGATATTACCGGTCAGTTTTCGCAGGGCCTGGGACATCAGGCGGGCCTGGAGGCCGACGTGACTGTCACCCATTTCACCTTCAATTTCGGCCTTCGGGGTCAAGGCCGCGACCGAATCCACAATGATGACATCTACCGCATTGGAGCGCACCAGCATATCGGCGATTTCCAGCGCCTGCTCACCCGTGTCCGGCTGGGACACCAGCAATTCGTCCACATTCACGCCCAGTTTTTCAGCGTAAATAGGATCAAGGGCGTGCTCGGCGTCGATAAAGGCACAGGTTTTGCCATCTTTCTGGGCTTCGGCAATTACCTGGAGGGTCAACGTGGTTTTACCGGAACTTTCAGGACCGTAGATTTCACAAACCCGGCCATAGGGCAGGCCACCGATGCCCAGTGCTACATCCAGCCCAAGGGAGCCGGTGGAAACCGCGGGGATGGCTTCCCGGGGCTGGTCGCCCATTTTCATGACGGCACCCTTGCCGAACTGGCGTTCGATCTGGCTCAGTGCTGCGCTCAGTGCTTTGTTGCGGTTGTCTTCCATTGTTGCAAACCCTCTGTCGCCAACGCCGTTATCGGGACGGGAGCCCGGCGGCCGTAATCGTGAACTGCGAAGCCCTGAAAAACCGGACTCCTGTATATTTGAACAGTATTAAAACATAACCCGGGAGCAAGACCAACCCCTCCGGTTCAGGAGTTTTCCAGAAACCCTCTAACCCCCTGTAACGCATACAATACAGACTTGCGCCGCACCTGATCCCGGTCTCCTTCAAAGGTTTCAACCACCGCTTCGGCATCCTCTGGGGAACTCCCCCAGGCGAACCATACCGTGCCCACCGGCTTATCGTCGCTGCCGCCGCCGGGGCCCGCGACGCCGCTGATGGCAACTGCAACGCTCGCACCTGTCGCCGCAAGAGCGCCAGCCACCATCTCCCGCACTACCGGTTCGCTGACAGCACCGTGCTCATCGAGGGAGGTGTCAGTAACTGCGAGCAACCCCTTCTTGGCATCATTGCTGTAGGTAACCAGCCCGGCCAGTAGATAGGCCGACGAGCCGGCACGGTCAGTCAAAACCTTGGCCACCCATCCGCCGGTGCAGCTCTCGGCGGTGACGATGGTAAGCTGGTGCCGCTCGAGTAATTCGGCCAGTTGCTCTCCGGCTTCCGCCAATGCCAGGTCGGTCAGTGGCATAATAATCTCCTTCGCTTCATCTTTTCCAAGTGCCTGATAGCGCTTTTGTCTGCCAATTATGGGGGGCTCAACTATCCTCCATGCTGAAGCTCGTGCCGCCTGAGTCCAAATTGCCGTGCTCCAGACGTATCTTTACTTCAAGATTGTGGCGCGAATCGGCATTGGCTAATGCTTCTTCCTGGCTGATCTTTCCCTGATGGTAAAGCTCCAGGATAGCCTGATCGAACGTTTTCATGCCCTGCTCCGGGCTCTTTTCCATAACATCGCCAATACCGTCGATTTCACCCTTGTTGATCAAATCCTTGATGTAAGGGCTGGCCAGCATCACCTCGACGGCCGCTGAACGTTTCCCGTCTTTACCCTTCAGCAGGCGCTGAGATACGACGGCTTTCAAGTGCATACTCAGATCCATGAACAGTTCCCTGTGGGTATTGTCCGGGAAAAAGTTCACGATTCTCCGCATGGTCTGATCGACGTTGCTCGCATGCAGAGTGGAGATACAGAGATGGCCGGTCTCAGCGTAGGTCAGGGCCTGTTTCATGGTTTCACGATCCCGTATTTCACCAATCATGATGACGTCCGGGGCCTCGCGCATGGCTCTGCGCAGGGCTTCAGCATAGGAATGGGTATCGACTCCAACTTCCCGTTGGTTAACCACGCTGTGCTTGTGGTGATGAGTGTATTCGATCGGATCCTCGATGGTGAGGATGTGCCCTGTTTTATGACTGTTCCGATGGTCGATCATGGATGCCAGGGTAGTAGATTTCCCTGACCCGGTTGCGCCAACCACCAGAATCAGCCCCCTGGGTTCCAGGATCAGTTGCTCCAGCACCCGCGGCAGTCCGAGCGATTCAAGCGTGGGTATTTCTGTTTTAAGGTGACGTATGACCATAGCCACTTCACCCCGCTGCCAAAAAACGTTCACTCGGAATCGCCCAATCTGATTCACCCCGACAGCCATGTCCAGTTCCAGGTTCTTTTCGAATTCGGACCGCTGCTTATCGTTCATCACAGAGTAAGCCAGCTCTTTCACCGAGCCTGCAGGCAAAGGCTTGTGCGTGATTGGCCCAGTTTTGCCCTCTATTTTGAGCATTACGGGCGCACCGGTTGAGAGATAGATATCCGAGGCGCCCTTTTCGGCCATGACTTTAAGATAAGCTGGCAATTCCATAACAACTCCTGGTTGCATCGACATCAGGAAAGGCGAATTCGGTAAACCTCGGCTACCGAAATACTGCCCTCCCGGGCTTTGCTTAATGCGTGACTTGTCAGAGGCATCATGCCAGAGGCGAGCGCCTGTTTTTCCAGTTCATCTACCGACGTTCCGGAAACAATCATATTCCGAAGCTCCGGAGCGAGAACCATGAGCTCGTAAACAGCAAGCCTGCCAGAAAACCCAGTGTCATGGCAGCTTCGGCAGCCTTGGCCCTTGTAGAAAACCTCATCGGAACCAATGCCCAGGGCTTCACGGACCCAGGGGTCAACAGTCTCCTCCACTCTGCAATGGGAACAGTTTCGTCTCACCAGTCTCTGCGCGAGAACACCATTGAGCGTCCCACTAATCAGGTAGTCTTCGATACCCATATCGATCAGACGCATGACTGTGCTGGCAGCGCTATTGGTGTGCAATGTACTCAGGACAAGATGACCGGTAAGTGCGCTCTGAACCGCAATCTGGCCGGTTTCACGGTCTCGTATCTCACCGATCATAATGATATCGGGATCGTGTCTAAGCATATTCCGGAGAGCGCTGGCAAATGTGAAGCCTGCAGGCTCATTCACTTGCATCTGTTCGATTCCGTCCATGTGATACTCGACAGGATTCTCGACGGTAAGGATATTGACACTTTTGGAACGTAACTCGTGAAGCGCCGCATACAGTGTCGTACTTTTTCCTGATCCCGTGGGCCCCGTAATCAGCAACATTCCCTGGCTGCGATGTATCAGATCGACAAACTTCTGCTGATCCGTCGCCGAAAAGCCCAAATCATCCACCGATTTAAGCCCCTGCTGGGTATTCAGGATACGAATAACAACACTCTCGCCTTCGATGGTAGGCATGACTGAAATTCGGAGATCCACATCATGCTTGTCCCAGCGAACAGAGGCGCGCCCATCCTGGGGCGTCCGGCGTTCAGTTATATCCATGCCTCCGATAATCTTGATGCGACTCACGGAAGCGGCCAACATCCCTTTGTTGAATCGTTTGATCGGAATCATATCGCCGTTAAGCCGGTAGAGCAGCTGGACATAGTCCTCTCTCGGGCTGAGGTGAATATCAGAGGCATTCTGGCGAATCGCATCCCGAATAACGGAATTTACGAATCGGATAACCGGCTTTTCCTGGCCAAGCTTTTCGATGGCTTGCCGATTAGGTTGGTCAGATGGCGTTTCCACCATCTCCATCTCTAACTCGTCGGCCGCCTCCTGACTCTCGGCCGCGCCATAAAAACGATCAATTTCACGGGATAACTCAAGCTTGGGCGTCAGCGCATATTTGACCGGGTAACCAACCAGGAAATTGAGTATGTGGAGTGCTTCAGCATCGGACGGGTTATCCAGTGCTACCACCAATCGACGCTCATGAAACATCAGTGGCAAGACGCCCAGTCTTGCCGCAGTCGTTGCCGGGATAGACTTTATTGCCTCGGGGTCAATATCAAAGACGTCCAATCGAACGAAAGGAACGCCAAGCTTGTACGCCAGGGCCCGTTGCACAACCTCTTCTGAAACCAACCCCAGATCAATCAGAATCTGCCCAATGGGGCGTGTCGGGTCGGCACGCTTCCGGTTCAGAGCAACGTTAAGCTGTTCGGTATCAAGAACGCCAGACTGGATCAGTATGTCGCCAATGGTTTTCTTCAGCGTTCTATCAAAGCCCGTTTGATCAATGACTTTGCCTCGATCCAAAGCATTGGCGAGTTGCTTGGAGTCTCTAACCTCTATCAGGCCCAGCGATAGCGGCGATTCATCTGTTGCTGGTGACAGGCTTTTTCCTGAATGGTCCGAATCTGACCTGGAATCGTCCGTTTCATCCAGCACTGGGGTGGCTTGCAGGGGGACGTGACCAAGCTTATACGTTTTGATGGCTTGCCACGGAATGAATCTTTCCACAAGATGCACTGTGTCTGAAGCATGCAACACCTCCACTCCGTTTGGCGTAACCACTGCAGAAACCATTGCTCCGCTGAGCGTTTGCTCGTTAACGAGGTTTACAACATAGTTCTGATACTCATGCAATTTTCCAAGACGGCTCGCTTGCAGTGGCTTGTCAATGTGGGCGACAAGGGGCCACTGGGGTTTCAGCGAACCGCCATCTTTGAGCTCCAGCAACTCGATATGGCCAGAATTTGGCTTCCATACAGAAATGTTTCCCATTTGCTGGCGACCGTCCAGATAATAAACCGTTGCCTGGACCACAGAGATACCCCGTCACGTAAATGTTGCTTTACTGCTATTGTAGAAGCGTACACGGTGTTTTGTCGTCAACCGTCAGAATTCACAAGGTTTGATTCCCACCCATGACAGAGACAAAGTCTGGATTCATAAGAAACGTCAGACTCACCTACTACCTGCCCCTCGCTCTTTATCTGATAGTTCTCGGCGCCCTGATCTTCTCAGCGGGGTATGTTTCTCTGAACAATTATAAGCAGACGACGGAAACGGCCGCCCACCGCTCAGAGGCCAGAGCGGACCTGACATCAGAGCTTGTCGCCAACAACTTATTATCGACCAAATACGCGCTGCGGGCCCTGGCAGGTTTTATCTCACCGTTGATCTACCAGACGAACGCAGCCGAGGATGGCGAACTGCAGAGCATCGAGCCGTTCCTTGACCAAAGAATTGCCGACTTAAAAACGATTAATGCCCTTTTTGTTTCGGATCTGTCAGGGGATCTTCTGTATTCATCAACAGCGAATGTCGGAAAATCTGTTCCCGGTTGGTTTTTTCTTAAGAACTATCTTGAAGCAAATCAGGGAAACGATCTTGTTTCCCCATTGTACGAGGACCCCGAGACCGGCAATCTCTGGTTATTCCGAATCCACCGGATGAAAAATTCCACGGGTGAGCACGCGGGGCTGATTATTGCCCGTCAGTCACCAGCGACCCTTGGAGCCCCGTTCAATCATCTGTCTTTATCTGAGGGTCAAAGCGTTGCCATTCTGGACGATGCAATGACTTTGCTGGCCCGACGGCCGTCAGTTCAGGGCAAAGAGAATATCCTTTGGCAAGAAGTCATTGAACCCCACACCCGGCGGTTCATTGAAAGCGGGCAAAGACTGGATCAGGTCGTCACTAAATCGCCGATTGATGGACTTAGTCGCTTTTACGCATTCAGTCGCGTTAAAGACTCCCCCTACATTGTGGTTGTCGGAGAAGAAACGTCGGTTGCGCTCTCGGCTTGGAAGCAGGGACTGTGGGCCAGCGGAGTTGGTGTACTTCTGGTCAGTGTGGTCGGTCTGTTTTTCCTGAAACAGTTTTACCGGAGAGTTTCTGCAGAACAGCAACTGATTGAAGAGAACCGGGAGCGTAAAACGCTACAGCAAAGGGCGCAAACCAATGAAACGCGCTTGCAAGCCCTGATTGATGCTATTCCGGACCTCATTTTCGTCCTTGACGAAAGCGGGCACTTCGAGTTTGTGCACGCAGCGGACGAATCCCAACTGGTATTGCCTGCAGAAAAACTGCTTGGTATGAACTACCGCGATGTCCTTCCTTCAGAAGTTGCGGAGCGATTTGACACAGTCAAATCCAGACTTTTGACATCGAAAACAAACTACACACTGGAATATCAATTATTTTTCGATGGCGAGGCAAAGGATTTTGAAGCCAGGATAAGTGTAATAACCGGCGATGCAGGACACTACAACGGATTCCTGGCCGTGGTCAGAGATGTTACAGAAGATAAAATCCAAGAGACCGAACTGCGAATCGCGTCGACCGCGTTCGAAACGCATCTCGGCATCATGATCACGGATGATAATGGCCGGATACTTCGTGCAAACAAAGCTTTTTCCCGAATCACCGGTTATGCGGAACATGAAGTGGTTGGCAAAACACCCAGGATTCTCCAGTCCGGCCTGCAAGACGTTGCTTTCTACCGTCAACTCTGGTCGCGGGTAAAAGATACAGGCTCATGGGAAGGCGAGATCTGGAATCGCCGGAAAAATGGTGAGGTTTTTGCCGAATGGCTGACCATTACTACAGTACGTGGTGCTTCAGGCAACCTTCAGAATTATGTCGGGACCTTTCACGATATTACCAAGCGGAAAGAAGCCGAGCGCCAGGTACATCGATTAGCTTTTTATGACTCGCTGACCGGCCTGGCCAATCGGGCACTTCTGCAGGAGAGAATTGCAGAGGTGTGCAAAACGAATTCACGGTATGGGCATCATGCAGCGCTTCTTTATCTGGACATCGAACGGTTCAAGGCTGTCAACGACAGCAAGGGCTATTCCGTCGGGGACATGGCTTTAAAGTCTCTGGCTGAAATACTGAGCTCAGTCGTGCGCGAGAGCGATACCCTCGCCCGCATCGCTGGGGATGAATTCGCTATTCTTCTGACCGATTTGCACGCGTCCCCGGAGCCTGCCGCTCGTGCATCGGAGGATGTTGCTAAAAAGATCATGCAGACGCTTAGCCGTCCTCTCCTAGTGATGGAACATAAAGTGCTGCTTGAAGTCAGCATAGGAATTTCGATGTTCGCCGGGACAGAAACACCCTGCGAACAACAGATTCAAAGAGCGGAGCAAGCGACTCAGCAGGCAAAGGAAGCCTCAAAACAGATGGAGAATCAGCGCATCGCCTTCTTTGATCCCGACATCCAGGCACAGTTCGTAGAACACGTCCTGATGGAAGAAGAGCTCAGGAGTGCGATCACGAATAATGAACTGGTTGTGTTTTTCCAACCGCAAATCCGGCAGCCAGACAAACTGACGGGTTACGAATTACTTCTGAGATGGCGCCACCCGACGCATGGCATGGTATCGCCGGGAATTTTCATCCCCTTGGCGGAGCAAAGTCGATTAATACTTCCCATTGGTCACTGGGTACTGGAGCAGGCATGTGACAGGCTGGCAGAATGGCAGAAAGACGATGATAAAGCAGGTCTCAGCCTCGCCGTAAACGTGAGTGTTATTCAATTTCAAAGCAACGATTTCATAACGCAGCTGGGTGAGATTCTTGAGCAGACCGGCGCACCGCCGTACTTGCTGAAGCTGGAGGTGACGGAAAGCTTGCTTATGGAGCATCCGGAGCGGATGGCAAAGACAATGGCCCGGATCCGCGAGATGGGGGTCCGCTTTTCCCTTGACGACTTTGGTACCGGGTACTCCTCATTAAGCTACCTCAAGCGCTTACCGCTGGACCAGATAAAAATAGACCAGTCATTTGTGAAAGAAGTAGCAAGCAGAAACGCGGACGCTGCCATAGTTAACTCGATAATCAGTCTTGCCGATGGGCTGGGACTTGAGGTCATCGCCGAAGGCGTCGAAACTGAAACGCAACGGCAGTGGCTGGTTGAGCATGGCTGCAATCATTTTCAGGGCTATTTATTCGGAAAGCCCGCTGAAAACTGTTGAGAGAAAAATAATTTGAGCTCCGAAACGCTTCCGGAACTACCACAGATTCCATCTGAAGATTTTCTACATGTCTTGCGCGCCGTGGTAGAGCGCTCATTCAACTCGGTATTGATCACCGACATCAGCCACAAAATCGTCTACGCAAACCCGGCTTTCTGCAACATGACCGGATATTCTTCAGACGAGTTGATTGGTAACAACCCTCGAATTCTTCAAGGACCTCTAACGGAAAAATCTGTTATCCAGAAACTCCGCAGTGACCTGGACACAAAAGGGTCGTTCTTCGGGGCCACAATCAATTACCGTAAAAACGGTCAGCCTTATCTTGTCGAGTGGACAATATCCTCAGTTCCTGACCATTCGGGAGCCACTGCCTATTACGTTTCTATCCAGCAAGACATTACCCAGTTACACGCAACTCAGTCTACAAGTAACCTGTTCGCCCAGGCGATCGATGCAGCTTACGACGGTATTTTTATTACCAATACAGAGGGCACCATTGAATTTGCAAACCAAGGGTTCGAGATCATTACCGGGTATACACCCACGGAAGTCATCGGACACAAGCCCTCGATACTCAAATCTGGCAAGCATGGCAAGGCATTTTATCGACGCCTCTGGAAGCACCTCAATGAAGGATTGCCTTTTCAGGCAATGGTGGTAAACCGGCATAAGAATGGGCATGAAATTCACTGCCAACAAACCATCACACCTGTTAAGAACGAGACCGGGAAAACGACACATTTTATCAGTATTATCAAAGATCTGACTGATCGGGTCTTCGCCGAGCTGAAACTCAGGGAACAAGCATCTCACGACTCATTGACAGGATTACTAAACAGGCGAGCTGGAGAAATTGAACTCAATCTTTTGTCGATACAGGCAGGGGAAACGGACTCCCCGTTTTGCCTGCTCATGGCGGATATCGATGACTTCAAGATTGTGAACGATACCTTTGGCCATCCCAAGGGCGATGAAATTATCAAAGCGGTGGCAAACACGCTGCAGGAAGAAACCCGGAAAACGGATAAGTGTGTCCGCTGGGGCGGGGAGGAGTTCATTGTGCTACTGCCGTTCTGCGGCTTGAGCAAAGCCTCAGAAATCGCCGAGAACATTCGAATGTCTCTGGAAGAGCAGACGTTTGAGAATGCTGGCAGGGTTACTTTATCCCTTGGCGTAATCGAATCGAAGCAATGCGAACGACCAGCCAGTTTGCTGGAAAGAGTTGATAATCTTTTGTACGAAGCAAAGAGCGGCGGAAAGAACCAGGTTGCTTTGTGACTATCGCCTAATGGCAGTTGGATAGCTCATACGCAATCAATAGCGACCAACACTAACGAACTGGGCCGGAGCAAGAATCGACTGGGCGAGATACAGATCTGAAAGCAATAACTTCTTATTTCAGTCCCCTGAACTATCAAGCGATTTCAAGGATGGTTACCTGCATGAGCAGAATAAAGCCATGGTAACATTGCGAACGTTGCCAGCCAGATGGGCCGCAAGGACTACTCGACACTCGTCCGAATTTCTGGCCGATGGATGGATTCAGAATCGGAGAATGAGGCCTGGTGTCCCGTCTGGCAAGAATTGGAAAAAACGGTGCATTTTGCCCCAAGGTTGCCCCAAGCGAATGAGGAAGTATGCCGCTAGTGAATAATGAAGCGCCCTCCAGCGAGTTATCCCAGCACACCCCGATGATGAGGCAATACCTCAAAATCAAGGGCGAACACCCCAACGAATTGGTGTTCTACCGCATGGGGGATTTCTACGAGCTGTTTTACGATGATGCTCGCAAGGCCGCCGAGCTTATGGACATCACCCTGACCGCCCGCGGGCAGTCCGGCGGCAGCCCGATTCCCATGGCAGGCATCCCGTACCATTCCGCTGAGGGCTACATTGCACGTCTGGTCCGGGCTGGTCAATCCATCGCCATTTGCGAGCAGATAGGCGACCCCGCCACCAGCAAAGGGCCTGTGGACCGCCAGGTTGTTCGCATCGTGACACCGGGCACGCTCAGTGACGATGCCTTCCTTGAAGACCGCAGGGACAACCTGCTGGTCGCTATCTACAACCACCGTGAACGGTTCGGCTTCGCTTCGCTGGATATTTCCAGCGGACGCTTTACCGTGTCCGAACTGGATGACCTGGGAAGCCTGCAAGGAGAGCTCCAGCGACTGCGGCCCGCGGAAATTCTGGTTAGCGAAGACTTCCCCTACCCGGATGTGCTGGCGGGCTATACCGGCATCCGCCGTCAGGGACCCTGGCTGTTTGAAGCGGACACTGCCCACCGTGTACTCACCCAGCAGTTGCAGGTACGGGATCTCACCGGGTTTGGCTGTGACGACCTTACCCTGGCTGTTTGTGCCGCAGGCTGCCTGCTTCAGTACGCCCGGGAAACCCAGCGCACCGCCCTGCCCCACATCCGCAAGCTCAGCAGAGAGCGGCGTGAAGAGGCAGTCATACTGGATGCCACCAGCCGCCGCAACCTGGAAATCGACACCAACCTGATGGGTGGCACCCAGCATACTCTGGCCTGGGTCATGGACCGAACCGCCACGTCTATGGGCGGGCGACAGTTGCGGCGTTGGCTGAACCGGCCACTAAGAGACGTCACCGTGGTCGAACAGCGCCAGCAGGCCGTTTCTGCGTTGCTGGACGGATTTCACTATGAGCCCGTCCACGACCTGCTCAAACGCATCGGTGATATTGAACGGGTTCTTGCCCGCGTGGCGTTGCGTTCTGCACGGCCAAGGGATCTGGCGCGATTGCGGGACGCCTTCCAGGTGCTTCCGGACCTGCAACAGGCCCTGACGCCGGTGAACTCTCACCATATCGTGAAACTGGCCACCACCATCAGCGAATACCCGGAACTGGCTGACCAACTGGAGCGGGCCATCATTGACAACCCACCGGTGGTGATTCGCGACGGTGGCGTTATTCGGGAAGGCTTCGATGAAGAACTGGACGAACTGCGCAACATCAGTGAGAACGCGGGCCAGTTCCTGCTGGATGTGGAAACCCGGGAGCGGGAACGTACGGGCATCAGCACACTGAAAGTGGGCTACAACCGGGTGCACGGTTATTACATTGAGATCACCCGTGCGCAGTCAGCCCAGGCGCCGGTGGACTACATACGCCGCCAGACCCTGAAAAACGCCGAGCGGTTCATCACCCCGGAACTCAAAGAATTCGAGGACAAGGCTCTCAGCGCCAAAAGCCGGTCACTGGCGCGGGAAAAAGCGCTATACGACGAGGTGCTCGAAACCGTGGCCGCTGAACTCGCACCGCTGCAGGATGCCGCCCAGGCCCTTGCAGAGCTGGATGTCCTCAGCAACTTTGCAGAACGCGCCACCAGCCTGCGTTTCAATGCCCCGGAATTCAGCGACACGCCCGGCTTCGACATTGAAGAAGGCCGCCATCCAGTGGTCGAGCAACTGCTGAGCGATCCCTACGTACCCAACGATCTGCTGATGGATCAGCAGCGACGTATGCTGGTGATCACCGGCCCCAACATGGGCGGCAAATCCACTTACATGCGCCAGGCTGCTTTGATTGCCCTGCTGGCCTACACCGGCAGCTTCGTACCTGCC
>JBHEPI010000077.1:0-9437 GCA_046260345.1 Marinobacter sp. | reverse complement strand
GGGTAGTGACGCAGGCTTACGAGCCCATCGGTGAACAACGTCTCGAACGGCGTCTGCCCTGCCTGCACAGCCACCAGTGTCGGATAAGACTAGACGACCGGCACAAGTTAAAACTATGGCAAGAACGTCCACCGTTATTGGCAAACCGGTCACTTCACGCCACTGCCCAAACACGCCAACCATTGGTATCATTCACCCACCGAAACAAAACCAACAACAGGACAACCATGCTCAGCTTCCTGCCAGCCACGGTCATCGGCATCATCAGCTCCATTCTTCTAGGCCTCAACACCCTGTTCTGGTGCCTGCTGCTCTACATCCCGGCAATTCTCAAACTCATCATCCCCCACAAAGGTTTCCGCGTGCTCTGTACCAAAGCCATCATCTGGATCGCTGAAGCCTGGGTCGCCTGCAATACCGGCTGGATGAAACTCACCCAGGGCACCCGATGGACCGTGCATGGCGATGAAAAACTCAAGCGTGAAAGCTGGTACCTGGTACTCAGCAACCACCAGAGCTGGGTCGACATCTTTGCCATGCAGCGGGTGTTCAATCACCGGGCGCCGTTTCTCAAGTTTTTCCTCAAGCAACAGCTGATCTGGGTGCCGGTCATCGGCCTGGCGTGGTGGGGGCTGGATTTCCCGTTTATGAAGCGCTACACCCGCGAATACCTGATCAAGCACCCGGAAAAACGCGGTGAAGACCTGAAGGCCACCCGCAAGGCCTGCGAGAAATTCCGCTACACGCCCGTCAGCGTGATGAACTTTGTGGAAGGCACCCGGTTTACCCAGGCCAAGCACGACAAGCAGAAGTCAAAGTACACCCACCTGCTCACACCCAAGGCCGGCGGTGTGGCCTTCGTTCTCGATGCCATGGGCGATTCCATTGAAACTCTGGTGGATGTGACCATTGCCTATCCGGGCGGTGCGCCGACGTTCTGGGACTTCATGTGTGGTCGGGTTAGCGAAGTGAAGATGGAGATTGATACCGTGGCTATCCCCGAGTACCTCAAGGGCCGGGATTACGCCACGGATGCCGAGCACCGGAAGAACGTCAAGAACTGGCTGGCAGAGCAGTGGCGGGCAAAAGACGAACGACTGTCGAAGATGCTTGAAGAGAGTTAGGTGTTGTCACCCTTGTCTTCATCGTCGTCTTCAACCTCGTCGGGATGCTCTTCCTTGTAGCGCTCCCACTCTTCCCAGTCATGGGGGGTACCCGCATGGGGGCGCTTCAGGTGCCTGGCGTGCTCCATGGCATTGTGGCGCAGGCTGTGGTCCCGCTCCTCTTCTTCCTCGTCGAAACCATACTTCTTGAGGAATTCGGTTGGGCTGATAGGCATCCGGATTCACCTCCGTAAAAGATTAGTGCCCGCCTTTTTACTACGATGGCGATCCGGTGCCGGATTTTCAAGCATCACCTTTGCCGTCGGCCGGTGTTGCCGCCAGATTGAACAGGATCTGTTTGCGCTCGTCATCAACACCGGCAAAAGTGACGGTCACCGCTTGTTCAAGCTGGAAGGTGCGGCCGTTTTTGTTGTGAACCAGGCGCATTGTGACCGGTTCAAAGCTGAATTTTCCGTCCAGCGTCTTGCAACTGACAAACCCTTCCAGCCCGTTGGCATCCAGCCGTACGAAGAATCCGGAGGGGGTTGTACGGCTGATCACACCGGTCATTGCTTCGTCGCCCAGGGTGCGGGCGAAGTCACTCTTCAGCCAGCTCTCCAGGCTGTTGGCGGCTTGTCGCGCCCGGAACTGGGTCAGCTGAAGTTCGGCCAGTTGTTCCTCGCTCAGGTCACTCAGCGGCTCCTGCCACAAAATTGATTTGATTAGCCGGTGCACGTGAAAGTCGCTGAACTTCCGCAGCGGTGAGGTGAACGTGGTGTAGGCGGCCAGCCCCATGCCCTGGTGTGGCGCGGGCGTAAACGACAGTTCAGCGCGGGCGAGTTGTCGTGAAATGATGGCCTTGATCGGTACTTCTGATTCCAGTCCCTCGGTCTGTTTCATCAGGTCGCGAAAGCCCTCCGCGCTGGTCGCATCCACGCCGGCGAGATCCGGGGCATAGCCTTCCAGCAGCGCGCGGATATTGTCGGCGCGGTCGTCGCGCAAACCGGGATGCTGGATAAACAGGCCTTTGTCCTGCTGGCCCAGAAAGTCGGCGGCGCAGCGGTTGGCAGCAATCATGCACTCCTCCACCAGGCGGTGGGCCTCGTTCTGCACGGAGGGTTCAATCAGCCGCACCCGGCGGTTCTCGTCCAGGCGCAGGCGGAATTCCGGGCGGTCGCCGTTCACCAGCGCGTGTTCGTTCCGCCACTTACGAAGTGCGGTGGCGACCTGGTGGAGTTGGTCGAGGCTGTTGGAAACGGTATCCGACAGCGCTTTGACGTCGTCGGCTTCACGGCCCTCAATCAGGTTGGATACCAGCTCATAACTAAGCTTGCCATGGGAGCGGATGACAGCCTTGTGGAAGCTGTATTCGCCCAGGCTGCCGTCGTTGTTCACCTGCAGATCACAGACCAGCGCCAGCCGTTTTGCGTCCGGCATCAGCGAACACAGGCGGGTGCTGAGGGTGTCCGGCAGCATCGGCAGCGGCTCACCGGGGAAATAGATGGCGGTGGCGCGGCGGAAGGCTTCCTGCTCGGCCGGGCTGCCCGGTTCGACGACCGCGGTGGGGTCGGCGATGGCAATGGACAGTTTCCATCCGGTGGCATTGGGTTCCGCCAGCAGGGCGTCGTCCATGTCCTGGGTGCCGGGGCTGTCGATGGTGACATAGGGCTGGTCGGTGCGATCCTCACGCCCTTCGCCTTTTGCCTCGATGACGGATTCATCCAGTGCTTCGGCCTGCTTCTGAACCGGCTCGGGCCAGGTGTCCGGCAGGTCGAAGGTGGCAACCGTGAAGGAGCGTTCGATACCGGTCTCGCCAGCTTTGCCGATCACTTTCAGGATTTTTGCCTGGCCCTTGCCATCCTTGATCGGATGCTTGTGGATGCGGCAGTAGATATAGTCATCCGGCTCGGCATTCTGGCGCTCCTTCGGTGGAATGAAAATCCAGCGGTTGATGCCGGGGGTTTCCGGCACCACGAAGTGGCCCTTGCCCCTGACCAGATAACGGCCTACGAAGGTGTCCAGCCTGGTTTCCAGCAGCTCGTCAATCACGCCCTGGGTCTTGCCTTTATCGCCTTCCTGCTCGGTGATATTGACGCGGTCACCCGGGAGGACTTTCTGCATTTCCTCCGGTGGCAGGAACACATCCCTGCCTTCATCCAGTGCTACAAAACCGAACCGTCCGTTCGTGGCTTTGACGGTACCCGGAAACACCACCTTTTTTTCTTCAATATCGGATTTCAGCTGGCGCAACTGGCTGAGGGCGTCGGCATTGAGCATGAACAGAACCTGACTGGATAAAATTTGAGTGTTGCGGAGGAGTATACCGGTTATGGCGGTATGAGTCAGACCCGTTACGCGGGGTTAATTTCCCGGTCCTGGCCATCGACAATAAAGACCCGGTTCCGGCCTTGCTGTTTCACCCGGTAAAGTGCCTGGTCGGCCTGGCGAAGAATGGTTTCGACATCGTCACCGGGCTGGCAGAAGTAACCACCAACGCTGACCGTAACAGGTGTCCCGGTCCGGATGCTGTCCCTTTCAATGGTTTCACGAATACGTGAGGCGATCTGGCGCAGGGTATCCCGGTCGCAGTGTGACAGCACCACCACGAATTCGTCGCCACCCCAACGGCCGGGATGGTCATAAGGGCGCAGGCCGGCTTTCAGCCAGAGCGCAACGCGGCAGAGAATCTCGTCACCCGCCTGGTGGCCCAGATCATCATTGATCGCCTTGAAGTGATCAATGTCCAGCCAGATCAACCCAAAGCCGGCGTCTTGCCGCTGTGCCCGCTGTATTTCCTCATCCAGGGCCTCGTCGAGCCCGCGACGGTTTTTCAGTCCTGTAAGGGCGTCAATGCGTGCCAGGCGGTTCAACTCGTCAGTACGCTGTTCCACTTTTCGTTCCAGCTCACGGGTTGAGTGTCCGAGAGTGTCGGTCATCTTTTCGAAGTGGCTGGCAAGACGGCCCAGCTCGTTATCCGGCTTGTCCAGGTGGGGGAGTGTGAAGCTGCCGCCACGAACCTTCTCAACGGCGCTTTCCAGGCTGATGATGGGTTTGAGGATGCGCGAACGGATAATCAGATGGAACAGGACCAGCGTGATGACCAGACTGGTGAGGAAAACCGCGACCAGTGGCCAGAGATAGCTGGCTGGGAGGAGCGTTTCCAGATCCAGCAGGGTGATTTCAAACCAGCCGATGGCGGGCAGGAAGGCGACGCCGGCCAGGTGTTTTCGCCCATCCACAGTGACAAAGCTGCTTTCCACTGCGCCGCTGGCACCTCCCCGGTTCTTCAGGATCTGGAGCATACCCAGTACTTTCTGCTTGTCCTCAACGTTGTCAAACAGCAGATCCACGGTGCTCTTCTGGCCCTCGGGTTTGATGATGCTGGCGAAATCAATGTAGTTTCTGTCGCGATATAGCTGGATCGCGCCGTTGTAGTCCACAAACAGTGTAGTGATACCGTCCTGGTCAATATCGACGATATCCTGGAGGAACCCGTCCAGTTCCAGGCCAGTGCCCACCATGCCGATGATGCGGTCGCTCTCGTCACGCATGAGCACGTCGATCCACAGTTTGGTGACGCCAAGCTCGGTGTCCGGATTGACATTGAGATGGAAATCCCGTCCTTCCTCAATAAGCTGGAAAAACCAGGCATGCTCGGACTTGTCCGGATCAAGCTGGTAGCGGAACTGGTCATCTTCAAATTCATTGTCGGCATTGTTGTAGTAGTAATGGCGGGAATCGCGGAGGGCCACGAAATAACTGTTGTCGCGGAAATTGCTTCGGAAGCTTTCCATTTCACGGATGGCTTCGCGTTCTAACGACGGGTCGTCCGGTGCTGTTGCCCATTTTACGAGGGTTGAAGAATCTGCCATCTGGCGCGCGAGGCCTATCTCCCTTTCAAGGGATTGCAACAGGCGGGCACTGTCGTAACGTACCTGTATTTCCGCAACCTGTTGACCCCAGCGTTCGATAATGTCTTCGGACAACTCCCTGTAGGCCAGCCATGATGCCAGTGAAGCCGTAATCATCAGGATCGCAGCAAGGCCCAGAAGGCGGGTTTTAAGGCTCAAGAGCGTCCCTCATATCTAGTTGGTCTGTTCACCAGATATCATAGAGCAGGGGCAGCAAAGAGTGTAGAAAAAACAGACAGGGCTGCTATCAGAGCCCTGTGAAACAGTATTTTTCCTCGGCAACCTGACCCTAGTTATGCTCTGAAAACACTTTGGTCTGGCCGCTCTTGTTAAACATCAGTACCTGGAAATGATCCTTGCGGTCTCCCATTTCCATACCCGGTGAGCCCACAGGCATGCCGGGAACCGCCAGGCCCTTGGCTTTCGGGGCCTCGGCAATCAGTCGGTGGATGTCATCGGCGGGCACATGGCCTTCAATCACGTAGTCGCCCACAAACGCGGTGTGGCAACTGGCCAGTGAAGACGGCAGTCCGGCATCCTGTTTCAAAGGATTCAGGTTGTTGGTTTCGGTCACTTCGACCTTGAACCCATTGTCCTTCAGGTGATCTACCCAGTCCGTGCAGCAGCCGCAGGTGGGGGACTTGTAGACATGAATATCTTCCAGACCGTCATCCGCCTGTAACTGGCTGTTCAGGCCAACAGTGGCGACAAGGCCAAGGGCCAGCATGTGTTTTTTCATGACGTTACCTCAGTGATGATGGCTATGATCGTTGTCCGGTTTGCTGCTTTCGGAGGGTGACAGCCAGAACCACCAGACGATAGCGGCCATCAGGACCAGTCCTCCGGCGTTGACCAGTAGTGCGCTCATTCGTTCCCCTCCTTGCCGGCTTTATGGCTGGTTCTGAACAACCGCAGCCGGTTGGCGTTGGTGACCACCGTAACCGAGGACAGCGACATGGCAGCGCCGGCCAGTATCGGGCTCATCAACATGCCCCACAGAGGGTATAACAGCCCGGCTGCTACCGGTATACCCATGGAGTTGTACACAAACGCACCAAACAGGTTCTGATGGATATTACGAACCGTGGCCCGGGATATCTCAATCGCATCCGCAACACCGTGCAGCGAGCCCCGCATCAGGGTGATGCCGGCGCTTTCGATGGCCACGTCAGTTCCGGTGCCAATGGCAAAGCCGACATCGGCAGCCGCCAGGGCAGGGGCGTCGTTGATGCCATCACCCACCATGGCCACGGTGTAGCCCTTGCCACGCATTTCGCTGACAATAGTGGCTTTGTCTTCCGGCAACACCTCGGCACGATAATCATCAATGCCGGTTTTATGGGCAATGGCTCTGGCGGTGGCGTCCACATCACCGGTCACCATCATCACCTTGATACCCGCATCATGCAGGCGTCGGATGGCGGACTGTGAATCCTCCTTGACGGCATCGGCAACGCCAATCACGCCCACGGCCTCGTTACCCAGTGCCAGGAACAGGGGCGTTCCGGCCTCCGATGTAATGGCATCGGCCTCATCCTGTAATCCGGCCAGGTCGACACCTTCATTCTCCAGCCAACGTCGATTACCCAGGCGCACGGGTTGGCCCTCCAGTTCGCCCTTTACACCTTTGCCGTTCAGTGCCTCAAAGCCGGTGATGCTCTCCGGGCTGACATTCTCCTCTCCGGCTTTCGCCATAATGGCCTCTGCCAAAGGATGTTCCGAGTGTTGTTCGAGGCCAGCGGCGAGACCCAGTAAACGACGAGTGTCGTTATCGGGGGCGTGGCATCGGGTAACCGCCGGATGTCCCTCGGTAATCGTTCCGGTCTTGTCCAGGATCACCAGGTCCAGCTTGCCGGCGGTTTGCAGGGCATCGCCCTGACGGATCAGGGCGCCATACTCTGCGGCCTTGCCCACGCCTACCATCACCGACATAGGCGTAGCCAGGCCCAGGGCGCAGGGGCAGGCGATGATCAGCACCGTCGTGGCCGCCACCATCATGTGAACCACAGCCGGCTCCGGCCCGACGTTGTACCAGACCAGCGCGGACACCACCGCAATCAGCATCACGCTGGGCACGAAAACGGAGGAAATCTTGTCCGCCAGGCGTCCGATAGCGGGCTTCGAACCCTGGGCTTTCTTTACCAGGCGGATAATCTGGGCAAGGGCCGTTTCGCTGCCCACGCGGGTGGCTTTGTAAATAATCGAACCGTGGGTGTTCAGGGTGCCGGCGGACACCTCATCGCCTTCACCTTTGCTGACGGGCATGGGTTCACCGGTCAGCATGCTCTCATCAATACGAGTGCTGCCCTCGGTGATCGCGCCGTCCACCGGGAGCTTTTCCCCGGGGCGCACCCGGATATGGTCACCGGCGCGAACCTGCTCAACCGGCAGATCCTGTTCTTCACCGTCACGGATCACCCGGGCGGTTTTGGCCCGCAGATCCAGCAGCCGTCGTACCGCTTCCGAGGTCTTACCCTTGGCGCGCAACTCCAGGGCCTGACCCAGGTTGATCAGGCCGATAATCATCGCCGAGGCTTCAAAATACACATGCCGCGCCATTTCCGGCAGAGCGTCGGGGATACTGGCTACCACAATGGAATAGGCCCAGGCGGTGCCGGTACCCAGGGCAATCAGGGTATCCATGTTGGCATTGTGATGGCGGAACGCCTTCCAGGCGCCGGTAAAAAAGTGGCCGCCGGTGGCAACCATTACGCCCAGAGTAAGAATGCCCAGAGTAATCCAGGTCATCTGGTTGTCTGCGGTCACCATCATGGAGCCAAAACCCATGCCCCAGATCATCAGGCCCAGCCCCAGGCCCAGACTAATGGCCATTTTTACCAGCAGTGTCTTGTACTGTTTGCGATCCTCTTCCTGCTTGCGGTCATCTGCCGCGTCCGGGTCCTCGATCACACTGGCCCCGTAGCCGGAGCTTTCCACGGCTTTAATCAGCGTCTGTGGGTCTGCATGTCCGGTGGCTGTGGCGGTATTGTCAGCCAGGTTCATATGGGCACCGGTGATGCCATCCACCGACTTCAGCGCTTTCTCAATGGTGTTTACACAGGAGGCACAGGTAGCACCGGTCACCGCCAGGTGGATCTGGTCGTCAGTATCGGCGTTCTCGACGCTACCCCTGTCTTCCCCGGACACCTGCCGCGTTTCAATCTGGGTCTGTTCATTGTCGACATGACAATGGTCGCCCTCCGAAGCCGGTTCAGCGTTGGAGGAGGCTTCCAGAGGAGAGGCCGGATAGCCAGCCTCCGTCACAATACGGGCTGCTGCAGCGGTATCAATGCCATCCGGCAGCGCAACCGTCTGCTCACCCAGATTCACCTCAACCCGGTCCGCACTGCCGGTCAGTGGCTCCAGTGCGCTACGAATCTTACGCGCACACCCCTGACAGGACGCGCCGGAAATCGACAGCGCCGGGTGTAATGCGGTTTTCTCATTCATGGAGCATCACTCCTTATGGGTACTTTCAGGGACAGACTCATCCCAGTGCTCAATCAACCTGCAAATCGTATGACCATCCGGCGTCCCATCCGGCATTTCCTGCCAGGCCGACAGCGCCGCCGTCATACGCCTGCGCAACTGCTGCAACTCGGCAATCTCACGTTTCACCTCCGCCAGCCGCGTCTGGAACACATCCCGCACCATGGGACAGGGCGAATGATGATCATCCGCCTGATCCAGAATCTGCCGGATTTCCGGCAGCGAGAACCCCAGCTGCCGGGCCTTACGGGCAAACCGCAGCCGACGTAAGTCTTCAGCGTCATACTGCTGATAGTTGTTATCCGGATTCCGGGTGGGTTTCAGCAATCCTTCCCGGGTGTAAAACCGAACGGTATCCGGGTTAACGCCTGCGCCTTTCGCTATCTCTTTGACTTTCATAGCCCAGACGGCCCCCCCAATGTTGCTCAAGTGGTTGGGTGGAACCTTCTTCCGAAACACGCTCCTTCGGCACATCCATGTGACGCTTGAGCTCCGCCATCCCTGGCTCTGCACAGTTTCGGAAGAAGGTTCCACCCAACCACGTATGGCACCTGAAGTCGGATGCCACGTGGTATCAAGTTAAGAGTAGCTTAAAACCTGTGAGCTACTCACAGGTCAAAGGTTTTTTCAGATGGAGGAGTCTTTTGAGCGGAGAAAAGTGCCGCAGGCCTTGCATTGGTCAGGCGCCATCAATTTGGCTTGCCAGCCGATTTTCTGGCCACATGCCGGGCAGGCCAGACGCAACTGCAGAATGATAATAGGGATAATTAACAGAGCAATAAGCACACCCAGAGGCCCCCAGCTATCGCCACTGGAGAGACCAAGCTGGCTGCTGAACACCAGAATCACGATCAGCGAAAAGAACGCAAAAATGAAATAGCTTTTGTTCCAGGACTCCCAGCGCCGCAAGCGCTCATTCTGCTCCTGGGTAAGA
>JBHEPI010000049.1:0-8365 GCA_046260345.1 Marinobacter sp. | reverse complement strand
TATTCAGAACCGTGGAGCGCCAGGGATGGCGCGACCGAGCCCTACAGGGACGTATCCACGGGCGTGTTCTGAATAACCTGACCGGCCTCGCGAAAGCCCCGTAACCCGAAGGCTACAGGAACCTATACTGCCAGCCTTAAAGAAGCAGGGAGCGAATATCGCCAAGCAACTGACTTAGCACAGAGGTAAACCGGGCCGCATCCGCCCCATTTACCGCCCGGTGATCATAGGACAGCGACAGCGGCAGCATCAGCCGCGGCTGGAAATCCTTGCCATCCCAGACCGGCTTCATCGCCGCCTTGGAGACACCAAGAATCGCCACCTCCGGCGTATTCACAATCGGCGTAAACGCCGTGCCACCGATACCACCCAGACTGGTGATGGTAAAACAGGCACCCTGCATCTCCGCCGGCTTCAGCTGCTTGTCCCGGGCCTTCTGGGCCAGCTCGGCGCTTTCTGCCGCCAGCTCCCAGAGCCCTTTCTGGTCCACATCCTTGATCACCGGCACCATCAGCCCGTTGGGCGTATCCACTGCAATCCCGATGTGAATGAACTGCTTGCGCACCACTTCCTTGCGCTCCATATCCAGGGACACATTAAACTGGGGCAGCTCCGCCAGTGCCGTGGCGCATGCCTTCAGCAGGAACGGCAACGGCGTCATCTTCACGCCCTTCTTCTCGCCGGCAGCCTTCTGGGCCTTGCGGAAATCCTCCATGTCGGTAATGTCCGCATCTTCAAACTGGGTCACGTGGGGCACGTTCAGCCAGCTGCGCTGCATGTTGTTCGCGGTGGCAAACATCATGCGGGACATGGCTTCACGCTTAACCTCACCAAACTGGCTGAAGTCCGGCAGTTTGACGCCGGGGATACCTGAGCCACCGGTTGCGACACCACCACCCTGCTGTGTCTGCTTGAGTTGGCTCTTCACATAGGCGTGAACATCGTCTTTGATGATCCGGCTCTTGGGGCCGGAACCCTTGATGCGGGCCAGATCCGCACCCAACTCACGTGCCAGCTTGCGCACGGCGGGGCCGGCATGCACCTTCGTACCCGGCGCGGGTGGCTCGTAAGTCGAGCCCTGTGGTTCGGGCGTTTCCTGCTTCGGCTTGTCCTCGGATTTGCGCTTATCATCCGATTTCGGCTCGGGCTTTTGTCCCTGATCAGAGCTCTCGGAGACTTCTTCCTGCTCACCACCGTCTTCCTGAACGGTCATCTCCAGCAGCTTGTCGCCTTCAGAAAGCTTGTCGCCTTCGGATACCAGGACCTTGCCAACCTTGCCCGCGTAGGGCGAAGGAATTTCCATGGTGGCCTTGTCGGACTCCACGGTCACCAGCGGATCATCCGCTTCGATGGTGTCGCCCTCGGAAACGTTGATCTCGATGATCGGAACGTTGTCAAAGCCATCCAGTGCCGGCACCGTGACGGTTTCCTTGCGGGAGCCGCCGGACGGCTTTTTGGCCGCCGGTTTGCTTTCTTCCGGCTTCTGTTCCGGTTGTTCTTCGGCCTTTTCTTCCGACTTCTGCTCCGGCTCGTCGTCACCGGAATCATCGGAGCCACCGGCATCAGCGCTGGCGTCCATCATGCCCACAACGTCGCCTTCCTTGACCTTGTCACCCACCTTGACGGTGATTTTGGTGATCTTGCCGGCGCCGGGTGAAGGCAGCTCAACCGAGGCCTTGTCGGATTCTACCGTCAGTATCGGATCTTCTTCTTCAACCGAATCCCCCTTGCTGACGAGTATTTCAATAACCTCAACCTCGTCCGCACCGCCGAGATCCGGAACCTTGATTTCCTGCTCACTCATAGCGGCCTCCTTAGCTCAGCACCGGGTTCGTTTTGTTGCGGTCGATTCCATACTTGCGCATGGCCTCGAGAACCACATCGTTCTTCACCTCACCATCCTGAGCCAGGGCTGTCAGCGCCGATACCGTGACGTAGTACCGGTCCACTTCAAAGAAGCTGCGCAGCTTCTCCCGGGTATCACTGCGGCCAAAGCCGTCGGTGCCGAGAGTCAGGTAGGTTTTGGGGATGAACGCCCGGAGCTGCTCGGAGTGCAGCTTGATGTAATCCGTGGAAGACACCACCGGCCCGGCCTTTTTCTCCAGGCATTGGGTGACGTACGCTTTTTTCGGCTTGTCGTCCGGATGCAGGCGATTCCAGCGCTCGATATGCTGCCCTTCGCGGGCCAGCTCGTTGAAGCTGGTCACGCTCCAGACATCGGAGGCAACGCCCCAGTCATCTTTCAGCATCTGGGCGGCGGCACGCACTTCATTGAGGATCGCGCCAGCCCCTAGCAACTGAACCCTGGGCGTTTTCTTGTTGCCCTTGGTTTCAACGGATTCGAACAGGTACATGCCTTTGATGATGCCGTCTTCGCAACCCTTGGGCATGGCCGGCTGTTCGTAGTTCTCGTTTTCGATGGTCAGGTAGTAGAAGACGTTCTTGTTGTCTTCATACATCTCTTTCATACCCTGACGGAGCACCACCGCCATTTCGTAGCCGTAAGCCGGGTCGTAGGCCTTGCAGTTCGGGATGGTGTTGGCCAGAACGTGGCTGTGCCCGTCCTGGTGCTGCAGACCTTCACCGTTGAGGGTAGTGCGGCCGGCCGTACCACCGATCAGGAAACCACGGGCCTGAATGTCACCGGACGCCCACGCCAGGTCGCCCACCCGCTGGAAGCCGAACATGGAATAGAAAATGTAGAACGGGATCAGCGGGAAGTTGTTGGTGCTGTAGGAGGTAGCTGCTGCCATCCAGGCCGCCATGGAGCCATCCTCGTTGATACCTTCCTCGAGAATCTGGCCCTTTTTGTCTTCCCGGTAGTACATGATCTGGTCACGGTCTTCCGGAACGTATTTCTGCCCTTCAGCAGTGTAGATACCCAACTGCCGGAACATACCTTCCATACCGAAGGTGCGGGCCTCATCCGGCACGATCGGGACCACTCGCTTACCGATACGTTTGTCTTTGGTCAGCGCGGTCAGCAGCCGCACAAAGGCCATGGTGGTGGATATCTTCCGATCACCGGAGCCTTCCAGCACCGCCTTGAAGATATCCAGCTCGGGAATCTTCAACGGCTGGCAGTCTTTGCGCCGCTTCGGATAGAAACCGCCCAGTTCCTGGCGGCGCTTGTTCATATAGACAATTTCGGGGCTGTCGGGCGCCGGCCGATAGTAAGGAACGTCGTTAAGCTCCTCATCCTTCAGCGGCACCGCAAACCGGTCACGGAAGGCCTTCAATTGCTCAATATCCAGCTTCTTCAATGAATGGGCGGTGTTCTGGGCCTCGCCGGCCTCACCAAACCCATAGCCCTTGATGGTGTGAGCGAGGATAACGGTCGGGCGGCCTCCGTTATCGTGAATGGCACGGTGGTAGGCCGCGTAAATTTTGTAAGGATCATGCCCGCCGCGGTTAAGCTTGTTGATCTCATCATCCGAGAGGCTTTCAACCAGCTTTGACATCTCGGGATACCTGCCGAAAAAGTGCTTGCGGGTGTAGGCAGGGCCGTTGCTCTTGAAGTTCTGAAGCTCACCATCGCAGACCTCATCCATGGCGCGCTGCATCATGCCGTCCTTGTCGTTCTCGAACAGCGGATCCCAGTGACGACCCCAGATTACCTTGGTGACATTCCAGCCGGCGCCACGGAAGACACCTTCGAGCTCCTGGATGATTTTACCGTTACCACGAACCGGGCCGTCCAGGCGTTGCAGGTTGCAGTTAACCACGAAGATGAGGTTGCTGAGGTTTTCCCGGCCAGCCATGGAGATGGAGCCCAGGGTTTCCGGCTCGTCACATTCGCCGTCGCCGACAAAACACCAGACTTTGCGGTCACCCATTTCAATGAGCTCGCGGCTATCGAGGTATTTCATCACGTGGGCCTGGTAGATGGCCTGGATGGGGCCCAGGCCCATGGATACCGTCGGGAACTGCCAGTAATCGGGCATCAGCCAGGGGTGCGGGTAAGAGGACAGGCCAGTGCCGTCCACTTCCTCACGATATTTGTCCAGGTCCTTTTCGTCGAAACGGCCCTCCAGAAAGGAACGGGCATAAATGCCCGGCGAAGAGTGGCCCTGGAAGTACACCAGATCGGACTCACGTTTATCGTCGCCGCCATGGAAAAAGTAGTTGAAGCCAACGTCATACAAGGTGGCCGCCGAGGAAAAGGATGAAACGTGTCCACCCAGGTCTCCGGGCCTCTGGTTTGCTCTCATGACCATGGCCATGGCATTCCAGCGGATCAGAGAGCGGATCCGGCGCTCCATGAACAGATCGCCGGGCATCGGCTTTTGCTGGGAAACGGGAATGCTGTTCCGGAACGGCGTGGTGATGGAATACGGTAACTCGGTACCATCCCGGCTGGCTCGCTCGGAGAGTCTCTCAAGTATGTATTTGGCCCGGTCTACGCCTTCGTTCTCGATCAGAGACTCCAGCGCATCCAGCCATTCACTGGTCTCTATGGGATCATCGTCCTGGTACATCAAACCCTCCCCTTGGCATCAAATAATTGCGGCGCGTACCACGATCAGCGGCTTGAGCGCCTTGCAGTGTCGATAAGCTGCGATGAAATGCAGGTCGTTTTATTGTGGGTATTCGCCTGTCCGTTACCTTGAACAAGCATAGAACACGATCGCCAGTTTTACTGCCTGAAACACTTTGCTTTCGTGGCTTTTGGCCTGAAGCGTTAAGGCAACACCTCCGCCTGAACCCGACCGGAGATATGTAGTATTTTTACTACATTTTGGTGCCGAAACTCAATTTCCGGGACAATTCCTCGCGGACCCACCTGACTATTTCGGTTACTTACGCAAGAATGGCGCCTTTTTCGTCTTCAAACAAGCACATTCAGACCAATGTCGTAGGATTCCTACCGCTCCGGGGCATTTTATTTAGACCTGAAAATGCTTTGGGATTTATGTATACTCGCCTGCCCGTTTTTTAACCAGCGGAGCGGTGGCAAATACCACCCTCCTGAATTTGGCGCATCCCCAAAAAAGAGGGCGATCTATGAACTCCATCGTCACGTTCCCGAACCGCATTCCCACTGCCGAGTTCGAAGAGCGGCGTTTCAAGGTCTATACGGACCGCCAGCTCGACAAGATTGACGTTATCCAGAATCTCCCGGAAGAGACACTGTTCGAAATGAAAGTGGTGGCCAGCGTGCTGCCCTTCCGCGTTAACGAATACGTGATCAATGAGCTGATCAACTGGGACAAAGTACCCAACGATCCCATCTATCAGTTGGTATTCCCGCAGAAGGGCATGCTGAAGGATGAGCATTACGAGCGCATGGCAGCGATGCACCGGGACGGCGCCGACAAGAAAGAAATCCAGGCAGTGGCGAAGGAAATCCGCGACGAGCTGAATCCGCACCCCGCCGGCCAGATGGAAATGAACATGCCGGAGCTGAACGGCGAAGTGCTGGACGGCGTGCAGCACAAATACCGTGAAACCGTGCTGTTTTTCCCGGCCCAGGGCCAGACCTGCCACTCCTACTGCACCTTCTGCTTCCGTTGGGCGCAGTTTGTCGGTGACAAAGACCTGAAGATGGCCAGCACGGAAGCGGAAAAGCTTCACGGCTATCTGCAGGAGCATACCGAAGTCAGCGACCTGCTGGTGACCGGTGGTGACCCCATGGTGATGAAAACCAAGAACCTGGTGCAGTACCTGGAGCCGCTGCTGCAGCCGGAATTCGATCACATCCAGACCATCCGCATCGGCACCAAGGCCCTCACCTTCTGGCCGTATCGCTTTGTGACCGACAAGGATGCAGACGAGCTGATCGACCTGTTCGCCCGCCTGGTTGATGCCGGCAAGCACGTCGCCATCATGGCCCACTATAACCACTGGCAGGAAATCACCACCGACATCGCAGAAGAGGCCATCCGCCGTCTGCGCGCCACCGGCGCCGAAATCCGTGCCCAGGGCCCGCTGATCAAGCATGTGAATGATAATGCCGACGACTGGGCAAAGCTGTGGGACAAGGAAGTACAGCTGGGCATTATCCCCTACTACATGTTTGTGGAACGGGACACCGGCGCCAAGAACTACTTTGAAGTGCCACTGGTGGAAGCATTCCACATCTATCGCGAAGCCATGAAACAGGTGTCCGGCCTGGCCCGCACGGCCCGCGGTCCGTCCATGAGCGCAGGCCCCGGCAAGGTGGAAGTACAGGGCATCACCGAGATCCACGGCGAGAAGGTGTTCGTGCTGCGGTTTATCCAGGCCCGCAACCCGGACTGGGTGCAACGGCCGTTCTTTGCCAAGTACAGCGAAACGGCCACCTGGCTGCATGAGCTGGAACCGGCCCTTGGAGAGGATAAGTTCTTTTTTGAGGATGAGTATGAGGAAATGAAAAAAGGCAATGGCTAACAGCTATCCCTCCGTGAGCGGCCTGGCCCTCCTGCCGGTCGCGATTGCGTCTGCTTTGGCGCTTGCCGGTTGTGGCGGCGGTAGTTCAGGAGGCGGCGGCAGCAAGCATCACACTGGATTTCGATCAGCCTTCGGCGGATTTTGAGAGCGACGATGTGGTGACAAATTTGGTATCCAATTCCGGAGCCAGCAAGACCTCGCTGGTGTTAGCGGAAGAGACGCGACTCGACACCTGACCCAGACTACGGTTTTGCGCAGCACTCGGCTGACCTTCGCCAACTGGCCGACCACCTTGGCCTGGGACACTTCTCGGTTACCGGTTTTTCCGGGGGTGGGGTATTTGCATTGGCCACAGCTCATGATCTTGGCGAGCGGGTGGAACATCTCACGATTGCAGCAACACCCGCCGTGCCACTGATGGAGAATCCGTTTGATTACGCGTCGGAACTTACGGCTAATGCCTGGCAAGCGGCAATCAGCGATCCCGACGCACTGGCCATTGAACTGCAGGCGTTGACAGCACCAGCGGGCACTGGTCAGCCACATGCCGGACGCGGAATCCTGCCTTGCTGAAGGTGCCGGTCATTATGCTGTGCTGAGTTCGATCTGGCTTTGACAACGACCCACTTCAACTCTGTAACAATATCCTCACAACATGTTACCCATCCCCTGCTCCGGTTACCTGTTCCCTATTGACCAATCGTAAGATCCATCAATAAAACATTATTTTACAATGTTTTGCGCAGCCTTGGTTGCGCAACGAATTACCATTCACTAGCTTCTCTTTCGGTCTCTGGACAAAGGAAGACCATTGCCATATCGGCTTTTAGCGCTGGTGACGGAAACGGATTCCCCTATAACCCCATCCCTTTCGGTCCACACGATTCGCTAATAAATCGAGGATACCGGGCACCGGTTCCTCAGAAAACTACATAAAAACGGAATCATTATGTTCAAGAAGAAAGCTCTGCTACGCGCCGTGATTGCCACTGGCCTCGCTTCGGGACTTGCCGCCTGTGGCGGAGGAAGTTCATCAGACAGCACACCTCCCAACGATCCGCCCCCCCCGGAAGCCAATACCGGGCAATTTGTGGACAGCCCGGTAGGTGGCCTGGAATACGAGGCCAAACCCTCAGGCATTACCGGCGTTACCAGCGATGACGGCAGCTTCCGCTACATGGACGGGGATGCGGTTTACTTCAAGGTTGGCAAGTATTACGTGGGTTCTGCAGACGGCACTGAACTGATCTCGCCCCGAAACATCGGACTGAATAATGAAGATGCGGTCGCCAACATTGCCCGCTTCCTGCAGACCCTTGACGACGACGGCATTCCTGAAAACGGCATCACCATCAACAATGCCGCACGGGAAACAGCCGAGAATTCGACGGGTGGAGATGTGACTGCACTGGACCTGTCGTCAGGCACCGTCAAAGACAGAATTCTGGCTCTGACAACAAACAATTCTGTAAAGCCAGCGGATCTTGTTGACCGCGAAGCGGCTCTGGCTCACCTGGGCGAAACACTTAAATCTTTTGAAGCAAGGTCAAGGGCTGAGTGCGAATCCGATGCGCCTGCCGTAGAAAAAGAAGAGCTTGCCGGTAATAGCTTCGGCCGCATTGGAAACGGAGAAATAACCTTCTTCAGCTTCAGCTCCACCAATGAACTCCAGGAGATTGCCAATGATGAAGGAGAGCTGAAGGATCGTGACGGCAAATGGAGTCTGGACGGCCAGGCAAAAACACTGACGCTTGAGCTCGGTGGCGAGCCTGACACCGTTGGCATCTGTAGCAACGGCCAGGGCATCATTCTCGACGACGGCGAGAACCCGATGATTTTCTGGGAAGTTGCTCCATTTGACGACTCTCAGGCAACCGCATTTCATCTCCAGACGGACACGGATGCTGGCGCTCTTGTGCAACTCCACACATCAGACGACTCGTTTACCGCCTATGAGGGCGATGGCGAAAAAACCGGAAGCTACGAGATTGAAAGC
>JBHEPI010000024.1:0-10051 GCA_046260345.1 Marinobacter sp. | reverse complement strand
ATGAGCTTGCCGGCCTCAATCTTGGAGAAGTCCAGAATGTCGTTGATGATGGTCAGCAGGATTTCCGACGATTTGCGAATGGTGTTCAGGTGGTCGCGCTGCTGTCGGGGCAGGGGGCTTTTCAACAGCAGTTCGGTAAACCCGATAATGCCGTTCAGCGGCGTCCGGATTTCATGGGACATGTTGGCCAGAAACTCGGATTTGATCCGGCTGGCTTCCAGCGCCTCTTTGCGCGCAAAATCGAGTTCAATGTTCTGGATCTCGATGGTTTCCAGGGTTTCCCGCAGGTCCTCCGTGGCCTGGTCAATATTCTGCTGCATCTCGGCCTGGGCTTTGCTCAGCTCGCTTGCCATGTCGTTAAGACCAGACTCCAGCTGCTCGAATTCAGGGCCGGCCCCGGTGTAGACCCGGGTATCCAGCTTGCCTTCCTTGAGCCTGGCCACGGCTTCGTTGAGCTCGAACACGGGATCGGTAAAAGCACGGCTCAGGCGCAACGCAATAACCAGGCTCAGGAGCACCCCGCCCAGAACCAGCAGCAGTGAAATCAGCAGGGCCTTGTAGGTTTCCTTCTCGGTGCGAACATGAGACATTTCCACCGTGACCCAGCCTATAGGCTCCTTGCCGCTACCCACATTCTGGCGGGAGTCCGGTTCCAGCATGCTCTCAATCATCAGGTCCTGCAGGTAAACCGGGGTGACGAACACAGTGCTGTCCGGCCTGCTGATCTGTCTGGCTTCCTCACCTGTAAGCGTTTCCTTGCTGACGTCGTCAGAGCTGCCGGGACCGGTGTGAAGAAGCCGGTTGTGCTCGCTGTCAAAGAAGGTAATGGAGCGCACGTCCTGCTCTTCCAGCAGGGCATTCGAGAGGCTGCTGAGGAGGCTGCGGTTGGCAGTAAAAAGGCCATACTCCGAGCCGGCAGACAGCTGCCGCGAGAGGGATTCACCCCGATCCTTCAGAAGGTTTTCAATATTGTTGACCCAGCTGTAGGTAAAGAAAAGCCCCAGCATCAGAGTGGTCAGAAGGGTGGGGACGAGTGTCACCACAAGTACTTTTTTGCGTATGCCCCAGCGCCGCATAGTGAGTTCCCGATTGACTTCGCCGGCCGGATCTCCGGCATTCTTCCCTGTCAGAATAGATGATTGCAGCCAGTCTGGCCGTGATGGTACCCCCGGATATAGCCCGCAGTCATGGATATAGCGAGAAGCTGTATTGGGAGACGGCGGCTATTCCGCGTATCATGCGAATCCGGAGTGTACCACAGGCTTGTGTTGTCGGCGTTAACAGCTGGCCGCGGGTTGCGGCAGATTTGAGGAAGGTAAAAGCATGCATTTCCCGACCATAGAAGATTATGTAGGGCATACGCCCCTCGTGAGGTTACAGCGGCTGCCGGGTAAAACCAGCAACGTGATTCTGGCCAAGCTGGAAGGTAACAATCCGGCAGGGTCGGTGAAAGACCGCCCCGCCGTCAGCATGATTCAGGAGGCGGAGCGGCGTGGTGAAATAAAGCCGGGTGATACCCTTATTGAAGCTACCAGCGGTAATACCGGTATTGCTCTGGCAATGGCTGCGGCCATTAAGGGTTATCGGATGGTTCTGATCATGCCCGAGAATGCCAGCGAAGAGCGGCGGGCTTCGATGCGGGCCTACGGTGCCGAAATCGTCAATGTCAGTAAAGAGGGAGGTATGGAAACCGCCCGTGATCTGGCCCAGCAGATGGAGGCCGAAGGCAAAGGCAAGGTGCTGGACCAGTTTGCGAATCAGGATAACCCGCTGGCCCATTACCGCACTACGGGTCCGGAAATCTGGGAGCAGACCGAAGGCAAAGTGACCCACTTTGTCAGCTCCATGGGCACCACAGGCACCATTATGGGCGTGAGCAAATATCTCAAGGAGCGTAATCCGGATATTCAGATTGTAGGCCTGCAACCAAAGGAAGGCGCCTCAATACCCGGTATTCGCCGTTGGCCGGAACCCTATCTGCCAAAAATTTTCGATGCGTCCCGTGTTGACACCGTGCTCGATATTGGCCAGCAGGAAGCGGAAGACACCATGCGCGCGCTGGCTCGTGAGGAGGGCATCTTCTGTGGGGTTTCTTCCGGCGGTTCAATTGCCGCAGCACTGAAACTGTCAGCCCAGGTTGAAAATGCAGTGATCGTGGCCATTATCTGTGACCGGGGCGACCGTTACCTGTCTACCGGTGTCTTTCCCGGCGCCTGAATTTACCAAGAGAAGTATCTATGAGCAGAAGACGCAGGAAAGTCCTGCCTACCGAGCCGGTGCGTTGTGTTATCGAAACTCTGAGTCACGATGGCCGCGGTATTGCCCGGGATAATGGCAAGACGCAATTTGTTGATGGCGCGCTGCCCGGCGAAACGGTAATGGCAAAGGTGATCAGCTCACGCAGCAAGTTTGACGAATTGCGGACCGTGGAGGTGCTGGAAGCCGGCGAAGCCCGGATCACTCCCCCCTGCGAGTTTGCCGACCTGTGCGGCGGTTGCAGTTTGCAGCACATGGACAGCGATGCGCAGATCCGGTTCAAGGAAGATACCCTGAGGGAACACTTTGCCCACTTCGGGGGCATCGAGCCTGAAGAATGGGTGGCGCCCATGCGCTCACCGGCGCTGGGTTACCGGCGCAAAGCCAGGTTGGGAGTGAAATATGTACCGGCGCGGGAATCAGTGCTGGTCGGCTTTCGTGAAAAACGCAACAGTTTTCTGACTGACATTGACCGGTGCGTGGTGCTGGATCCGCGTATTGGCGACCGCATTACACCGCTGCGGGAAATGCTTCACAACCTTGAGGCCTACCGGCGCATCCCTCAGGTGGAAGTGGCCTGCGGCGATCAGGAAGCGGCGATGGTGTTCCGCAATATGGATCCGTTGAGCGAGTCGGACACAGCGGCGCTGATCCGGTTTGGTCAGGCCCATGATTTGCATATCTACCTGCAGCCAAAAGGGCCGGATACGGTTCACAGGATCTGGCCGGATTCGGGTGAGGAACGTCTGGCCTATCGCATGGAAGAATTCGACCTGACCATGAAATTTCATCCCATGGACTTTACCCAGGTCAATGCGGGGATCAATCGCACCATGGTACACAGGGCCTTGGAATGGCTGGATGTCCAGTCTGATGAGCGGGTGCTCGACCTTTTCTGCGGGCTGGGAAACTTTACCCTGCCCCTGGCGCGGCAAGCCGGGCAGGTGGCTGGAGTAGAAGGTGATGACGCCATGGTGGTTCGGGGACGGGAAAATGCGGAACTCAACGGGTTATCCAATGTCGCATTCCACGGCGCTGACCTGCAGGCAGACTTCACTGCGCAAACCTGGGCCGCTGAGGGTTTTGACAAGATACTGATCGATCCGCCCCGTTCCGGTGCCCGGGAGGTTTGTGAATACCTGACAGCTTTCGGGGCCAGTCGGATTGTATATGTATCCTGTAACCCTGCCACTCTGGCCAGGGATGCCGGCGTCATAGTGCGCAATGGCTACCGTCTGGTGAGGGCGGGGGTTATGGATATGTTCCCCCACACCACGCACGTTGAGTCCATGGCGATGTTCGAGCGTGTGGATAACGGATGAATCTCGGTGCCGGTCACGGATGGCCGGGTAAACGACCAGGAAGAACAAGAGCGATATGGTAAAAGTTCGCGAAGATTATGCAGTGACTGGTGACGGCCAGGTGGATATTGAGCGCTGGGTTCGCCAGATTGAGTCCCAGACTCACCTGGAAAATGCCGAACAGTTCCGGCGGGCCTGCGAGAAAGCGGCAGCCATTGATTTCCAGGCCGTGCGTGAAGACCGGGTGTGGGCGCCCGGTGCCAGCAGTTTTCGCACTGGCATAGAAATGGCCCAGGTGCTGGTGGAGCTGCACCTGGACCAGGCCAGCCTTGTTGCAGCAATCCTTTACCGTGCTGTGCGGGAGGAGCGCATTCCTCTTGAAGAAATCCGTAACGAGTTCGGTGATGAAGTGGCCGGGTTGATTGATGGCGTGCAGCAGATGGCAGCCATATCGTCCATTCATCATCCGCTCAAGGGCAATGTGCTTGGCCAGACCGAGGGCCAACTCGACAATGTCCGTAAAATGCTGGTTACCATGATTGATGACGTCCGGGTGGCGTTGATCAAACTTGCCGAGCGAACCTGCGCCATCCGGGCCGTAAAAAATGTGCCCGAAGAAAAACGCATGCGCGTGGCCCGCGAGGTGTTTGACATCTATGCACCTCTGGCGCACCGCCTGGGTATCGGTCATATCAAGTGGGAGCTGGAAGATCTTTCTTTCCGCTACCTGCACGAATCGGCCTATAAAAAGATCGCCAAGCTGCTTGACGAGAAGCGGCTGGATCGTGAAAGTTACATCAAGCGTGTGATCACCACCCTGAAAGATGAGCTGGGAGCCTCCGGTATAGAGGGGGAGTTGTCGGGGCGTGCCAAGCATATTTACAGCATCTGGAGAAAGATGCGCCGTAAAGGTATCGATTTTTCCCAGGTCTACGATGTACGTGCTGTACGGGTTCTGGTGCCTGCCGTCCGCGATTGCTACGCCGCGCTTGGTATCGTGCACACGCTCTGGCGTCATATCCCCAACGAGTTCGATGACTACATTGCTAACCCCAAGGAGAACGGTTACCAGTCCCTGCACACTGCGGTCATCGGCCCCGACGGCAAGGTTATGGAGGTACAGATCCGTACCCACGCAATGCATGAAGAAGCCGAGTTGGGTGTCTGCGCCCACTGGCTGTACAAGGGCATGGATAAAGGCAATCGCTCCGTCGGCTACGATGCCAAGATCAACTGGCTGCGCCAGGTGCTGGAATGGCAGGAGGAGCTGGGTGATCTGTCCGGGCTCGCGGACCACCTGAAATCGGATGTCGCATCCGACCGGGTCTACGTATTCACTCCGGAGGGTCATGTAGTGGACCTGCCGCAGGGTGCCACGCCAGTGGACTTCGCTTATCGGGTGCATACCGAGATCGGCCACGCCTGCCGTGGCGCCAAGGTGAATAATCGGATTGTTCCGCTGACCTATCCCCTGAAAACCGGCGACCAGATCTCCATTCTTACCTCCAACAATCAGGCTCCGAGCCGGGACTGGTTGAATCCGAGCCTGGGTTACATCCAGACCTCCCGCGCCAGAGCCAAGGTGACCCACTGGTTCAAGCAGCAGGATCGTGGCCGCAACATCATCGATGGCCGGGCCATTCTGGAGGATGAATTCAGGCGGCTGTCGCTTTACGAGGTAGACCTCAACGATCTTGCCCGTAAGGTCAACTATCAGGGCTCAGAAGATATGTTTGCGGCCTTGGGTGCAGGCGACCTGCGTCCCACGCATGTGGCTAACGTCGCCCAGCAGATGCTGGAGCCAAAATCCGAACAGCTGGACCTGAAACTGACCGCCCAGCGGCGTAAGCCTTACGACACCGAATCGGATATCCAGATTCTGGGGGTGGGCAAGCTCAAGACCCAGGTGGCAAAGTGCTGTAAACCGCTGCCCGGTGATCCCATCGGTGGTTATATCACCGTTGGCCGTGGTGTCACTGTGCACCGGCAGGACTGCCTCACGTTCCTGAATCTCCGTGAATTCGAGCCAAACCGGATTATTGAGGTGAGTTGGGGTGGGCAGCCTGTAGCCGTCTATCCGGTGGACGTGGAAATACAGGCATACGACCGCTCGGGGTTGTTGCGGGACATCACCCAGGTGTTGTCGTCGTCCAAAAGCGACGTGCTGTCGCTGAACACCATGTCCAACAAGGATGAGAACACCGCAACCATGACGGTGACGGTGGAAATTTCCAGCCTTGAGCAACTCGCCCGGTTGCTGGCACAGATCCGTAACCTGCCCAATATCATCGACGTCAGGCGCAAGCGCTCATGAGCTATACCATCGACGACCTGAAAACCCTGATGGCGCGGCTGCGGGATCCGGATACCGGGTGCCCGTGGGATACCCGCCAGACCTTTAAAACTATCGTGCCCCATACGCTGGAAGAAGCCTACGAGGTTGCCGATGCTATCGACCGGGAGGATTATCCGCACCTTGAGGATGAGCTGGGAGACCTTTTGTTTCAGGTGATCTTCTACAGCCAGATGGGAAAAGAGCAGAGTCACTTCGATTTTGATTCGGTGGTGGACAATCTTGTGCGCAAGCTGGTCCGGCGCCACCCTCACGTATTTCCCGATGGCACCCTGGAAAGCCGGATTGACCCGGATAATCGCCCGGGAGAGGCTGATATCAAGGCCAGTTGGGAGCGTATCAAGGCGGAAGAGCGGGCTGCGAAACCGGAAACGTCAGCAGATTCCGGGCCGGCAAGCCGGCTTGATGGCATTGCCCGGACACTCCCCGCAATGGTGCGTGCTGAGAAACTTCAGCGCAGGGCAGCCAGCCACGGCTTCGACTGGCCGGATGTCGAACCTGTGTTCGACAAACTCCATGAGGAGATCGATGAGCTGAAGGAAGCCTGGTATGACGCCTGCTCGGGCGCCGGTCCGGTGGAAGCTGTTGAGGATGAGCTGGGGGACCTGTTGTTTGTTTGCGTTAACCTGGCACGGTTCATGAAGGTTAATCCCGAGCAGGCCCTCAATAGCACCAATCACAAGTTCGAGACACGATTCCGTGCTATTGAGGAACACCTCGAACTCGAAGGCCGTGATCTGGATGGTGAGTCACTGGAAGCACTGGATGCTGTCTGGCAAACCGTCAAAGGGGTTGAAAAACAGCGGAAAAAGTAACGGATAAGTACAATCCGTTACCAATAATTCCGCCCCCGGTGCGGTTGCTTCGTCTACACTTCCGGTCACGGATGCACAATCTTTGTGCGTATCGTGGGCCACCAAGAAGATGCAGGAGTGAAGGCACCATGAAAATCAAAGATCTGGTCAATTACTGGGACAAGCATGCGCGTGGTCGGCTGACCCGTGATGCGTATTTTGCCAATCTGTCTGACCAGCATCACAAGCGACTGGAAAAGCTGGCCGCACTTTACCCGATGAAGTCGTCTCAGGATCTAATGCGAGATCTGATCTCCGCCGCCATTGATGAGCTGGAAACCAGCTTCCCCTATGTCCAGGGTTCGAAGGTGGTTGCATTCGATGAGGATGGCTTCGAGATCTATGAAGACAAGGGGATGACCCCGCGCTTCATCAGTCTGAGCCAGAAGCATATCCAGAAGCTCAAGGCGCGTCAGCTGGAATCGGTTGCCTGATCAGGCCAATCGCCTGATCACGACAGACCTGCAATAAATACGGGGTGGTCCTGCCACCCCGCAGCAGACTACCCCCTGTCATTTGTCCTTGCCTCCCAGCTTGTCCTTCAGCGGACTCAGCCTTACCAGGTCGTCCAGAGCAGCGCCAATCATGTCATTCAGAATATCGCTTTCCGAGCGGTCCGGATAGAGTTCAGCCAGCGCTGCTATGCGTGCAGCATCTTCCAGCGGTAAACGGAGGTTGTAATCGTGGCTCCGCTCAACAGGTTCGTTTTTGCCTTCCCAGTGTTTGGGCAGATCGGTTACTTTCATGAATACTCCTTGCGGCCACAGGCTTAAATCGTTAGAAAGGATTCAAGAGTAAATAGTATCGTCAGTTTACTTCGCCTCCGTCAATTTAAAAGGACGTCAATGTGACCGAGCTACACCCCGAACTCCGAGAAAACGTTCGCATGTTGGGTGAGTTGCTGGGACAGAGTATCCGGCGCCACCCTGGCCAGGATTGTTACGAGCTGATTGAAGAGGTACGTGCCGCTGCCAAGGCTGACCGCCGCCAGGAAAGCGGATCCGGACAACGCCTGGTCAACCTGCTGGGCAAGCTCAGTGATGATGAGTTGCTGCCGGTTACCCGCGCTTTTAACCAGTTTCTCAATCTCGCCAATCTGGCGGAACAGTACCATGGCATTCGCCGCAAGCGTGGCCACCAGTCAGACTTGATGGTGGAATCCCTGGGTGACGTGTTCAGTCGTCTCAAGAGCGGTGGCGTCAGTGCGGAGGAGCTGTATCAACGGGTTGCCGACCTGCGCATCGAATATGTGCTGACCGCGCATCCCACCGAAGTGGCGCGGCGAACACTCATCATGAAGTACGACGAGATGTCAGACTGCCTGGCGCGTCTGGATCATGATGACCTGTTGATCGCAGAGCGCGAAGAAATCGTGGACCGGTTGGGACAACTGGTCACCGAAGCCTGGCACACGGATGAAATCCGCCACGAACGCCCCACCGCAGTGGATGAAGCCAAGTGGGGGTTTGCTGTTATTGAGAACAGCCTCTGGGAAGCTCTGCCGCGTTTCCTGCGGAGCCTTGACCTGTCGCTTTCAGAGGCCACCGGCAAAGGCGTGCCCCTGAGTGCATCACCCATCCGTATTGCCTCCTGGATGGGCGGCGACCGCGATGGCAACCCCAACGTCACCCACGATGTGACCCGTAAAGTATTCCTGCTGGGGCGCTGGATGGCCGCGGATCTTTACCTGCGGGATATTCAGGCTCTGCGTGCCGAGCTCTCCATGTGGCAGGCCAGTGACGAGTTGCGGGTGATCACCGGCGATTCCCGCGAGCCCTATCGCGTGGTGCTGGCGGGACTGCGGGAAAAACTGATCAAAACCCGGGACTGGGCCGAGGCCAGTGTCGCCGGTGAGCCAGCGGACGCATCGGACATCCTGTTTGCCAACGAGGATTTCACCGGCCCTCTGGAGCTGTGCTATCGCTCCCTGGTCGAGTGTGGCCTGGAAACCATCGCCAATGGGCCTCTGCTGGACACAATTCGCCGGGCCCACACTTTTGGCCTTCCGCTGATCCGCCTCGACATCCGCCAGGAAGCCTCTCGCCACGCGGCAGCGGTTGCCGAAATGGTGGATTACCTGGGAATGGGCGACTACCTGTCCTGGTCTGAGCAGGAACGACAGGATTTTCTGGTGCGCGAGCTCAAGGGCCGGCGTCCTCTTGTGCCCCGGAACTGGCAGCCATCGGAGGAGGTTGCCGAAGTGCTGGCCACCTGTGAGGTCGTGGCGCAACAGACCCCCGAGGCACTGGGTTCCTATGTTATCTCCATGGCGAGCAAACCTTCGGACGTGCTGAACGTGATCCTGCTGCTGCGGGAAGCCGGCATGGCAAATCCGATGCGCGTGGTGCCGCTGTTCGAGACTCTGGACGATCTCCGTGGTGCACCGGACAGCATGGCCGCTTTATATAACGTTGACTGGTACCGGGACTACTGCGAAAGCCGCCAGGAAGTCATGATCGGTTACTCTGACTCCTCCAAAGATGCCGGCCAGATGATGGCCGCCTGGGCGCAGTACCAGGCGCAGGAAAAACTGACGGAAGTTGCCCGTGAACACGACATTCACCTGACGCTATTTCACGGCCGAGGGGGCACCGTCGGCCGTGGTGGTGGCCCGGCCAACCGGGCGATCCTGTCCCAGCCTCCCGGTTCCGTCAACGGCAGCTTCCGGATTACCGAGCAGGGAGAGATGATCCGTTTCAAGTTCGGTCTGCCCCGGCTTGCAGAACAGAGCCTGACGCTTTATACCACCGCTGTAATAGAAGCCACGCTTGCCCCGCCCCGCAGTCCGGAACCGGAGTGGCGTGAGGTCATGGACTGGCTTACCGAGCGGTCTCTTAAAGCCTATCGTGACGTGGTCCGGGATAACCCGGAATTCGTTCCCTATTTCCGCCAGGTCACTCCCGAGCAGGCGCTGGGCAAACTGGCTCTGGGCAGCCGTCCGGCCCGCCGCAAACCCGGCGGTGGTGTGGAAAGCCTGCGGGCCATTCCCTGGATTTTTGCCTGGACCCAGATGCGATTGATGCTGCCCAGCTGGCTGGGCAGTGATGTAGCACTGACCGAGGCTGAAAAAGCCGGCAAAATGCCGGTTCTGCAGGATATGCGGCAGAACTGGCCGTTCTTCCGGACCTACATCGATATGCTGGAGATGGTGCTGGCCAAAGCTGATTTGAGAATTGCCAGCTATTACGACCAGACTCTGGTAGAGCCGGGACTGCAGCACCTGGGGGCTTCGCTCAGGGAGCGTCTGGCTGCCTGTATTGAGCAGGTCAAGTTGCTCAAGGGCCAGA
>JBHEPI010000020.1:0-10328 GCA_046260345.1 Marinobacter sp. | reverse complement strand
CGCTTCTGGGCAACCTGGTCTTCAATATGGACCGCGGCTGCGCCGGCGCGTTCCATTTCATTGATGGTGCGGCCGATGTTGAATGCGCCACCCCAGCCGGTGTCGATGTCGACCAGCAGCGGGACGTCGGTGGCAGCAGTGATGCGGCGGACGTCTTCCACGACATCGTTCATGGTGGTGATGCCCAGATCCGGCAGGCCGTAGGAGGCATTGGCAACGCCGCCGCCGGACAGGTAGATGGCCTGGTGGCCCACTTTGTCGGCCATCATGGCGGTGTAGGCGTTGATCGTGCCTACGATCTGGAGTGGGTGGTTTTCTTTCAGGGCCTTGCGGAAGCGTGCGCCTGCAGATAGTTTTTTGGACATGGTGGTGGCCTCGTTCATTGTCAGTTTGTTTGTCGGATTACGGCTCCGCCTAATCCGACTTACGGGTTTTGGTGGTGCTTTTTTGTCGGATTACGCTGCGCTAATCCGACCTACGTTGTTGGTGTTCTGTTCTGGTATTTGTAGGTGTTCTGTTCTGGTATTTGTAGGTCGGATTAGCGCAGCGTAATCCGACACGGTTCGTTGCACCCGGTGCGATGCTCAGATCGTCAGGGTGCCGTTCTGGATCTTGGCTTCTATGTTCCTGCGCGCGGCGTTGATGTGGCGTTTCATGAGGAATTCTGCCAGTTCGCCGTCGCGCTGTGCGATGGCTTCTGCGATTCTTCGGTGTTCTCCCAGGGCCATGTGGGGCCGGCCGGAGGAGGTGCTTAGCCGATAACGGTACATCCGGACCATATAGTAAAGATCACCCAGCAGCATTTGCGCGAGTTTTGTGTTGCGGCTGCCGGTGGCGATGCGGTGGTGGAAGTCGTAATCGCCCTCTGCCTGATAATACGCCTGGCCCTGGGCTTGTTCGATCATTTGTTCGTGGCTGTCGAGGGTGGCCTGGAGGTCTGCGATTTCGGCGTCTGTCATGCGCTCGGCGGCCTGTCTTGCAGCCAGGCCTTCCATGGTTTCGCGAATGCGGTAAAGCTCCAGCAGTTCTTCGGCACTGACGGAGACGACTTTGACCCCGGCATGGGGTCGGCGGACCAGTAAGCCGCGGGATTCGAGGCGGCCCAGAGCTTCCCTGAGGGGGCCACGGGTAAGATTAAAACGGGAGCAGAGTTCCACTTCGCCAATTTTCTCACCAGGGGCGAGATCGCCTTTTACGATGGCCGTTTGCAGACAATCGAAGGCTTCGTCGGCGCGGGTGTAGGTCTGGATGGCGGCTTCGGTCATACATTGTCAACAATAGTGACTGGAATGATCCGAAATTTACGCCCATCCATGTATATTGTCAACAATCTATAGACTAAAGATTGACCAATTGTTGACATGACACCCTATAACCCACAGTTAGCGCGCTTAATACAGGGTGCGCTCTTCCTCAGGGGGCGGGGTGTACTGGTAGAGCCAGGTTTCAGACAGTACCTGTTGGCCCAGTTTTAACTGCAGCCGCAGGTCGATGGGCTCCAGTGAGTCATCGGGGACCAGGTCGAACATGGCCCGGTACCCGTCAATGGAGGACAGAGGGCGGGCAGAGGTAATTTCAACCCGGCCCCTACTGGCGGTGATCAGTGGCTCTACTTCTGCATTATCGGCCAGCAACGGCAGGGCACCACCGGCGAAGTCCACCGCAAACCGCCAGGAAAAATAGTCTCTTTTCTGGCCAATCACGCCTCCGATCCCGGTGCGTGTTGCCTTTACCGTAGCCATTTGTTGCGGCTGTTGCGGTGGCTCCGCACCCCAGGTGAGAGAGTAGGAATACAGGTACTCGATACCGGGTTTCAGCGGTTCTTCCGGGTTCCAGAAGGCGACGATATTGTCGAAGGTTTCATCCTTGGTGGGAATTTCAACCAGCATCACACTGCCACTGCCCCACTCCCCATGAGGTTCCACCCAGGCACTGGGGCGCTTGTCATAGAACACGCCATCGTCCTGGTAGTGGCCAAAGTTCCGGTCCCGTTGCAGCAGGCCAAAGCCTCGCGGATTTTTGTCGACAAAACTGTTCACCCGCACGGATCTCGGGTTTACCAACGGTCGCCACAGCCATTCACCCTGCCCGTTATGAACCGCCAGGCCATCGGAATCATGGATTTCCGGGCGCCAGTCGTTAGCCATGCGGCGATTGTTCTCTCCGGTCTGGTACATGCTGGTCAACGGTGCCAGGCCTACCCGCTCCATGGGTTTGCGTGGGTACAAGGCCACGTCTACCTTCATGACCATGTCTCGCCCGGGGGTCATGGTGAATGCGTAGGCGCCGGTGGTGCTGGGGGAGTCCAGCAATGCGTAGACCACCATCCGATGACTGCCAGGCGCCGGCTTTTCCAGCCAGAACGCGGTAAATTGCGGGAATTCCTCTTCACGATTCAGGCCAGTGTCGATAGCCAGGCCCCTGGCGGAAAGGCCGTACTGCATATCGGAACCCACCGCCCGGAAGTAGCTGGCTCCCAGGAAGGCGGCCAGATCCCTCTTGTAATCGGTATGGAAATGCACGCGGAATCCTGCGTAGCCAAGATCCTCGGGCAGGTTACCCAGCGGTTCCTCACCTTCGTAACGAAAGTAGCCTGGCCGATAAGCGAGCGCCCGGGCCTGGCCGTTTTCCAACTCGTAAATGCGTACCGGCGACTTGAAATACAGGCCAAGGTGGAACAACTGGACCTGGAACGCGTTATCGTCATTGCGCCAAAGGGCTTCTTCGGGGCGAAATCGAATGGCCTGATAGTCGTCCCATGACAGTTGTTTCAGGGAGCCGGGCAAGCTGTCTTCTCCAGATCTCCAGGGTATGTCAGCCAGATTTCTGGCATGGCCTTTGAGCCAGCCATAGCTGAACGGGCGAGCCTCACCCATCGTTTCTGCCTGCGTCTGCCGGCTAAACATCAGCACAGAGATCGGCAGTGCCTGGGCGCCAGCAAGGGCCACGAAGGTTTTGATCAGTGTGCGCCTATCCATCATGGGCTCCGTGTTCTGCGTTTTCTGCCTTTTCTGCTTAGCATGGTGATACGCCGGCCCCAGAAACTGTCGGTCGGTGCCTGCCAGGCAAGCTGGTGTAGCTCCGCCAGGGCCTGCCTGTCGCGGAACAATTGGCTGAGTTCGGCACGGGACAATGCGTCGGGGCCCTCGGCGCCAAAGTGTTCCACCAGCGGCACCAGCAACTCTTCCCGCTTGGCGAGGCGGACATCCCGTGCCAGTGCCTGATGAAGCTTGTTCAGTCTGGGCCGGACCACCGCTTCTTCCACCGCTGTCAGCATGGAATCATTTCTGCTGTCGCGCCTGGCTGCGCGGGCATCCTCCAGTACTTGAACGGGCTCACGTTCCTCTGGAATGACGAGCATGCCCCATTCACGCAGCGCGCGACCGGCGCTGACCTTACTCAGCAGTACCGACGTGGGGGCCGCGAGTACCAGCGGAATAGCGACAGGCAGTGACCAGAGGAAAAACATCGGGTCCAGACTCCAGGCAAAGGCCGACCAACCCGCCGCAACCAGCATGCCAGGGAACTGGGTTATAAAGGCCTCCCGCCACGAGGTCTCCTGTGTACGATTCTGGCCGGCCCAGGTCAGTGACAGGTTCAGTAAGGCACCGATCACATAACGACTATGGGCCATCATTCGTACCGGTGCGAGCAGCACGGAAACCACAATCTCTGCCAATACGCTGACAAACAGCCGAAAGGCACCACCAAACTGCCTGGCAACGCCGTGAATAACCGCGTCCAGGATGGCGAGAAATTTCGGAATGAACAGCAGCGACAGGGTACTTAACGCCAGGCCCAACGCCCATTCCGGTCGCCATTCCGGCCAGAGCGGGAATAGCCCCTGATGCCCCTCGGGGAAATAGTCGATACTGGCAACAGTCATCTGAACCGCTTCCACGGTGGTCAGGATCAGGAAAGCCAACCATAGCGGCGAGGCCATATAAGCCATCACACCGTTCAGCAGGGCCATCCGGTGGGCCAGGCGAAGGCGGCGGCCGAACAGCAGAATCCACAGATGCTGAAGATTACCCCGCGACCAACGATTGTCACGGGACAACTCGTCCGAAAGCGTCGGCGGAGATTCCTCAAAGCTGTTGCCAAGGCCGGGCTCCAGCCAGACTTCATAACCAGCCCTGCCCATGTAAGCCGCCTCGACAAAGTCGTGGCTCATGATGGGGCCGCGAAACAGGCCAAACCCGCGCAGCTTGCGCAGGCCACAGTGGTCCATAAAGGGTTTGACCCGGATAATCGCATTGTGACCCCAGAAGGCAGCGTCACCCATCTGGATGGCGGCAAGGCCAGTGGCAAACAGCGTGGAGTAAAGCCGGTTGGAAAACTGCTGCACCCTGGCAAACAGGGACTCGCCGTTGATAATGGAGGGGGCGGTCTGCAGTATGCCAGCGTTCGGCTCCCGCTCCATCAATTGCACCATGCGCACGATGGTATCCGCACTGAGCAGGCTGTCCGCATCCAGTACCACCACGTAGCGATAGCGGAGCCCCCAGCGGCGAAGGAAGTCTGCTACATTGCCGCTCTTGAAGTTGAGGTTCACCCGCCTTCGACGGTAGAAAAGACGCCCTTCTGCCCCGAGCTCCTGGCACAGGCGGTACCAGGTGGCCTGTTCTTCGAGCCAGACATTCGGGTCCCGACTGTCTGAGAGGATATGGAATTCAAACTGGTCCAGATGGCCGGAGCGTTCCAGGTCCTGGTATACCGCCTTGAGCCCACTGAGTGTCCAGTGCACGGGCTCGTGATAGACCGGCATGATTATCGCCGTTTTGGCCAGAGGCGTGGCCTCCAGCGCGCCCTCTGAATGACGTTTCAGAGGGCTGTAGCGGTCGCCTCCGGCCAGCCTCAACACGAAGCCGAATATCGCCGTCCAGAAACCCACGGCAATCCACATGTACAGCAGGGCAAACAGAATCAGCAGTCCGAGCTCCACCAGGGTGCCACCGTGGTAAGGCAGAACCCACAGCAAAAAATAACAGGCGACCAGGGTTTGTCCCACTACAAAGATGGCCAACAATAACCGCCTGAACGTAGCTACCCTGCGCCAGCTGCCGGAACGTCTCCGGGCCAGTGTGTCGGTCGCGTCAGCCATGTCAGTCATATCCGATAGACCCGCGTTTTAACGTTGGGCTGGCTTCCGGAATGCTTGCAAATGGATGCTCGAAATAATCGGGAATACTGGCGACACACCGGGCAGGCAGGTCCGGGCCCGCACCTTCGGCAAGTGCCGATTCCACAAGGCGAAGGGCCTGCCGGCAGGTGTCCGTTGTCAGCACAACACCATCGTCACCCAGATAGGCCAATACGCGTTCCAGCGCCTGCTGGCACAGGATTTCCGGCATACCCAGGACGCCTGTCATGATCCACCCTGTCGAATCCTGGCAGCCTGCGATAGCGAATAGGTCCAGACTTCCGTCAGGGGCTTATCGTCGAGCAGCAATTGGCCGCGGAAAACCGGTTGCTCTCCGTTACCCGGGCGCACCAGCATGGACAGGCGCCAGTTGTTGTCCGCTGCAATGTACTCTACAAAATGCTCAATGATTTCTGCACCGTCGCTACCGCTTCCCTCACTAACGTTGCTGACCACCGCGGCATCCGGTTTGAGTGCGTCCAGTGGTCCGCCAGCAAAATCCACAATCATGCGGTATGCGTTCTCCGCACTCCCACCGCCGATGCGGTTACCATCCCCCACATACGTTTTCATCGCCCGCCCGGTGTCCTGACCAGCCACGTCACGGCTACCAATGCTGAGCGTATAGGCAATTTTATGATGAGACCCCGCGCTCGCTTCTTCTTTCGGTTGCCAGAAAGCAACGATGTTGTCGTTGGTTTCCGAATTCGTGGGTATCTCCACCAACACTACTTCACCTCCGGACCAGCCAGGCCGGGGTGATACCCACGCGCTGGGCCGCAAATCGTATCGGGCTTCTGCATCCTCAAAGTCATGAAAGGCAGTGTCTCTCTGGACAAGGCCAAATCCGCCCAGGCGATTCACCTGCAGGTAATTGAGGCTGAGACGCGAGGGATTGACCAGAGGGCGCCATAACCACTCGCCACTGCCCGCGTCGTGGATCAGCAAGCCATCCGAGTCATGAACCTGGGGCCGCCACTCCCCCACTGGCCGCTCGGTATTCTCGCCGTAATAAAACATGGAGGTGAGTGGTGCGAGGCCCGGCAGTCGCACTGCGTTTCGAAAAAACAGCTCGGCCGTGACGTCGATTCGAGTGGTTTGCCCAGGCTGTATATCGAAGCGGTAAGCCCCGGCAACACTGGGACCGTTCAGCAACCCGTAAAGTCGCATACGATCAGTGTTGCCACCGGGCCGCTCAAGCCAGAACTCAACAAAGGCGGGAAACTCTTCGCCAGAGGGAAGGCCGGTATCCACGGCTATACCTCTCGCCGACAGACCGAACCGGTTGCCCGCCCCGACTCCCCGAAAGTAACTCGCTCCGGCAAAAACCAGAAACTGATTCTGTTCCGCTCCCTCCCCAAGGGGATAAGTGAGTTTAAAACCAGCATGGCCGAGATCGGCGGGAATTCGCCTGGCCAGGTCACCGGGAAAGCTGTAGGCGGCTTTGTCAAAGGAAATGGGGCGGACACCATTGGCATCAATCTCGTTGAGCGCTACGGTGTGGGTATAGAAATTCCCTGGCGGAACCATCATGACATGAAAGCGGGAACGCCCTTCCCGCCAGAGACTGGCCTCCGGGTTGAATCGAATCGCCTGGTAATCCCGGTAATCCAGGGCTCTGAGGAATCCGGGCACCTCGGGTGGCGGATTGTACTTTCCTTCGGCCAGGGCCCTCGCCCTGTCGACCACCTCTTCAAACTCGAAAGCCCGGGCCGAAACGGTGTAGAGAAAACATGGCAATATAAGCAGTGTCAGCAATCCTGTCCCTGAGCGCATGGTTCTCCGACCTTTAGCCGTCCCTTTGAACTATTAATGTAGCACCTGTGGCGGAAACTTACTCAAGTGACAACTTTGTAAGGCTGGGGATCAGATCCCCATGGACAGCGACAACCGCACGTCGGGATGGTCGGGCATTGCAATGGCCGTGCTTGAGGTGCGAATCATCCGGCCTACGCTGACGTTGGCAGTGAACGCCCTGCCCTGCATTTTCAACGAAACCTGGCCGGCACTGGCCATGCCATGGCGATTTGCCTGAACCCCCGAATAGGGAACCCAGCCCTGCAATACGGCGAAGTTGAGGCTGGAAAGCACACCGTCGAGAAATGGCGTGGGCCAGGTGGGGCTGGCGGTATCCAGGCGCAGCCATCCACCCCTGATCACCGAAACCGACTGGCCATTGAAGCCGGTGAGCATGGACGGGCCGGCAACTCTCAGATACTCGGACGGCGGAAGGTCCTCATCGGCAAACTGGTACCGGCCTTTGATCCGCCAGTTCCACTGCAGCAGTTCCTGCTCCAGCGAGGCGGACATGGCCACCTTGTAGAACTCTCCTTCTTCGGCTGTACCATCCTGCGTGGGGTAATCGGTTGCCTGGAATTCACGACCACTCAGTGCCAGCACGCCAGTGTTGGCGGACAGGCCTCCCCACAGTTCGTGGCCGCCCTTCGCTTCCAGACCCAGGGTCGACAGCTGGTAACGGGACTGGGACACCAGGCTTTCTTCTTTGAACGATATGGTGTCGCGGCCCCGGTGCCGTGCAATGCCGTCAAAGGCCATGCCGAACCGGGAAAACAGGGGGCGACTGACACCGAACCCCATAATCCGGGATTCACCGCTGGCGTTAAAACGACGATCACCATTACTTACGGCACGGTCATAACGGGACCTGCCCGCTTCGAACTGCAACCGGTTGGCGCCTGCAGGGAACCGGTAACGAAAGGACGCCGCACTGGAATCGGAGTCATTTTTGTAGGACCGGGCATCCCGGTAGTCGAAGCCAATGGCGTCACTCTGGCCAACCAGACTGTCGGCGGCGACCCCCACGGCACCATCGCGGCCATCAGTGTTCATTTCCGTCCTGCCGGAAAACTTCAGCCGTGACCGCAGCCAATGTTCTCGCTCTTCCTGGAACGCATCGGTACTGCCAGCCAGATGACCGGAATGCGGCTGCCAGCCATTGCGTAGCCATGTGCCGTTTTCTTTGGCATGGAGAGGTTGTCCGGTAATGCACCACAGCAGTGCAATCAACAGGAGCGATTTCAAGGTATAGAATCCCGCCAGTCAGCGCCGGCCATTATGTGAAAGGAGAGCCGGTTACTCTGAAAATTTTTTCATGACGAGAATGTATTGCATCAGGCGGGATATATCCAGTACACGTTGCCAAAATTTACAATGGCAATGTGCATATAATACAGACAGTTACGCCAGTGTTTAAAAGTTTTTTCTATGCAAATCAACAGGCAATACCAAAGGTGACCCAGTGCTCCTTATTACCAATCTATACAATTCCGCACCCCGGTCTCCATTTAAACGAACAACTTGGTTACACTTGGCATACTTTGTGAGTCAGCCTTCATGGATGACTGACTGCTAAAAGGCCGTGACCCAAGCGAATATAAGGACGAACGTTATGATCAAGAAGTGCCTCTTCCCTGTTGCCGGATACGGCACCCGTTTTCTGCCGGCCACCAAGGCCATGCCCAAGGAAATCCTGCCGATTGTGAACAAGCCCCTGGTTCAGTACGGCGTGGAAGAAGCGGCTGAAGCCGGCGTTCACGAGTTCGGGTTTGTCACCGGGCGAGGCAAGCGCGCCATCGAAGATCACTTCGACATCAGCTACGAGCTGGAACACCAGATTGCCGGTTCCGGCAAGGAAGACCTGTTGCACTCCATTCGCGAACTGATAGACAACCATTCCTTTGCCTTTACCCGCCAGAATGAAATGAAGGGGCTGGGCCATGCCATCCTCACCGGCCGCAACCTGGTGGGTGACAGCCCGTTTGCGGTGGTGCTGGCGGATGACTTCTGTGTGGCGGACAGTGACGGAGAAGGTGTGCTGACCCAGATGGTCAGGCTCTACAACCAGTTCCGCTGCTCCATCGTCGCCATTGAGGAAGTACCGGAGGACGAGACCCATAAATACGGGGTCATTGCCGGTGAGTCCATGAAAGACGGCCTTTATCGCATTACCGACATGGTGGAAAAGCCTGCCCCCAAGGATGCGCCCAGCAACCTGGCCATTATCGGCCGTTACATTCTTACGCCGGATATTTTCGGTATCATCGAGCGCACGCCTCCGGGCAAGAACGGTGAGGTTCAGATTACCGATGCTCTGCTGGAACAGGCAAAGAATGGTTGCGTGCTGGCCTACAAATTCAAGGGCCGTCGCTTTGATTGCGGCAGCATTGACGGCTTTGTGGAAGCCACCAACTTCGTCTACGAGAATATCTACAAGAAAGGCAAGTAAGAAAGCCGGGGGTTATTCCCCCAGTATCTGCAGAATCATGCGCCGGTTCTCCCCGGAGGTCTTCCGGAACCGGCGCAGCAGTTCCATCTCTTCTTCCGACAACTGAACCCGGCTGATTTCCTGCTCAAGTACGGCCAGTGCCGCAGAGAGGTCATCACCATCACTAAAAGTAAGGCCGGGGAGTTCCAGCTGCCCGGTGTCTTCTCTGTCGTCCAGTTCCAGCAGGCCTTCCAGGGGTTTTTGCGTTTTCAGGTACCGCATAAGGATTGTCCCCAGCCGGGTTTCTGAAGGCTTGATGCGCGGATGGTGAATCAAACCGGGAATGTAACGTACATATAGCTTTACACACAATCGGCCTATAATGAATCCACCAGCAACGGAAATACTCGGTATGGCGGCACAGATACTTGACAAAAATACGGCCTGGACGCTGATACTGGAGGCGTTGAACCGCAGTAATGTGACACTTCCTCTGCCCGGCAGCGACACACCGGCCCTAAAGCTTGGCGGTGACGGCGACTGGCAATTATGTATGTCCGCCAGCGCCGAAGCCAAGAGCCTGTTGTCGGTTTTCCTACCCCTGTGCTGCCCGCTTTCACGGGGCGCCCCCTCGAGGGTGATCGGCCAGATGGGCCAGAGCCTGGATGGCCGTATTGCGACGGTGACCGGTGCCTCGAAATTCATTAATGGTGAGGATGGTCTTACCCACCTGCACCGCATCAGAGCCGTGTCGGAAGCTGTGGTTGTGGGCGCCGGCACCGCGGCCACCGATAATCCCCGGCTGACGGTTCGCAAGGCCCCGGGCGCCAACCCGGTACGGGTGGTGATTGACCGCCACCGCCGGGTACCCGACGACCACCACCTGTTCAGTGATGAAGCGGCGCCGACACTCCGACTGGTTGCCGGTGCGTACCAGGCCGGCCATAAGCTGATTCCCCG
>JBHEPI010000014.1:0-7237 GCA_046260345.1 Marinobacter sp. | reverse complement strand
CCCGAACAGGGCCGAATCGCCGCCCGCAAACAATGGCTCGCCAGCCACCTCCAGACCCGCGGCAAACTCACCCTTGACCAGGGTGCCGTCAACGTCCTCTGCCGAGGCGGCCGCAGCCTGCTGCCGGTTGGCGTAAAAAGCATCTCCGGCCAGTTCCGTCGCGGTGAAATGGTCTCCTGCGTGGATGAAACCGGCAAAGAAATCGCCCGCGGCCTGACCAACTACGACGCCGACGAAGCCAGAGCCATCGCCGGCCGCTCCAGCGACCGGATTACCGAAGTGCTGGGTTACATCTCCGACGAAGAAATGATCCACCGAGATAACATGGTGATTGTCTGAATAACTCCGCAGGTTGGGAGTAAAGGTCGGTAACCCTCTCCCCAAACCGTGCATTGCCATGGATGGCAATGCCGAGCCCCCAGGGATGGGTTCACGGCGTGTTTGGGGAGAGGGTTACCGGCCTTTACTGTGCTCCCAGGCAAACAGTCAGACACAAAAAAACCGGCCAATCGGCCGGTTTCTTCATTCAAGTTCTGAGAAGGGCTTATTAAGCGCTCTTCAGAGCCTGGATGCGGGCACTCAGACGGCTCTTCTGACGAGCAATCTTGTTCTTGGCGAACACACCCTTGTTAACCATGCTGTCCATAATCGGCTGAGCCTGCTGGAAGGCAGCCTGAGCTTCTTCCGGCTTGCCAGCTTCAATGTTGGCCTGGACCTTCTTGATATAAGTACGCGCCATGGAACGCAGGCTGGCGTTATGCTTGCGGTTAGTCTCGTTCTGACGTGCGCGCTTCTTGGCTTGCGGGGAATTTGCCACCGTATAACTCCTGAGATCTGTGAAATCCGAAATTCGTGTGAAACGATTCGTAAAAATCGCGGGCGCGCCAAAACCAGCGCGACGAAATAAATGACGCGGAACTATGCCGCCAACGTCCCAAAATGTCAAGACTAAAGGCTATTTCATCCCGGTATCCGCAGGGCCTGTGGTAAACTCGCCGCTCGTTGCCGGAGAGTGCCCGAGAGACTTAAGTAAATACCGAAATCGGGACCGTTACGCGCCGGAAATATCCAGAATCTATCAAACCATCGTCCAGGCTACGAATGTCGTCCGAACCTGAGCAGAGAGAAGAACAGAAGGCACTGCCCAAGCCGCCGGGACTGCTGAGGTCATCCGGTGTGGTCGGCATAATGACGATGCTTTCACGCATCCTCGGCCTGGTTCGGGACATGGTCATCGCCCGTTATTTTGGTGCCGGCGCCGGTGCCGACGCCTTCTTCGTGGCTTTCAAGATACCCAATTTCCTCCGGCGCCTCTTCGCAGAAGGTGCTTTTGCACAAGCCTTTGTGCCAGTACTTTCATCCTATCGGCAGCAGGAGTCTGTGACCGAAGTCCGGCGCCTGGTCAATGCGGTTGCCGGCTCCCTTGGGCTGGTGCTGCTCGGGGTTACCGCCGTTGCCATCCTGGGCGCACCAGTGCTGACCTCGGTTTTCGCGCCGGGCTTTCTGGATGACGAGCTCAAATTCGGCCTTGCCAGCGACATGCTGCGCATCACTTTCCCCTATCTGTTGCTGGTCTCTCTGACCGCCTTTGCCGGTAGCATTCTCAATAGTTATGACCGCTTTGCCATACCCGCATTTACCCCGGTATTGCTGAACCTGGCGATGATCGGCGCGGCTGTTTTTCTTTCCCCGCTGATGGAAACGCCGATCATTGCATTGGCCTGGGGCGTGTTCATCGCCGGTGCGTTACAGCTCTTCTTCCAGATCCCCTTCCTGATGCAGTTGGGGCTGATGCCACGGCCAAGGGTGGATTACAAACATGAGGGCGTCAGCCGCATTTTGAAGCTGATGGTGCCGGCGCTGTTCGGTGTCTCGGTGAGCCAGATCAACTTGCTACTGGATACCGTGCTGGCGTCGTTTCTGCAGACCGGCAGCGTCTCCTGGCTGTATTACTCCGACAGATTGTCTGAACTGCCCCTCGGGGTGTTTGGTATTGCCATTGCCACGGTGATTCTGCCCAGCCTTTCCCGCAAGCATGCGGCGGCCTCGGTCGACCAGTTTGCGGCGACACTGGACTGGGCGGTGCGTGCCGTGATTCTTATTGGCCTGCCCGCTGCGCTTGCGCTGGCGTTGCTCGCGGAGCCATTGATCGCAACGCTGTTTCATTATGGCGAAGTGACCGACCGGGATGTGACCATGGCCGCTCAAAGCCTGCGTGCTTATTCTGCCGGCTTGCTTGCCTTCATGCTGATCAAGGTGCTGGCGCCAGGCTATTTTGCCCGCGAAGACACCAAAACCCCGGTGAAGATCGGCATTATTGCGATGGTGGCCAATATGGTGTTCAACCTGGCGCTGATCTTCCCTCTGGCCCACGCAGGGCTGGCGCTGGCAACGTCCCTGTCGGCATGGCTGAATACGGGCCTGCTGTGGCGGGGGCTGATCAGGGAAGGCGCCTGGAAGTGGCAGCCGGGCTGGCCACGGTTCCTGGTCCAGATCGGACTTGCCAATGGAGCTCTGGCGGGGGCAATCCTGTGGCTGCAGCCGCCGGTCGACCGATGGCTGGGGGCGGGTGGCCTCCAGCGCGCCACGGATATGGGTATTCTCGTAGTCTCGGGTATCGCGGTGTATTTTATTGTGTTGGCACTGGCCGGGGTGCGGGTAAGACATTTCCGCCAGAGGTAGGTTATAATCGCGCGTTTTCTCACCAGTGAAACCATGCACCGCTGGCAAACAAGGGTTCGCTTTACATGCGTCTGATCCGGGGCCTGACCAACCTGAAACACTTTGCCCAGCAGGCCGATGGCCCGCTTGCGAACGGGTGTGTTGCCACCATCGGAAATTTCGACGGGGTTCATCTGGGGCACCAGACCATCATTGATCAGGTGCATGAGAAAGCCCTGGAGCTGGGCGTGCCATCCGTAGTGATGGTGTTTGAGCCCCAGCCCCGTGAATTTTTCCAGGGCAGGGAGGCGCCGCCCCGGTTGACGGCATTCCGGCAGAAGTTTGAATCGCTGCTGGCATCGGGCATTGATGTTGTCCTCTGCCTGCGCTTTAACGAGCGGTTTCGCAGTTATTCCGGCATGGGGTTCATTGAAGACGTATTGATCGATGGCCTTGGTGTTCGCCATCTCGTGGTGGGAGACGACTTCCGTTTCGGCTGCGACCGTGCCGGTGATTTCGCGCTGCTGCGGGAAGTGGGTGAGCAGCGTGGATTCAGTGTTGAAAATACCCGCACCGTGACCGTAAACGGTGAGCGGGTCAGCAGCACCCGTATTCGTAATGTGCTGGCCGAGAACCGGATCGAGGAAGCCGAAGCGCTCCTGGGCCATCCTTACCGCATCCGCGGGAGAGTGGTTTACGGACGCCAACTCGGTCGCGAGATTGGCGCGCCAACAGCCAACCTGCTGCTGCCCCACATGCCGGCCCTGAACGGTGTCTACGTGGTAAGCGCGACTCTGACAGGTGGAGAGGTTGTGGATGGCGTTGCCAATATAGGGTTGCGCCCCACGGTGGACGGCAAGCAGCCGTCACTGGAAGTGCACCTGTTTGACTTTGCTGGCACACTTTATGGCCAGCGACTGGATGTGGTTTTCCGCCATGCGCTGCGGGACGAGGTGAAATTCGACTCGGTGGATGACCTGAAAATACAGATAGCCCGTGATTTCGACGACGCCCGGGCATGGATTGCAAACCATGGCTCTTCAGCCACCGGACACTGACCGACATTTAACAACCTGAGCTACGCACTTTTACCATGAGCGACTACAAGCACACTCTGAATCTGCCTGAAACCGCCTTCCCGATGCGCGGTAACCTCGCCAAGCGAGAGCCGGACATGCTCAAACGCTGGCAGGATCTGGATGTCTACGGCACCCTGCGCAAACAGCGCGAGGGCCGGGAAAAGTTCATCCTCCACGATGGCCCTCCCTATGCCAACGGCAGCATTCATATCGGTCATGCGGTCAACAAGATTCTCAAGGACATGATCGTCAAGTCCCGCAGTTTCATGGGTTACGACGCACCCTATGTGCCCGGCTGGGATTGCCACGGCTTGCCCATCGAGCACAAGGTGGAGCAGGAAATCGGTAAGGCCGGTGTGAAGGTGGACTATAAAACCTTCCGCCAGGCCTGCCGCGATTATGCCACCAAGCAGATCGCCGGCCAGAAAGAGGACTTTATCCGCCTCGGCGTCATGGGGGAATGGGAAAAGCCCTACCTGACCATGGACCCGAAAGTGGAAGCGGGCATCGTGCGCGCCCTGGGCAAAATCGTCGCCAAGGGGCACCTGGTTCGCGGGTTCAGACCGGTGTACTGGAGTGTGGTTGGCCAGTCTGCGCTGGCCGAGGCGGAGGTGGAGTATCAGGACAAGGTGTCAGTGCAGATTGATGTGCGGTTTACCGCCGTTGATCAGGCAAAGGTGCTTGGCCTTTTCAGCACCAACGAGGGGCAGGGCGATGTCTCGGTGGTGATCTGGACCACCACCCCTTGGACCATCCCCGCCAACCAGGCGGTGTCCATCCACCCTGAGCTGGAATACGCGCTGGTACAGACAGACACCGGTAATGGTCCGGAGCGCCTGATTGTGGCCGCAGAAATGGTCGACGGCATCATGGCCCGCTGGGGCGTCGAGAATTTTGAAGTGCTGGCGACCGTCATCGGCGAAAAGCTGGATAAACTGGCCCTGCAGCACCCGGTTTTCGACAAGCAGGTTCCACTTATCCTGGGCGACCACGTGTCTACTGACGCCGGTACCGGTGTGGTGCATACTGCGCCCGATCACGGCATGGAAGACTTTGAAGTAGGCAAGGCCAATGGTATTGGCACCATCAGCCTGGTCAAGGCCGATGGCACCTATACCCAGGCGGCTGGCGAATTTGCCGGGGTTCACGTCTACAAGGCGGACGACCCGGTGTGTTCAGCGCTGGAACGGGAAGGCAAGCTGGTGCGCGCCGAGAAGTTCAGCCACAGCTACCCCCATTGCTGGCGTACCAAAACGCCGCTTATCTACCGTGCCACGCCCCAGTGGTTCATCAGCATGGATAAGGAAAACCTCCGCAACGACGCCCTGGAAGCCATCAAGGGCGTGCGCTGGGTGCCGGGCTGGGGCCAGAACCGTATTGAAGCCATGTTCAAGCAGTCCCCGGACTGGTGCATCTCGCGCCAGCGCACCTGGGGCGTGCCCATTACCCTGTTTATCCATAAGGAAACCCAGGAGCTGCATCCGGATACCCAGAACCTGATTGAAGCGGTGGCGAAGGAAATCGAAAAAGGCGGTATTGATGCCTGGTACGACATCGATACGGCGGATCTGCTGGGCAGCGATGCTGAACAGTATGAGAAGGTCACAGACACACTGGATGTGTGGTTTGATTCCGGTGTCACTCACGAGTCCGTGCTGCGCCCGCGCCCGGAGCTCGGTCAGTTCCCGGCGGATATGTACCTGGAAGGCTCCGACCAGCATCGCGGGTGGTTCCAGTCATCCCTGAAGACGTCCATCGCGATGAACGGCGTGGCGCCCTACAAGCAGGTGCTGACCCACGGTTTTACCGTCGATGGCAAGGGCCGCAAGATGTCCAAGTCATTGGGTAACGTGATTGCGCCTCAGGAAGTCATGAACGAACTGGGTGCCGATATCCTGCGCCTGTGGGTGTCCGCCACCGACTACAGCGGCGAGATGACGGTATCCAAGGACATCCTCAAGCAGACCGCTGACGGTTATCGCCGTATCCGGAACACCGCCCGCTTCCTGCTCAGCAACCTGACCGGTTTCGAGCCGGAACAGCACGCCGTTGCGCCGGAAGACATGATTGCCCTGGATCGCTGGATGGCGGACAAGGCCCTGCAACTGCAGGAAGAGTTGCATGAAGATTTCCAGAACTACGACTTCCTGCGGATCTACCAGAAGGTATACAACTTCTGTGAGGCCACACTGGGTGGCTTCTACCTGGATATCATCAAGGACCGCCAGTACACCACCCAGGCCGACAGCCGCGAACGCCGCTCCTGCCAGACGGCCCTGTACCATGTGGCGGAAGCTCTGGTGCGCTGGATTGCGCCGATCCTGAGCTTTACTGCCGATGAAATCTGGCAGCATCTGCCAGGTAAGCGCGGTGACACTGTATTCTACGAGACCTGGTACGAAGGCCTGACTGCATTGCCCGAAAACGCAGAGCTTGGCCGCGATTACTGGAGCCGGATTTACAGCATCAAGGACGCGGTGAATAAATGCCTGGAAGAGGCCCGTGGCCGTGGCGAGATCAAGGGCTCTCTGAGCTCGGAAGTGACGCTCTATTGCGAAGGTGATCTGGCTAAAGACCTGAACCACCTGGGTGAGGAACTGCGATTTGTGCTGATCACTTCCGAGGCCACGGTTAAGCCGGTCTCCGAGGCAGGTGATGCGGAACAGACATCCCATGAAGGGCTGTTTGTGAAAGTGACCCCCGCCAGCCATGCCAAGTGCGAGCGTTGCTGGCACCACCGGGCGGATGTGGGCCAGAGCGAACAATACAGCGATCTGTGTGGTCGCTGTGTCACCAACGTAGAAGGGCAGGGCGAGTCCCGGTCCTTTGCCTGACGGAAGCCGGACTGTGGAAAGCGTAATGAACGATAGGGAAGCAACCGGCTCCAAGCTCCGCTGGCTCTGGCTGGCGGTGTTGGTGATCGCACTGGATCTGGGCACCAAGGCCATGGCAACGGCCATGCTGACCTATGGCAACCCGGTGCCGGTGATGCCCATGTTCAACCTGACTCTGTTGCATAACACCGGAGCCGCGTTCAGCTTTCTGGCAGGCGGCAGCGGCTGGCAGCGTTGGTTCTTTATCACTCTGGCGCTGGTGGTCAGTGTTGTGCTGGTGCTCTGGCTCAAGTCATTGCGGCGCCATGAAACCTGGTCGGCCATTGCAATCGTATTAATCCTTGGCGGTGCCCTGGGTAACGTGTATGACCGCGTTGTTCATGGCTACGTGGTGGACTTCCTGCATTTCTACTGGAACAACTACCACTTCCCCGCTTTCAACATTGCCGACACTGCCATCACCATTGGCGCCGGCATGATGATTCTCGATATTTTCCGCAAGCCCCGGGAGCCAGATGGCGGTCCGGAGTGAAGGAAGACAGGAGCGATAGCTGCCAATGAAAGAACTTCCCGTAGATCAGGGTACCCGCGTCACGCTTCATTTCGCCCTGAAATTCAGTGATGGTGAAATCATCGACTCTACCTTTGAGAAGGAGCCGGCAA
>JBHEPI010000223.1:0-17690 GCA_046260345.1 Marinobacter sp. | reverse complement strand
AAGGAAATGTAGATACCAAAGGCAACCAGGCCGTAGATAAGGCCGGTTTCAACGGCACCGTAAAAGGCAATATTACTGAGCATGGGATAGGTTCACCGTAATTGGAAACGGGCTGCCCTTGTGAGGCAGCCCGTCAACAGTGTGTTACTTGTCGCTGTTTACGACTTTTTTGGCTTCGCTGATCAGGTCGTCAGACAGGGTAATGCCCATGCGCTCTGCAGCAGCGGGGTTTACAAACAGGTCCAGGGTATCCACCGATTCCACATCCATCTCGCCGGGGTTGGCGCCTTCCAGGATGCGGGCCACCATACCGCCGGTCTGGCGGCCGTGGTCATAGTAGTCGAAGCCCAGTGCGGCAACCGCGCCACGGCTGACGGTTGCGGTGTCGGCGGCAAATACCGGGATGCTGGCACGTTCACCCACGGAGATTACGGCTTCCACGGCGCTGATCACAGTGTTGTCGGTGGTCAGGTAAATGGCATCGGCCTTGCCGACAAGGGAGCGGGCGGCGCCAAGCACTTCGGAGGTCTTGGTGGCAGCGGCTTTGACCAGTTCCAGGCCACGGGCCTCAAGGCGTTCTTCCAACAACTCCACCAGTGCCACGGCATTGGCTTCGCCCGGGTTGTACACGGTGCCGACCCGTTTGGCATCCGGAACGACGCGTTCAAGCAGGTCCAGATGGCGCTCAATCGGAAGCATGTCGGTTACGCCGGTGATGTTGGCGCCGGGTGCTTCGAGGCTTTTAACCAGTTTGGCACCCACGGGATCCGTCACTGCCGAGAACACCACGGGTGTATTACGGGCAGCGGCGGCCATGGTCTGGGCCGATGGTGTGGCGATGGCAACAATGACATCCGGGCCTTCACCCACGAACTTGCGGGCGATCTGTGAGGCGATTGCGGAGTTACCCTGGGCACTTTCATGCATGATGCGCAGGTTGTCGCCGTCTTTAAATCCCTGTTCTTCAAGTTCATCCCTGACTCCCTGATACACCGAATCCAGTGCCGGATGTTCAACAATCTGGGTGATGGCAACAACGCGCTGTTCATCAGCCTGGGCAATAGCTGCCAGTGCCAGCAGGGCCGTGCCCAGCAGAGTACGCAGAATTCTGTTGGCCATAAGCCGGTCTCCCGAGTCAGTTCACTAATTTTGCGGCGCGACCGGTTTGTCGAACGCCCGTTTAATAATGAGGCAGGAGTTTACCACAGGCAATTGGCTTGCGGGGTAAGGGAAGGTACCTTAATGGTCAATTCAAGGAGACGGATCTGTCGTTAGAATGTCGGGGATAGGAAATAGTTTTAGTTCCGTCACGTTTTGACTGTTGTGAATGTGTTGAAATATCCTACCAAAGTCGAATACGCATAACCCCTTACAAGAAAAAACCGATAACTCAAATAACACACTGCAAGGAAGGTCCATGGACACCACCAACAAACTCCCCCTTGATATGGTCTATCACTGGGAAACCGCCAATGCGGACTCCCTGTATATGACCCAGCCCATCGGCGATGGCAAAGTCGTCGAGTACACCTGGAAGCGTGCGGTAGACGAAGCCCGTCGTATGGCCTCCTACCTGAAATCCCTGAACCTGCCGGAGAAAAGCCGGGTGGGGATTATCTCCAAGAACTGCGCCCAGTGGATTATGTCTGACTGGGCCATCTGGATGGCCGGCCATATTTCCGTACCTCTGTATCCAACGCTGAATGCGGACACCGTGAACTACATTTTGAACCATAGCGAGTGTGAAGTTCTGTTCGTAGGCAAGCTGGATGACTGGGATATGATGAAGTCTGGCGTTCCGGAATCTGTGCGCTGTGTGTCATACCCGCTGAGCCCGCCCAACGATTTCGAAACCTGGGATGACATTGTGGGCAAATTCCCGCCGCTGGAAGAGAACACCCGACGCGATGCCGATGAACTGGCGACCATCGTCTACACCTCCGGCAGTACCGGTCGCCCGAAGGGTGTTATGCTCAGCTTCGGTAACATGGCGTTTGCGGCTGAGGGCGGCATGGAAGTGCTGAAAGTCGGTTCCGATGAGCGCATGCTTTCCTATCTTCCGCTCGCTCACGTCTTTGAGCGGACATTTGTGGAACTCGCTTCCCTGTATGCCGGGTTTCAGCTCTACTTCGCAGAGTCCCTGGATACCTTTGTGCAGGATCTGCAGCGGGCACAACCCACGCTCTTTCTCTCGGTTCCACGTCTGTGGGTGAAGTTCCAGCATGGTGTGCTGCAGAAACTGCCGAAAGAGAAGCTGGAAAAGCTGCTGAAGGTGCCCTTGCTGAACAGACTGATCAAGAAGAAGGTGCTCAAGGGCCTTGGCCTGAGCAAGGTCAAACTGGCTGGCAGTGGCTCTGCGCCGTTGTCTGATGATGTGCTGGACTGGTACCGCAACCTGGGGCTGGAGTTGCTGGAAGGCTACGGCATGTCTGAAAACTTCGCTTATTCCCACATGAACAAGCCGGGCCGTTCGCGAACCGGCTATGTCGGTGAAGCGCTACCCGGCGTGGAAGTGAAGATCAGCGAGGAAGGCGAGATTCTGGTCAAAAGCCCGGCCACCATGGTGGGTTACTACAAGGATGAAGAGAAAACCCGCGAAACCTTTACTGAGGATGGCTTCCTGAAAACCGGTGACAAGGGCGAACTTGATGAGATGGGCCGCCTGAAAATAACCGGCCGCATCAAGGAAATCTTCAAGACCAGCAAGGGTAAGTACATTGCCCCGGCGCCAATCGAGAACAGCCTGATGTCCCACGAGGCCATCGAGATGGTTTGCGTTTCCGGTGCCAACCAGACGCAGCCCTACGCGCTGGTGATGCTGGGCGAGGAGATTCGCCCGAAAATGGCTGACGAAGCCTTCCGCAAGGAAATCGAAGAAAGCTTCAAGCAGTTGATCGCTGACGTGAACAAGACAGTCGATCCCCACGAACAGCTGGCGTTTATCACCGTGGTCAGTGACGAGTGGTCGATCGAGAACAGCTTTCTGACGCCAACGCTGAAGCTCAAGCGTAATGTGGTTGAAGATGCCTATGGGGAAAAGGTCGACAGCTGGTACGCCAAACGCCAACCTGTTATCTGGCAGTAAATCGACGATAGTCGCATAGGGAAAGCGCTGAAACGGGCATAAACTGAGGACATATTGAGGAGGTAATATGACTCAGTTAGCCCGGTTTCAGAAACGCATTCACGGTATGATCCCGCTCTCGGAAGCGCTGGGCGTTGAATTGCTTTCCTATGACGGCCACGCGCTTCTGGTTCGGGCTCCGCTCGAGCCTAACCATAACCATCAGGGAACCGGTTTCGGTGGCAGCGTCTATTCAGTCGCTGTGATTTCTGCCTGGGGTCTGGTCGAGCTGGTTTTGTCCGACCTGGGCCTGGCCGGCAATGTGGTGATACAGGTCGGTGAAATCGAGCATATCGAACCGGTTGACGGTGATTTCTACGCCCTGTGCCGCCTCCCCGGCGGTGAGATTCCGGACAGGTTCCGCAAGAGCCTGGCACGCCACGGAAAAGGGCGGTTGTCCCTGATTGCCGAGGTCTATTGTGGCGAGCCCTCAACGGAGCCGGTTGGTGAACCTGTGGCTGTTTTCCAGGGGCGCTTTGTAGTGCAGGGCGCCCGTTCCAGAGCGGTTCTCTAGCTGACCCTTTAAACTGCCCACGGCATCAACTGATAGAACGGGTGCCAGAGATGGATTTACTCATCAGAATGATCGGTATGATCCCCGCAAGGACAATAATCAGCGCAGGTAGTGCGCTGTGTGCCAGTTGTTCATCCGAGGCAAACTGATACACATAGGTTGCCAGCGTCTCAAAGTTGAACGGCCGAAGAATCAAAGTAGCGGGCAACTCCTTCATGACGTCCACAAATACCACCAGTGCCGCAGTAATAAGGGTGCCCCGGAGTATCGGGAGATGCACTTTTATCAGGGTCTGTCCGGGCGAATGCCCCAGGGACCTGGACGCCATATCCATGCTTGGAGTGATTTTCTGCAGTGCGCTCTCCACGCTGCCGGCTGAAACCGCCAGGAAACGCACGGTGTAGGCGAATACCAGGGCAAAGGCAGAGCCGCTGAGCAGCAGCCCGCTACTGACACCAAAGGTTTCCCTCATAATGTTGTCCACCTGGTTGTCGAAAGCTGCCAGGGGCACAATCACACCCACCGCAAGCACGGCGCCAGGCATGGCATATCCCAGGCTGGATAGCCGCATCATGATTTGCATACCACGAGTGTTATGCAACCGGCGGCTGTAGGCCAGGGTGACGCCGATGATCAGCGTGGTCAGTGCAGCGGTGCCAGACAGGAACAGGCTGTTCACCGTGTTGCGAATGAAATCTGTGTTCCAGCTTTCGTCAAAGTATTCCCAGGCATACTGACCAAGAGTGATTGCCGGCAGCAGGAAGCCGAAAATAACGGGCAGGGCACAAACAGCCAGGCAGATCATCTGGCGCGGAAATGACATGGTAAAACGGCGGATAGGGTCGCGGTTGTCCCGTGCTGCGAACTGTTGTTGCTTGCGCCGGGAGTAGCGCTCAAGCGTAACCAGAATGACAACAAAGGCCAGCATCGTGGTGGCGATTTGCGCAGCGCCGCCAAGGTTACCCAGGTTCATCCAGGTGTCGAACAGGCCGGCGGTGAGAGTATGAACCGCGAAGAAGTCCACGGTTCCAAAATCATTCAGTGTTTCCATCAGTACCAGCGACAGGCCTACGGCAACAGCAGGCCTGGCTATAGGTAATACTACCCGAAAAAAAGTGCTCAGGGCTGAATGGCCCAGGCTGCGGCTGACCGCAAACAGTGACGGTGACTGTTCCAGAAAGGCTGCTCGGGCAAGCAGGTATACATAGGGGTAAAGCACCAGGCCTATCATCAGGGTGGCACCTTCCAGGCTGCGTATTTCCGGGAACCAGTAATCGGCAGCATTCCGCCAGCCAAACCATTCCCTCAGGGTAGTCTGAACTGGCCCGGCGTAATCCAGCAGGCTGGTGTACACATAGGCGATAACGTAGGCCGGCACTGCAAACGGCAACAACATCGCCCACTCGAAGAATTTGCGCCCGGGGAATTCGCACATGGTGACTGCCCAGGCGGAAGCAAGGCCGATTGCCAGGGTTATTACGGCAACGCCCGCCATCAGTTTGAGCGTGGTTGATATGTACCGTGGCAGGGTGGTGTCCAGCAGGTGGGGCCAGATGTTTTCTTCGGGAAACAGCGCGAGAATTATGACAGACAGAACCGGCAGCACCACAATGCCCGTGGTAAGTGCCGCGCTGACCAGCCAGCGTTTCGAGGTCCGTTTGGCCAGCAGCGGGCTTTCATTTTCGGTCCGGTCGGCGGTAATGGCCTCTGTCATAGGTTCCCTTGGGGTTGATGAAGATGCAGGGCCGCGATTGTACAAAAAAGCCGGGACCAACGTCCCGGCTTTTTTGGTGTAAGACGCTTAGTTGTCGTAATCGACGCGATCCACCATACGAACTGCCGCGTTGCGGTTATCTGCAATTTCCTGCAGGGACAGGTCATCCGGATTGATTTCACCCCACTCGGCGACAATGCCAGACGGCTTTACTTCCGGGTTGGCCGGATACTCGGTGTTGGCCTCGGCATAGATTTGCTGGGCTTTTGGCGTGGACAGGAATTCCATCAGGCGAACGGCATTATCGCGGTTGGGCGCGCTATTGGTCAGTGCAATGCCGCTGATGTTGATGTGCGTGCCGCGGCCATCGGCGTTGGGGAATACCAGGCGCACCGCTTCTGCCTGTTCACGCTGATTCTCGTCGTTCAGCATGTTGCCATAGTAGTAGCTGTTACCAATGGCGATGTCGCATTCGCCAGCGTGGATAGCCTTGATCTGGTCACGGTCGCCACCCTGAGGTTTGCGGGCCAGGTTGTCCTTCAGACCTGCGAGCCACTCTTCCGCTTTCTCCTCGCCATGGTGGGAGACCATGGATGAGAACAGTGCGATGTTGTAGGGGTGTTTGCCGCTGCGGGTACAGATGCGATCTTCCCACTTGTCGTCGGCCAGATCTTCGTAGGTGGTGATCTCACCTTCTTCAACTCGCTCTTTGGAAGCAAAGATCAGGCGCCCGCGGGTGGTCAGCGAATACCATTTGCCTTCCGGGTGGCGAAGGTTTTCAGGGATATTTTTCTCCAGTGTGTCGTTCTCTATGCCTTGAACCAGGTCGCGGTCAACCAGTTCACTCAGGCGGGAGATATCTACCGTCATCACCAGATCAGCCGGGCTGTTGCGGCCTTCCCGTTCCAGACGCTCTGCGAGCCCTTTATTGGCGAATACCACGTTGGTTTCGATGCCGGTTTCCTCTTCAAAGGCCTTCAGAAGAGGCTCAAGCAAGTAAGCCTGGCGGTAGGAGTAGATGTTGACTTCTCCGTCGGCGCTGGCCTGCATGGGCAGGGCGCAGGCTACGGCAACAGCGGTTGCGGCAAGTTTCAGGCGCATGGTGTACGTTCCTTTCTTTGGTAAACGGTTATTCGCTGAACAGTATTGAGAGTCAGCAATGTTTAAAAACAACAACCATTCTCATTACTGTTCGCGCTGCTGTCAATATGCCGGTGCCATATTCTTTTCAAAATGGTGCTATGCTTCGGAAGACTATAAAAACTATGCAAAAAGTGGTGGGAACACAGACTATGGTTGGCAATGATCGCAGAACACACAACCGCACGGCGATGAGTGCAAAGGTACGCGTGACTCATGAGGAGCAGGGTGAGTTCGTGTTCTCGACCAGAGATATATCAGATGGCGGTGTTTTTGTGGTGGTGGACACAGAGCCGTTTGTGCCTTCGATCGGCGACAAGGTTCAGGTACAGGTTCAGGGCCTGCCGGTGCCTGCGCCGGTGTTGGATATGGTGGTAGTGCGAAAGACCAATGATGGATTCGGGTTGCAGTTCGCAGACCAATAATACGGAGGTTGTCACTATGAGAAATTTCGGACTTGCCCGGACTTGTGGCCTGCCCTTGACGTTAATACTGCTCCTTCTGAACGGGTGTGCCTCCTACTACAGTCACTACGCGGTGTTTCCGGCTGAAAATTCTCACGGGGAGGACCGCCAGGTGAAACTCACCTGGCAGACCGCCGAATACCCCGACTGGTGGATAGTGGGTAATAAATCCACGCCCATTACCATCGAAACCCAATGTAGTACGAGAAAGTGGCGGCTGGTGGATAACAGCCACGATGAGGCCAGCGAAGCCGGGTGCGATAACGGCATTCGCAGTTGCGGGGAGAAGGGTGAGGATGTTGTGGCCCGGAGCGGCGAGCCTGCAGGGCCAGATACCCGCTGTATGGCTGTTAATCCTGATAATACGGATGCGCGGATCACGGATATCGGGTCATCCCTGGGTTTGCTGGTGTCCTGCAAGCCGGTGAACACGGTCCGTGGTAGTGGTGATGACAGCGAGAACACCGACTATATTCGCGCATCTTCGGTTCCCTACACGATCTATAGCCGCAAGTCTCCGAGAGGCAGGCTTGATTCCCGTCCCCCTGAGCTGGATGACGGGGTCTGCGAGAGCGACGAATAATTTTCTGACAATCTATTTAATTGTGAGGTTTGTCACGTTGCTACACTTTGTTTCCCGTTGATAGTTTTCGTTACCCTCTGTCGCGTTAGGGTTACCTCGCACTACAAAAATGTAATGGACTCTTTCACGAGGGACGTCACAATGGTGATTATCGATTCGTGCTCGTGCAGAGGTGACCCGTGGGAGTCCGTCAGAAGAAAATAGCTGTCCACGATCTTGAGATCGGCATGTTTGTGTCTGATCTTGATCGTCCGTGGCACCAGACACCCTTCCCGATCCAGGGTTTCCACATCCGCTCCCAGGATAACATCCGGTCACTGGTCAGCTACTGCAAGTGGGTGGTCATTGACGTAGCGGAAACTCGTGAAAGCATTGAGCAGAACAAACCCAGTACCCGCTTTCTTGCTGGCAAGCCGCAGCGCAATGGTAACAACCGCGAATCTTTACAGCTGCCTCCACTAAGCATCAAAGACCCGGTCAGCTACGGAAACGTGACCACCATGAAGAAGGAGCTCAAGACATCCAGAAAAGTCATGATCGATGCCGAAGCTTCTCTTCACCGGGTTTTTCAGGCCGTAGAAGAAGGTGATGCACCGGATTTGCGGGAAGTAGCAACCGTTACTCGCCGGATGGTTGCCAGTGCGGTTCGTAACCCGGATGCGCTGCTCTGGCTGAGCCGAACCCGGCAGCACGATAACTACACCTATTGGCATTCCCTGAATACAGCTGTTTGGGCACTGGTATGCGGGCGGCAGTTGGGCCTGAATGAAGGCCTTCTGAATCATCTCGGGCTGGGTTGTCTGTTGTCGCAGATAGGCAAGCTGGCGCTTCCGGACCATATTCTCCGTAATGAAGGCAAGCTGGAAGCCGAGGATTTTGACATCTACCGCGGTTATGTGGAAAAGGGCGTCGAGAAACTGACAGATACAGGGGTTTCCAGGGCGGTTGTCAGCGTTGTCAAGAGCCATCGTGAGCGCCACAATGGCTCCGGCTTCCCGGAGGGCGTGCGCGGCGACAGGATCCCGCTACTGGCCAAGGTTGCCGGCCTGGCAGAATACTTTGAAACCCTTATCGGGCCCCGCGACACTTCAGAGCCAATGACGCCGGCCCGCGCAGTGAATCTGCTTTACGAGATGCGTAACATTGAGTTCCAGGAGGATCTGGCAGAGCAGTTCATTCAGGCGATCGGTATCTATCCTACGGGCAGTCTGGTTGAGCTTACGGATGGACAGCGCGGTGTCGTGGTTTCTCATACGCCGGAACGCCGGCTGTGGCCCAAGGTCATGGTGATGACAGATCGCGATCACCACCCCCTCCGGTCGGCCCGCATTGTGGATCTGGCAAAGTACAATGAAGGCCGCAGTGCGCCCGAGACTCTGGCCATCGCGGAATGTCTGCCACATGGAACGGAGGGGCTCCACCCCGAGCACTATGATGTGACCGGCGCAGAATCCCGCTGGAACCTGTCTCGTATCGTCGGTGCCTGAGGACGCCGGCACCTTAGCCTATTCGATAATGACCCGAAGCTGCTTTTTGACCCAGCGATAGGTATCATCCGGACGGAAATTGACCAGTAGCTCTGATTCCCCTCCGGATTCCCCGTCAATAAAATAGTCTACCGATGCCGACTGCCAGCCAAAGGAATGGACGACCACGTCCCGCTCCCGGGTACTTTTGGCTTCAATGTCCGCTAACTGGGGGTCGCCGGCTATTTTCCTTATCCGGACGGTCTTGATGGTGGTATCGGATTCGGGAAATGACACCTTGTCATCGTCAAGATAGTAGCGGTTGCCCAGGCGGGTTGTAATGGCGTCGAGTTCCCGGGTGAGGTAGATTCTGGCGTCTTCCGCGTCGGCGTCTTCCAGGCTGCGCACTGCTTTCAGTATCCGGTCGCGCTTATTTTCCAGGTCTTCCCGGTACTCTATGCTTTCATCCCGTTGATCTACATCTTCAGGCCGTTCCGGTGCAGCCTCGATTTCTTCGTCCGTTGGCGGGTCTTCACACAGTTCATCGTCTTCCGGAAAGAAGCAGATGCTTTGCAGTAACTGGTTTGCAGGAGAGATTTCCTCGCCGCTGGCGGTAAATTCGTCCTCGGGGGCATTGAAGTCGACGGGGGCGTCCAGGTCCGGTAGTGCGGTGTTCAGCTGAGTGATGACGCGTTCCCGGATGTCGATGCTCTCGCCGTTGGACATGTTCAGATTCCAGTTCAGTGCCAGCAGGAATCGGGTGAGATTGATCAGCGGCACTTCCTGCAGCAGTTCCTGCTCGGTGATCCGGTGGCTTTGAAGTCCTTCATCCGTGGTGCCCGGGATTTGCAGCGCGTCTCGCAGGTCAGGAAAGAATTCCAGGAGGGTGACCACCGGCAAAACGGGTACCTCTTCCGCCAGTTGCAGATCACCTACCTTCAGGGTGAGTGTTTCTCCCGGGAAGTAATGATAACGCCCCTCGCTGTCGGTTGTGTCATTCCGGCTTGCGGTGGAGTAGGTCAGGCCGGAGATGCCGGCGGACATGATGTGGCCGGTGTGTGAATCATTATCGCTGTCACTGTTGTCACCGTCGAAGCAACCGGCCAGCAACAGAACTGTGACCAGAGGCAGTAAAGCGGACTTGAAGTGAACAGATCTCATGGCAGCGCGTACATTCCCTGACGTTTTGGCCTGCGTTGCAGAGCCTTTGTAAATTGTTGTAACCGGCATTATAAGGAGGCCACTGCCACCATATCGGGAAACCTGTCGCAGTTTGGGGTTTTAGTGATTTCATGCCACCCACGCCCGGCACCTTGAATTTCTCTTTCCGGGCCACAACTGATAGCTACCTGTTTTTTTGTTCCTCTGGATTCATTATGACCAACGCACTGGAAATTGAGGGTCTGGTCAAGACCTATGGCGACGGCTTTCAGGCCCTCAAGGGCATTGATCTGCACGTGACTGAGGGCGACTTCTTCGCGCTGCTGGGGCCGAACGGGGCGGGCAAGTCCACCACGCTGGGTATTGTCTGTTCTTTGGTGAACAAGAGTGCCGGCAAGGTTCGGGTGTTCGGATCCGACATCGATACCCATCTTTCGGATGCCAAACTGAACCTGGGTGTTGTACCCCAGGAGTTCAATTTCAATCAGTTCGAAAAAGTCTTCGACATTGTCACTACCCAGGCGGGCTATTACGGAATACCGCTGAAGAAGGCGTCGGAGTCCGCTGAGAAGTACCTTCACCAGCTGGGGCTGTGGGACAAGCGCGATACCCCGGCAATGATGCTCTCCGGGGGAATGAAACGGCGCCTGATGATTGCCAGGGCGCTGGTACACGAGCCGAAATTGCTGATTCTGGATGAGCCCACTGCCGGGGTGGACATTGAGTTGCGACGCTCCATGTGGGCTTTTCTTGAGGAAATGAACCGGCAGGGCACCACCATTATTCTGACCACCCATTACCTGGAAGAGGCGGAAGCCCTGTGCCGCAATATCGCCATTATTGATCATGGCCGGATACTGCGGAACACCAGCAAGAGGGAGCTCTTGCAGCAGTTGAGCTCGGAGACCTTCGTACTGGATACCGCCGAGCCGCTGGATAAAGCGCCGGAGCTTGATGGCTTCTACAATCATCTGGATGACGAGGGCGCCCTGGTAGTGGATGTGAAGAAAGGCCAGAGCCTCAACGGTATGTTTGTTCAGCTTGAAGCTCAGGGTATCCGCGTGGTTAGCATGCGCACCAAGGCCAACCGGCTGGAGGAGCTGTTTATCCGTATGGTGGAGGATAACAATAGCAGTGCCGCTGGTAAGGGAGGCGCTGCATGAGAACGGACGCGATGCTGACTGCCTACAAAACCATCGTGACCCGGGAAATTCGCCGGTTCATGCGGATATGGCCGCAAACCCTGTTACCGCCTGCGGTGACCATGACACTGTACTTCATCATTTTCGGTAACCTCATCGGCTCCCGTATCGGGGTGATGGGCGGTTTCGACTATATGTCGTTTATCGTTCCCGGGCTGATCATGATGTCGGTGATTACCAGCTCCTATGCCAATGTGGTGTCGTCGTTCTTTTCCATGAAGTTCCAGCGCAGCATCGAGGAGTTGCTGGTCTCCCCGGTGCCCAACTGGATTATTCTGGCGGGCTATGTCACCGGAGGGATGTCGCGGGGGCTGGGCATTGGCCTGATTGTGACCCTGTTGTCCCTGGGCTTTACCCAGCTGTCCATTCATCATCTGCCCATGGTGATACTGACGGTATTTCTCACCTCGGCCCTGTTTTCGCTGGGTGGTTTCATTAACGCCATGCTGGCCACCAAGTTCGATGATATTTCCATCGTGCCGACGTTTGTGCTGACACCGCTGACGTACCTGGGTGGCGTGTTCTACTCCATCGATATGCTGCCCGGCTTCTGGCAGGGCGTGTCGATGATTAACCCGATTCTCTACATGGTGAATGCTTTCCGGTATGGGATTCTCGGAGTGTCGGATGTTAATCCGTACGTTGCCCTTGGTATGATTCTGATGTTTATTGCCATTCTCTCTGCCATTTCCCTGCGCATGCTGGCGCGCGGCAAAGGCATTCGTCACTGATATCTGGTTCCAGGATTGATCATGGCTCTTATTGATGCCCCGCTGGGCAAGTCCAGCGACTATCCGGATGCTTACGATCCGGAGCTGCTATTCCCCGTTGCCCGGGAGGAGAACCGTCGCCGTATTGGCCTGGAAGACGGCCGCTGGCCATGGTTCGGCGAAGACCTCTGGCAGGCCTGGGAAGTTTCCTGGCTTCGGCCGGGAGGCGTTCCTGCCGTAGCGTGGGCCGAAATCCGTGTGCCTTCGGCGTCGCCATCCATTATCGAGTCAAAATCCCTGAAGCTGTATCTGAATTCCCTGAACCAGACGGTATTCTCATCTGAGGATCAGGTCAGCGGTGTTATTTCCGGCGACCTGTCCAGTGCCAGCGGCGCCTCGGTTGCTGTGGAACTGCATAGCGTGGATCAGGGGGCACGGGCAGTTGGCCGGCCGGAAGGTTTCGTGCTGATTGACGACGAGGAAGTGGATTCCGTGAGTTACGAGTACAACCCGGGCTGTCTGCTGGCTACGGGTGATGTGGTTTCGGAAAAGCTCTGCTCACACCTGTTAAAGAGCAATTGCCCGGTAACCGGCCAGCCAGACTGGGCGACGGTGCTGATTGACTATACGGGCCCCGCCATAGACCGGGCAGGTTTGCTTGGATATATTGTCAGCTTCCGCCAGAAACAGGACTTTCACGAGCACTGCGTTGAAACCCTGTTTACCGACCTGATGGCACGTTGTCAGCCTGAGCACCTGTCGGTTTGCGCACGGTATACTCGCCGCGGAGGGGTGGATATCAACCCCTGGCGCAGCACCAAACCCGAGGATGCGGCAGGGCCGCGACTGATCAGACAGTGATATGGGCTCTGGTCATGACTCCTCTTCCTGCCGCAGTCGGTCGGCAGCGTCCTCCAGAGCGGAAAGGATGGATTCCCGTTCCCGCTCGGTGATCTTCTCCGAGTCCAGGTACATAGCGAAGCCGCTGTGCTCATGTTCAAGGAAGCTGCGGTTGGGGCCCATGTCCCGGCGGAAATCCACAACTTCATAGATGGAGACCGGGCGGCCGAAGCCTTTAACCGTTATCTCGCCCTTGTCCCGACACATGATGCGGTCTTTGATCAGCGAGAAAGTCTCGTAGGAAATCAGTATTTCGCCCGGCTCAGCAAGGGACTCAAGGCGACTGGCCAGGTTTACTTCCTTACCGATAATGGTGTAGTCCATGCGGTTCTCGGCGCCGAAGTTGCCCACTGTGGTGTAGCCTGTGCTGATTCCCATGCGGATTTCCAGTGGCGTTTTTATGCCCTGGCTACGCCATTTCTGGCGCATGATCTTCATGTGCTTGCGCATCTCCACGGCCATCGAGACACAGGCGAAAGCGTCTTCCCTCTGGCCGCGGCTGGTGGGGTCGCCAAAAAAGATCATGATGGAATCGCCGACAAATTTGTCGATGGTGCCGCCGTACTTGAGAGCCACCTCGGACATTTCATTAAAGTAGTGGTTCAGCAGTTCGGTCAGTGCTTCCGGTTCCATCTCCTCGGACAGTTCGGTAAAGCCCTTGATGTCCGAGAAAAACACGGCCAGTTTTTTGCGCTGGGTTTCCAGCCGCACATCCCGCTCACCGGTAAAGATGGACTGCCACACCTGGGGCGAGAGGTATTTGGACAGCTTATGGGAAAGCGCAATGGACTGTTCCCGTTGATTCTGAATCTGGGTTTTTGCCATCATCAGGGCGCGAGCCTGCTGATGTGAATAGAAGGCGGTTACGCAGATGTAGAGGCCTGTCGCCAGAATGGCGATAATGCTGGTAATCAGCGGCGATTGGAAAGAATCTGCCGGTCCAACAACGGCCACGCCGATAGCACAACTGGCCGCCATAATACCGGTGCCGAACAGCCACTGGCGGATGCCACCAATGATCAGGCAACTGAACATAAGCATCAGAAACACGGCCACGGAAGGGATGGCAATCAGCCCGATGCAACCGACAAATCCGCCTCCGATAGCACAATCCGCCAGCAGCATTTTCTGGCGGATGCGGGAAGAGTTTCGCAAAAAGGTTTTACGGGTAAGCTGATGAGCAATATGAGGCCAGGTCAGTGCCCCGGCCAGCAACCACAGCATCCACAGGCCAAACACATCCTGCAGGATGCCTGAGACAATGATGCCGGCTGTTGCCGTGTACGCCAGTATCCTGCCGTTATAATCCGGCATGGGGGGTATGGCAACAGGGTTATTCTGCGAATCCAGCACAGCAGATTTGCTGGCACTGGAACTGGCATTGCGCAGGTCAATCGGGGCGCTCATCATGTCAGAAGCGAATCCGGGAATTTGCGAAGGCGTTGCTGTTGGCTCATAAAGCGTCTACCGGCTTACTTTTGTCGTTTTTAGGGTAGATAGTACTTTTTAATGGCGGAAAGTACTTAGACTAAAGACTAACAGTAATACATCTGTCCCACAATTCGTAAGGGTATTCAGGTTGTAAGGGTATTCAGGCCTGATACTGAAAGTATATGTACACAACATAGCGAGAACATATGACCGCAGTAATGGATGCGTTGTTGAACCGTGCTTCGGAGTCGCGTCTCTGTGCGCCGGCACCATGTGCAGAAACTCTGGACAAAGTTTTTGCCTGTGCCGCAAGGGCGCCGGATCATGCCCTTTTACGGCCCTGGCGCTATCTGGTCATTGAAGGCGACGAGGCCCTGACTGCTCTGGGAGACCTGTTTGCGTCCACCTGTGGCGCGGATGCTCCGGAGAAGGAGCGGAATAAGCTTCGCACCAAGGCCATGAGAGCCCCAATGATTATCGTGGGTATCGCTGCTCATAGTAATCATCCGAAGGTGCCGGAGATTGAACAGACCATGTCGGCCGCTGTTGGTATGGGCTATTTGCTTCTCGCCCTCGAAGCTGCCGGTTATGGCGCCATGTGGCGAACCGGCGGTCTGGCATACCATCCGGATGTGGCACGCGGCCTGGGGCTTGATGATCATGAGCTTATTACCGGATTTCTTTACACGGGCAGTGTCAAATCGAGCAAGCCGGCAGTACCCAGGCCCAGCCAGAAGGAGTTTGTCAGCCGCTGGCCGCAACCATAGTGCAGGGGCTCGCCGCCCCTGCCGCTTCCGGTGGGGAAATCCCTTGCCGCTCTGACGGCTTCGTTACCCCTCGTACTGGCTTCAATGTCGCTACAGCCCATGCCCCGCAACAACTCCCTAAAACTGGCACTGTGATTGCTTTTACTCCTGCATCAAGCATAACCGGCAATACGAACAACGCCGGATGCAGGAATCGGAGGCAATATGGCTATTTCCCTGGACAAAGCATTAGGCATTCACCAGCACTCTCTGGAAGGGCGGGTGAAACGTGCGGAGGTGCTTGCCAACAACCTCGCTAACGCAGACACCCCGGGCTACAAGGCGCGGGATATCGATTTCCAGGCGATGATGGAAAAAGCCCAGGAGGGTATGGATAGCGGGTTTGGCATGAACCGCACGCATGCGTCCCATATGGACACGTCAGCCATGGGCCAGGATAGCGAGCTGTTGTACCGGGTTCCTCATCAGCCTTCAGTGGATGGCAACACAGTGGACGCCCAGCAGGAACAGACCCGTTTCATGCGTAACGCCATGGATTACCAGGCCAGTTTCCAGTTCCTGAACGGCAAAGTCACCGGCATCAAAAAGGCACTCTCGGGTCAGTGATCCGGGCGCAGTCATCTAATTGAGGAGTAAGACCATGTCACTGGGTAGTATTTTCGATATCGCCGGGTCCGGCATGACAGCCCAGTCACTGCGGCTGAACACCACTGCGTCGAACATTGCCAACGCCGAAACCGCCAGTTCCAGTACCGAACAGACGTATCGTGCACGTAAGCCGGTGTTTGCGGCAATGCAGCAGGCAATGCTCAATCCGTCACAGCAAGGCCAGGCTTTTGGCAGCGAGGAAGGCTCCGGTGCCGGGGTGAAAGTTGAAGGCATTGTTGAGAGCGACGCTGAACTGCAGATGCGCTACGAGCCCGATCATCCTGCGGCCAATGAAGAGGGGTATGTGTTTTATCCCAACGTGAATGTGGTCGAGGAGATGGCGGATATGATGTCTTCATCCCGTGGTTTCCAAATGAACGTGGACATTATGAACAGCGCCAAATCCATGATGCAGCGCATCCTGACCCTGGGTCAGCAGTAACCGAGCGAGGATTGAATCATGAGCGCAATTAACCCGGCAGACGCCTCGGATTTGCTGAGCAAATACCGTCTGGAGCAGGAACAGGGCGCAAAAGGCGACAGTGAGCTCGGCAAGAATGAGTTCATGGAGCTGATGATTGCCCAGTTGAAGAACCAGAACCCGCTGGAGCCCCAGGAAAATGGTGAGTTCATTTCCCAACTGGCGCAGTTCAGCTCGTTGGAGGAAATGCAGGGTCTGTCCGGCAGCGTGGACGATGTGGCAAGCCAGTTCCGCTCCACGCAGGCGCTTCAGGCGTCTGCAATGGTGGGTCGTTCCGTGTTGGCACCGTCATCTGTGGGCATTCTGGGTGCTGAGGGTCAAATGACCGGCAACGTGGAAGTGCCCAACAGCACCGGCAGTTTGAGGGTCTCCATCGAGAACCAGGCTGGTGAACGGGTACGGCAGATTGATATGGGCTCCCAGCAGGCCGGCGTTACAGGATTCAGCTGGGACGGCAAGGACGGCAACGGCAACAGTTTGCCTCCCGGCCCTTATAAGGTAGTGGCTGAGGCATCGACGCCGGACGGGCCTGAACAATTAAGCACTATGCTCAGCGCAAACGTGGACAGCGTGTCACTGGGCAAGGGCGGCAACATTACGCTGAACCTGGCCGGCATGGGCTCCATCGCTCTGTCAGAGGTTGAGCAGATCAATTGATACCGGTGAAACAGCAGAGGTGAAGTATGGCTTTTAACACAGGTCTGAGTGGCTTGAGGGCATCATCGGTTGATCTTGATGTAACCGGTAATAATATCTCCAACGCCAGTACGGTGGGGTTCAAGGGCAGCAAGGCCGAGTTTGGTGATCTTTACGCCAGTGGCTTTCTGGGCTCTGGCGGCAACCCTATCGGGGATGGGGTAAGAGTTCAGGACGTCAAGCAGTCCTTCGGCCAGGGTAACATCAGCTTCACCGACAACGGCCTGGATATGGCGATCGACGGTGACGGTTTCTTTGTCCTCAACAATGGCGGCGAGACCCGGTATTCCCGGGCCGGCCAGTTTGGCATCGACAAGGACGGGTTTGTCACGAATAACCAGAATATGCGGGTGCAGGGCTTTGTGGCCGATGATGACGGCAATCTGTCGGGCATCCAGGATGACCTGCAGGTTGAAACCGATAACCTGGCACCCAAGCGCACAACGAATTTGCGTTCCGACCTGAACCTCGATTCCCGGGAATCTGTTCTGGAGAGCCAGGTGAGAAACTGGAACTCGCTGGACGTAGACGATTTACGGGATCAGAGCGTCACTTTCGAGTATGAAGGTCAGTCCAGCACGGTTGATATTGACGCGGACGAAGCAGTTAGCGATATCGTGGGCAAATTACAGTCCGTGTCCGGGGTGTCAGCGTCGGCTGCCACATCTCTTCCGGTCGGCGATATGTCA
>JBHEPI010000220.1:0-5822 GCA_046260345.1 Marinobacter sp. | reverse complement strand
GTTCACCACTGCATGCGTGCTATCGGTGCCGCCGAGCGCACCCTGGAACTGCTGATCAAACGCGCCACCAGCCGTGAGGCCTTTGGTCGACCGATCGCCAAGCTGGGCGGAAATCCGGATATCATTGCCAATGCCCGCATGAACATTGAGCAGGCCCGGTTGCTGACCCTGAAATGCGCCTGGGCGCTGGATACCAAGGGTATTTCTGGTGCTTTGCAGGAAGTTTCAATGATCAAGGCGGTGATTCCGCAGATGCTTCAGCAAATTGTGGACGATGCGATTCAGATTCACGGTGGCGCCGGTGTCAGCGATGACGATTTCCCGCTGACCCAGCTGTTCGCCTATGCCCGAGTTCTGCGCCTGGCCGATGGCCCGGATGAGGTTCACCGGGCTATGGTTGCTCGCCTTGAGCTTGCCAAGTACCGAAACTGATATTTGAGTGCCTGGGATCGGCGGGAAGTCGCTTGTTTGGAGTCTGGGAGCAGGTGGGTTGGGCTGTCTGAAACACGCTCCCGGCACCGGCTCTTGCACCCATGTTTCGCACCCAAGTATGGCACCGAAGTTTAAATCACGAGAAACCAAGGGAATAGAAGGATGACACAGCGAGTATTTATAACCGGCGGGGCCAGTGCCTGGGCCGGGCGATTGCGTTGAAGTATGCCAGAAAGGGCGCGAAGGTCTGCATTGGTGATATTAACCCTGAGCAGGGTGTTGCCGTAGAGAAGGAGATTAACAACGCCGGTGGCGAAGGTTACTTTGTTGAGTGCGATGTGCGCCGCCTGACCGATCTGGAAAAGATCTGTGCAGATCTGACCAGTAAATGGGGCGGGGTAGACGTTGTTGTGAACAACGCCGGAGTAGCCTCCGCCGGGTCTATTGAAGACACCACCATGGCCGACTGGGAATGGATCATGGACATCAACGTGCTGGGTGTTGTTCGTGGCTGCAAGGCATTTACGCCCCAGTTCAAGAAACAGGGCTCCGGTGCTTTCGTGAATATCGCCTCCATGGCAGGGTTGATGCTCGCGCCGCTGATGGACAGTTACAATGTCTCCAAGGCCGGTGTGATTGCGCTCTCGGAAACCCTGAGCCAGGAGCTGCGAGACTCCGGCATACACGTCAGCTGTGTCTGCCCGGCGTTTTTCCAGACCAATCTGACCAGCAGCATGCGTTCGGACATTCCCGGCATCCAGCAGAACGTCAACAAGCTGATGAAGCGCTCCACCATTACTGCCGAAGACGTGGCCGACGACATAATCCGCGCGGTGGAGAAGGGCGATTTCTGGGTGCTGCCCCACGCCAAGGAGCGTCGCATGTGGATGGTCAAGCGCCACGCGCCCAAGGCGTTTGACTGGTTGATGCACCAGGAAAGTAAGCGCTGGATGAAGAAAATGGGCGGTAAGGCTTAAATGACCGTTTAACATAGAATCAGGAAGTGAGGGGGCAAGGCTTTCCAGAACCGTCCGGAGCCATGGATGGCGGAGGCCGAGCGTACAGGGACGTATTCAAAGCGTGTTCTGGAAAGCCTTGCCCCCTTGCTGACGTCTATATAGTAAAGGAGAGCCGAATGACCCAGATCGACCAGGCTGTTGATATCCGCGAAGGCGAAGAGCTGGATGTCGCGGCTGTTGACCGCTTCATGAAGCAGGCCATTCCGGATCTGGAAGGCCAGCCGGAGATCAAACAGTACCCCGGTGGCGCTTCCAACCTGACCTACCAGGTGGATTACGGCAATCGTTCCTACGTGCTGCGCCGCCCACCGTTTGGCAAGATTGCCAAGTCCGCCCACGACATGCTGCGGGAAGCAAAGGTGATGCGGGCGCTCAAGCCCGAATTCCCCTACGTTCCCAACATCGTCGCCATCTGCGACGACCACGACGTACTGGGCTGCGATTTTTACGTGATGGAGCGCCTCAAGGGCATCATCCTGCGGCAGGATTTCCCCGAGGATTTCGAGCTCAACGAGGCGGACACCCGCAAGTTGTGCCTGAACGTGATCGACAAGCTGGTGGACCTGCACAATGTGGATGCCAAAGCCACGGGCCTGGACAAGCTGGGCAAGGGCGCCGGTTATGTACAGCGCCAGATCGGCGGCTGGAGTGACCGTTTCCGCAAGGCCAGAACCGACGATGTGGGCGACTTTGAAATGGTGATGGGCTGGCTGAACGACAAGATGCCGGATGATATCGCCCAGGTAGTCATTCACAACGACTATCGCTTCGACAACGTGGTGCTGAACCCGGACAACCCGTTTGAGGTTATCGGTGTGCTGGACTGGGAGATGGCCACCATTGGTGACCCGCTGATGGATCTGGGCAACAGCCTGGCGTACTGGATAGAGGCAGACGATGAAGGCCCGTTCCAGATGCTGCGTCGGCAACCCACCCATCTCCCGGGTATGCTGACTCGCAAGGAAGTGGTCGCTTACTATGCAGAGAAGTCCGGCCTGAAAATCGACAACTTCGACTTCTACGAAATCTACGGCCTGTTCCGCCTGGCGGTCATCGTGCAGCAGATCTATTACCGCTATTACCATGGCCAGACCAAAGACAAGCGCTTTGCCGCTTTCGGCCACGCCGCCAACTACCTTGAGAAGCGCTGTCAGCGACTGATCGAAGCGAGTGAGCTGTAATGGCAACGATCTATCTGATTCGTCACGGGCAGGCCAGTTTTGGTAAGGAAAATTATGATCAACTGTCGCCCCGTGGCTGGGAGCAGGGCCGTGTTCTGGGCCGCTGGCTGGATGGCAAGGTAAAGCCCAGCGCCGTGTTTGGCGGCAATATGGAGCGCCATCGTGAAACGGTGGAAGCCCTGGCCAGTGGCTACGGCGATGCCCTGCCGGACATGCAGGCGGTCGAGGGTTTCAATGAGTTCGACCATACGCAGTTGGTTGAGCGTCTGCGCCCGGAATGGGCAGACCGTGAGCGTATGGCGCGGGATCTGGCTGCGTTTCCCAAACCCGCGAGAGCTTTCCAGCAGGTTTTCGAGGAAGCCATGGTCCGTTGGGTCGGTGGCGAGCACAATGACGAATACGCCGAAACCTGGGGTGAATTCCAGAACCGGGTGATCACCTCCCTTGAACAACTGATTGAATACGCAGATGGTGGCGACACCCTGGTGTCCACCTCCGGCGGGCCCATTGCGGTCATCGCCCAACACCTGCTGCAACTGAGTGATCGCAAGGCTCTGGAGATGAACTCCGTCATTGCGAATACCAGTGTGACTCGCATTCTGCATTCAGGGGCCCGACGCAGCCTGGCGGTGTTCAACAATTACAGTCATCTGGAAGCGGAAGACGCCTCCCTGGTGACCTTCCGATAACGAATTGAGGTGAAGAATGAGTAAGCAAGACCTGTTTGACCTGACCGGCAAGGTAGCCCTGATTACCGGCGCCAGCCGTGGTATCGGCGAAAGCATCGCCCGCACCCTCGCCAACTATGGTGCCCATGTGATTGTCAGCAGTCGCAAGATTGATGGTTGTGAGGCCGTGGCCAGCAGCATCCGTGAGGGCGGTGGCAGTGCCGAGGCCTATGCCTGCCACATTGGCGAAATGGACCAGATTGAAGACATCTGGCAGCACATTGAATCGAAGCACGGCAAGCTGGATGTTCTGGTGAACAACGCCGCGGCCAACCCGTATTTCGGTCCCATTGAGGACACGGATCTGGGCGCCTACCACAAGACCGTGGACGTGAATATTCGCGGTTACTTCTTCATGTGTGCCCGTGGCGTGCAGCTTATGAAAAAGAACGGTGGCGGCTCCATCATCAACGTTGCTTCCGTGAACGGTGTGAATCCGGGCCACTTCCAGGGTATCTATTCGGTGACCAAGGCCGCGGTTATCTCCATGACCAAATCCTTCGCCATGGAACTGGGGCAGCAGAAAGTACGGGTGAATGCTCTGTTACCGGGGCTGACCGATACCAAATTCGCCAGTGCGCTGACCAGCAACGAAGCGATCAAGAAACAGGCCATGGCCCATATTCCCATGAAGCGGGTGGCAGATCCGGACGAAATGGCGGGTACTGTTCTATACCTCGCTTCCGGTGCATCCAGCTACACCACCGGCACCTGCATCAATGTGGACGGTGGCTACCTGACGATCTGACGTCAGCTGTTCCGGCTTTCGGTATCCTCGCTGGCGCAGGCGAGGGTATCGAAATCACCGGCGAGTTCTTCCGCCCGACCCAGCAGATGATCAAGATGGCGCTGCTCGGCCTGCTGTAATAGCGATGTCATCAGCACTGCCATGGCCGTCCGGCTTTCCGACATCATCTGCTGATACCTTTCCCCGCGTACAGCTTCATTGTTGTCGATCAGGTAACTGATGCGATCGGCAAAGCCGTCGCTGTTTCTCTCCTCGAGCGCATCCAGCAGCGCCTGTTGCCAGTTGCGACGGCCTTCCAGCCAGATTTCCGTCTGTTCGCCCCGGGCGTCGGACCAGGCACTGACAGTTTCCCGCTGCCGGTCGTTCAGCGGGCCGAGCCAGCGCTCCACCCTCTCGGTGGTGCGTTCTGCCCGGGCCGCGCGTGTTTTCTCCGGGTTATCCGCCAGGAATTCTTCTTCCAGTTCCTGCTGACTCTCCTTCATGTTCACACTCAATTGCCGGACCTGCTGATCACTCAGATCGGCCAGCAGCCGTGTGGCGGCCGGATTTGCCCGTTCCATCAACGGTGGTAAGAAAGATAACAGCTGCTGCTGGTGCCAGCCAACCGTGGATTCATCGAGATCACCGGCGCGAACGTCCTGTTTCAGCCTGGCCAGCCAGTCGGAATAGCGCGGCAGCTCAGTACTGCAATGCCACTGGCGTAGGTCACGGATGTCCTGCTTGAGCCGGGATTCCTGCTCCGACGTCATGGGAATGTAGTCGTCCACCCACCAGACAATGCCCCAGTCAGCGTAGCGGTAAGCCAGCTTGGTGGAGCTGCAGCCCGTCAGCACCAGCAGACTCATTAACGCGATACAGAAGGTTCGGAACATGGTTTTCCATCTTGGTGAGTGTTCTGAGACATACGGTGCCGGAAGGCTTTCAGATGGAGTTCACGTGCAACCAGACCAAATGTCAAATTTTGTGGATCCGATTCGGGCGTACACCCCTAAGTTGCATCGACGCATAGTGCAGGGACTGAAGTCACCTGATGCAGATCAGGCAGCGGGTGCGCCTGTTGACGTATACCTGATGCTGGAGAGCGGGGGTGTCTACAGCGCCTTAGCAAGGCTGAACGATGGCTCAGAAAGCACGGCGTCTGTGATCCTTCTGGATGAATTTGTAGACCAGCTACAGTGATCCATTTGAACTCTGAAGTACGTAAGAGTAAGGGAACATTCAAAGCGTTGACAATACTGCCTCGGGAATTTCCCGGGGCTTTTTTTAATCAACGCTTTGAAAATGGCAATTACCGAGTTTCGATATTACCCTCCTCGTCGGATATCACGATTTCCACCCGGCGGTTCTGCTGTCGACCGGCAGAGCTGTCATTGCTGGCCACGGGGTACTCTTCGCCAAATCCTTTTGTTTCTACCCGGTCACGGCTGATACCCATGTCGACCAGAGCATCACGGACTGCTTCTGCCCGGCGCTCGGAAAGGCCCTGGTTGTAGGAAGCCTCACCGGTGCTGTCGGTGTACCCTTCAATGCGCACCCTTCGCTCTTCATATTCCTTCATGAACTCTGCCAGCCGCTCGACAGTTGCTTCGCCGGAAGATTTCAGCTCAGCCCGGTTAAGGTCGAACAGCACATCACCCAGGGTCAGCACCATTCCACGGTCCGTCTGCTCGGCCTCCATTGCATCCATTTGCCGGCGTAGCTCTTCTGTTTCCCG
>JBHEPI010000214.1:0-5666 GCA_046260345.1 Marinobacter sp. | reverse complement strand
GGCCGCCACCCGGGCGAAACAGGCCGGCATCCCGCCGGAGGCCATGCTGGAAATGATTGCCAACCTGGAAGCCCAGGGCCTGGATGCCTCCCATCTCCGGGGCCAACTACCCGGCGAAGGCTGGGCCAGCATGATCCCCCCCGAGGCCAGACACGGCCGCGCCAGCCAGCCCAAACCGCCCCATCAACAGAAGGCCGGAGCCGATACCAAGCCATGACCGGACGCCAAATCACCGCCGCCTGGGCCATTTTTGATGACGATGGTCAGTGCCTGGAACAGTCCGAGGCTCACAACCCCATGCGCTATACCGAAGGGGATAACACCCTGTTCCCGGCGCTGGCGGAAGCCCTGCAGGGAATTGAAGCGGGCGAAGAACGCACGGTGTACCTGAAGCACGAGCAGGCACATGGCCCTTATATGCACAACCTGGTGTTCGAGGTGGTCAACGCCAACCTCCCCGAGGGAATCACACCGTATCCCGGCATGACATTCTCCCCCGGCGGCCAGCGGGGGCGCTTCCAACTACGTGTTCTGGATGTTCTCGAAGATGGTGTGAAAGTCGATGGAAATCATCGTTATGCCGGCATGGCACTGGAATACCGAGTCCATGCCCTGAGCGTTTTTGAAAATAACGTTTCTTGATATTTGGCAGTTCCAACTCCTGAGCCTATGCTTATACCAGACCTGCTTGGATAGCCAACCCAGGTAACTCAGGAGGAGAACCATGAAACTTTCCCGTAGACGCTTCCTCGCCGGCAGCGGCGCCACTGTTGCCGTAGGTAGTGCCGCGCTTGTCTGGAGCCCCGCCCAAGCCAGCGAGAGCAACCCTCAACCCGGCAAGGTCATGCTGGACTACCCGACAACCACCATAAGCAAAGCTGGTGACCTGAAAGTCGGGCAACCGGTTTCCTTCAGTTATCCGGACACCTCTTCCCCATGCGCCCTGGTGAAAACCGGTCGCAAAACCCAGGGTGGCATAGGCCCTGACGAGGATATTGTCGCCTACAGCATTCTCTGCACCCATATGGGCTGCCCGGTTTCCTACTCATCTGAAGAACGAACGTTCAAGTGCCCATGCCACTTCAGCGTATTCGACTCCGAGCTCAATGGACAGATGGTATCTGGCCAGGCGACGGAAAACCTGCCCCGGATTCTCCTGAGTTACAGGGATTCGGATGATTCCATCGAGGCGGTTGGTGTGGAAGGTCTGATCTACGGCCGCCAGGCCAACATTCTGCCGGACGCCTGAAGGAGGGAGCCCCCATGTTTGAACACAAGAAAGACCGGATTGCGCTACCGCCGGCCAATGCCCAAAAAACCCAAACCTGCTGCCATTTCTGCATCGTCGGCTGCGGTTATCACGTTTATAAATGGCCTGCGGATCAGGAAGGCGGGCTGGCGCCGGATCAGAATGCGCTAGGGTTGGATTTCCGCCAGCAACTCGGCGCGCTTCAGCTGACCATGACCCAGACCATGACCAATATTGTCCAGGACGATGATGGCAGCTATCACCGCATCATGATTCTGCCGGACAAGGAATGTAAGGTGAACGGAGGCCTGTCCTCGACGCGCGGCGGACAGATGGCCTCCATCATGTATTCCCCCCAGACCCCCGTTGGCAATCAGCGGGTGAAATACCCGCGGGTTTTTGCCGGCGATGAATGGCGGGATAGCAGTTGGGAGCAGGCGATCACCCTGTATAGCCACCTGACCAAACTGATACTGGATGATGCTGGCCCAGACCAGCTGATGTTCAACCTGTTTGATCACGGCGGCGCCGGCGGTGGGTTCGAGAACACCTGGGGCACCGGCAAGCTGATCTTTACCGGCCTGGGCAGCAAGATGGTGCGGATTCACAACCGCCCCGCTTACAACTCCGAGTGCCACGCCACCCGTGACATGGGCATCGGCGAGCTGAACAACAGCTATGAAGACGCCCAGATGGCCGACTGCATATTCTCGGTTGGTGCCAACGCCTACGAGACCCAGACCAACTACTTCCTCAACCACTGGCTGCCAGGTCTTCAGGGGCAGTCCACCAACAGGAAGCGTGAGGTCTACGACGACGGCGAAACCATCCAGCAGACAAAGATCATTCTGGTCGACCCACGAAGGGCACTCACTGTCGCCCTTCTGGAACAGGCGATAGATACGGATAACCTGCTGTTCCTGGACATTGAGCCGGGCACCGATACCGCCCTGTTCAATGGTCTGCTCACCTATGTGGTCGACCAGGGCTGGCAGGATGAAGAGTTCATCAGGGAATACACGACCGGCTTCGAGGACGCGGTTAAAGCCAACCGCCTCAGCCTGGACGAAACCAGCGAAATTACCGGTATCAGCAAGGACAAGCTCATCAAGGCGGCGGAGTGGGCCTACAAGCCGAAAGCCTCCGGCCACCTGCCCCGCACCATGCATGGCTATGAAAAAGGCATTATCTGGGGCAACGACAACTACCGTATCCAGTCCGCGCTGGTGGATCTGGTGCTGGCCACCCACAACGTGGGCCGCCGGGGTACCGGCGTGGTCCGCATGGGCGGCCACCAGGAGGGCTACTGCCGGCCTCCGTATCCGGGTGGTCGCCCGGCGCCCTACGTGGATCAGGAGATCATCCAGGGCAATGGCCAGATGCTCACCGTCTGGGCCTGCAACGCTTTCCAGACGACCCTGAACGCTGAGCAGTATCGCAACGAAGTCTTGCGCCGCAGTGATATCGTCAAACAGGCCTTGCGCAAGGTTCGCGGTGCCGGCCCGGAGGAGATGGCGAAGGTCATCCACAAGGCGGTCAAGGAAGACGGCGGCCTGTTCGTAACCGTTATCGACCTCTATGCCACCAAGTTTGCCGAGGCCGCGCACATGGTGCTGCCAGCCGCGCATACCGGCGAAATGAACCTGACTTCCATGAATGGCGAGCGTCGCCTGCGCCTGTCCGAGAAATTCATGGACCCTCCGGGAACCGCCAAACCGGACTGCCTGATTGCCGCCGATATGGCCAACGCCCTGCGCAAGCTTTATGAAGCAGAGGGCAATACCGACATGGCCAAGCGCTTTGAAGGTTTCGACTGGAAAACCGAGGAAGACGCCTACAACGACGGCTTCCGCCGTGCCGGCCAGCCTGGGGCACCGGCTATCGACAGCCAGGGCGGCCCCACCGGCCATCTGGCCACCTACGAAAGGCTGCGGGCCGCCGGTAACAATGGCGTTCAGCTGCCGATCAAGGAATACAAGGACGGCCAGCTGATAGGAACGGAAATGCTGTATACCGACGGCAAATTCGATACCGATGATGGCAAGGCACATTTCCTGCCAGCACCCTGGAACGGCATGCCGGACGTTGTGGAAGAACAGCGCAAGAAGTATCGGTTCTGGATCAACAATGGCAGAACCAACCAGATCTGGCAGACGGCTTACCATGACCAGCATGTGGAATTCCGCCGTGGTCGTTACCCAATGGCCCCGCTGGAAATCAATCCGGACGATGCGAAGGATCTTGGCATTGAGTCTGGCGACCTGGTCGAGCTGTTCAACGACTATGGCGCCACCACGGCCATGGCCTACCTGGAGCCGGACATTAAACCGGGCCACGTGTTCATGGAGGCCATGTACTTCAATTCCGTAATGGGCGACCTGGTGACGCCCTGGACCGATCGGAACATCATCCCCTACTACAAGGGAACCTGGGCGGACGCTCGCCGGATCGGGCGGATTGATGACTATGCTGACAAGGTGAGCTTCAAGCGCCGACGTTACGTTTAAGGTCGTCAGCGGCACGCTTGCTCGCAGTGTGGAGCAGGCATCTGCCGGGAAGGCATTCACGGTCGGATTAGCGAAGCGTAATCTGACAATCAGGTGTTGGCTCTGTCTTGGGTTGTCGGATTACGCTTCGCTAATCCGACCTAACTCTTTCCGGCTACAAACAAGTTCAGGGCGCAGGTTGGGGGCCTCTGTTTGAAACTGTGCGGAGCCATGGATGGCGGAGCCCAAGCCGAACAGGACGTCTCGAGGCGTGTTTCAAACAGAGGCCCCCAACCTGGGCTTCCCCCAGAACTCAGCAGGCCTCAAGAGGCGCATAGGCAAGAACGAGCCACTTGGCACCGTCATCAAAGTTCACCTGCACCCGGGTGTGATGGCCAGATCCCTCGGAGTTCATCACGATGCCCTCGCCGAACTTCGGATGACGAACCCGCTGGCCGAGGCTGAAGCCTGTGCCGGCATCAGGCTCCTGGCTGAACAGGCTCTCGTTCGGGCGCGCCATCATAGCCGGGCGGCTGACGGTGTTGCGCAGCCGCACTTCCTGGATGCAGTCGCCGGGAATTTCACGAACGAACCGGGACAGGGCGTGGAATTTCTCCTGCCCGTACAGGCGCCGTGATTCCGCGTAAGTAAGCACCAGCTTTTTCATAGCCCGGGTGATGCCCACGTAGGCCAGCCGGCGCTCCTCCTCCATCCGCCCCGGCTCTTCCAGGGACATGCTGTGGGGGAACAGGCCTTCCTCAACACCGGCCAGGAACACCAGCGGAAACTCCAGGCCCTTGGCAGAGTGGAGCGTCATCAGCTGTACGCAGTCTTCATTGGCTTCTGCCTGGGCTTCACCGGCATCCAGGGCTGCCTGGGCGATAAATTCGGACAATGGATCAACGCCTTCCTCTACCTCATAATCCGACAGCGCATTGACCAGTTCCTCAAGGTTCTCGACCCGGGCCTGGCCCTTTTCACCTTTCTCGTTGGCGTGGTAATCCTTGAGGCCACTGAATTCCAGCGTCTGTTTCATCAGCCCCTGCAGGGAAGCATCCTCGGCCATGTCCGTCAGGCGCTCGATAATGCCCATGAAGGATTGCAGGCCGGTCTTGGCGCGGCCCTTGACCTGCCCGGCTTCCAGTAAACGCTCGGCGGATTCCCACAGGGATATGCTGCGTTCGGTCGCAAATGCCCGTAAATCGGCCAGACTCTTGGCACCAATACCCCGGGCGGGAATGTTTACCACCCGCTCGAAAGCGGCGTCATCCCGGCGATAGTGCACCAGGCGCAGGTAAGCAATGGCGTTGCGGATTTCCAAGCGGTCATAGAATCGCAGGCCGCCGTAGACGCGGTAGGGTATGCCCTGGCGGATCAGCGATTCCTCCAGCACCCGGGACTGGGCGTTGGAGCGGTAGAGGATGGCGGACTCACTGCGCAGGTTGCCTTCGCTGACCCAACTGCTGATGGTGTCGGCGATGTAGTTGGCCTCGTCCTGCTCGTTAAATGCGGCATACAGGCTGATGGGCTCGCCGTCTTTACCGTCCGTCCACAACTCTTTGCCAAGCCGCCCCTGGTTATTGGCGATCACCGCGTTGGCGGCCTTCAGAATCATCTGGGTGGAGCGGTAATTCTGCTCCAGCCGCACCATCCGGGCATTGGGAAAGTCCCGCTGGTATTGCTGGATGTTCTCGATTTTCGCGCCCCGCCAGCCATAAATGGACTGATCGTCGTCGCCAACCACCGTCAGCGGAACGCGGTTGCCCGCCAGGATCTGCAGCCAGGCGTATTGAATCGTGTTGGTGTCCTGGAACTCGTCCACCAGGATCTGCTGGAAACGGCTCTGGTAATGACTCAGCAGCTCCGGGCGATGCAGCCATAGTTCATGGGAACGCAGCAACAACTCACCAAAATCCACCAATCCGCCCAGG
>JBHEPI010000197.1:0-9579 GCA_046260345.1 Marinobacter sp. | reverse complement strand
ATGCCGGTGGTCCCTTCATAAAGCGTCGCGATGCGGGTATCCCGGACAATCTGCTCCATGCCGTGTTCGTGGATGTAGCCGTGGCCGCCGAATACCTGTACACCCAGGTTAGCAGCTTCATTGCCCATCTCGGTCAGGAATCCCTTGAGGATGGGGGTAAGGAATCCTAGCCTGTCGTCGTAGGCATCGGCCTTCTTTTCGTCGCCAGCGGTATGTCCTTCTACCATATGGTCGGCCAGCCGGGCGGCGTAATACAGCATGGCGCGGCCACCCTCGGCAATCGCCTTCTGGGTCAGCAGCATGCGGCGTACATCGGCGTGGTGAATCAGCGCATCTGCCACCTGGTCCGGTTCCTTCTTGCCTGACAGGGCGCGCATGGAGCGCCGTTCCCTGGCGTAGTCCAGTGCCCACTGGTAGGACAGTTCCGCCGGTCCCACACCCTGGATGGCAGTGCCGATACGGGCGGTATTCATGAAGGTGAACATGCAGTTGAGCCCTTCGTTTTCCGGGCCGATCAGAAATCCGGTGGCGTCATCAAAGTTCAGCACACAGGTGGCCGAGGCCTTGATGCCCATTTTCTTTTCCAGGCTGCCGCAGGTGACGCCATTACGCTGACCGACACCGCCGTTATCATCCGGCAGGAACTTGGGCACGATAAACAGGCTTATACCGCGCGTACCCTTCGGGGCATCCGGCAGACGGGCCAGCACAATATGAACAATGTTTTCGGTGAGGTCATGGTCACCGGAAGAGATAAAGATCTTGGTCCCGGACAGCTTGTAGCTGCCGTCCGCCTGTGGAGTCGCTTTGGTCTTGACCTGCCCGAGGTCAGTGCCGCACTGGGGCTCGGTCAGGCACATGGTACCGCCCCAGCGGCCTTCGGTCAGTGGCACCAGGTAGGTCTGTTTCTGCTTTTCGCTGCCGTGAAGAAAGATGGTATTCATTGCGCCCAGAGACAAGCCGGGGTACATGGAAAATGGCCAGTTGGCAGTGCCCATCATTTCCTGCTTCAGCAGGCCCATGGAAGCGGGCAGGCCCTGACCACCGTATTCCTCTGGCGCAGACAGGCCCTGCCATCCGCCCATGGCGTATTGCTGGTAGGCATCGCGATAGCCTGTCGGGGTTGTCACTTCGCCATTTTTCAGCTTGCAGCCTTCCTCGTCACCACTCTGGTAAAGCGGGCTCAGCACCTCTTCGCAGAAGCGGCCACATTCATTCAGTATGGCGTCAACAATATCGGGGGTGGCATTTTCACCGCTCTTTAGCCGGGTGTAGTGGCCGGGGTAATCAAAAACTTCATTCAGCAGAAATTTCATGTCGCGCAGGGGCGCCTTGTAAACCGGCATGGCAATACCTCTGTATTCTGTTTCCAGTGTTGGCGAAGGCCGGCAGCCTTCCGTTGCCTGATGTTTTACGGCATTGCCAGCGGTGTGCCATTGACGGAAATCGCAATCGCCGTTGTCAGAAGGGACAATTGGCTGAGATGACGAAACTGGCCATGGCCGGGTCCGGCACTGATCGTTAAAGGTGCTTCCGGCGTATCTGAAGAGCATCATTTCGATTTCATCCGTCCCGAGAGTGTAAAAGTCATGCAAAGTTCAGCCGGATCAAAGGTCATCACTGGTTTACCCCGCTATCTCTGGTTATTGTTATCAACAGCGCTGCTCGTCGGCTGTGCCGGGCCAGCGCTGGAAGACTACAAGGACCGTGAGCCGGTACTGACGCCGCAGGAATTCTTCACCGGCGAACTTTCCGCCCGGGGTGTGGTCAAGGATTTCTCCGGCGAAGTAATCCGTACGTTTGATGCCGACATTTCTGCCAGCTGGGACAGTGACGGTGTTGGTACACTGGATGAAGTGTTCCGTTTTGATGATGGCGAAGTGCAAACCCGGGTCTGGACACTGACCCCCGATAACGGCGCCCTGCACGCCGATGCCGGGGATGTGGTAGAGCCCGGCACCATGCGCTGGCAGGGTAATGCCATCAACATGAATTATGTCCTGAGGGTGTCATATGGTGATGGCACGATTGATCTTCGCATGGATGACTGGATGTATCTGATCACGCCGGACACGCTGATCAACCAGACCACCATGAGCAAGTGGGGGATCGACGTAGGTGAAATTGTTCTGGTGATCAGCAGAAAGTAGACCCCTGGTGGCAGAGCGACAGGAATCAAAATAACAGACTGATTGGGAAAATTATGGTTAAGCAATGGCTGATCGCCCTGGTACTTGTCGCTCTGGCAGCCGGTGGGGCTTTTTCCTGGCAGTTTTTTGCCCAGGACGATACCGGGGATGCCCGAAGGGAGCGGCCGGCAAGCAAGGTGAACGCCATCAGCCCGGCCATGGAGGTGATACGGGATTCTGTTAATGCCGTTGGTAATCTGCGCGCTCTCGACCAGGTGGAACTGACCACAGAGGTCAGCGGCCGTGTAGTGGAAATGAACCTGAAGAGTGGCGAGCGGATCAGTCGGGGCCAGTTGTTATTGCGCCTGGATGACCGCCAGGCCAGGGCTGATCTGCAGGTTGCGGAAGCAACGCTGATGGATGCCCGACGCCAGTATGAACGGGCACAGCGTTTGCGAACCAACAACAGCATTTCCCAGTCCCAGGTGGATGAACTTCGCACTGCCATGGATGTAGCCGAAGCTCAGCGCGAATCGGCCCGGACCCGCCTCGATAATCATCGCATCGAAGCACCTTTCGACGGTGTGATCGGGCTCAGTGATATCAGTGTCGGAACCTATCTCGGCTCCGGAACCTCGGTAACCACTCTGGATTCAACCGATCGCATGGAACTGGGTTTCTCGGTTCCCGAACGATTCCTGGGTCAGATACAACTGGGTCAGATGGTTCGCGGTGCTTCTCCGGCCTACCCTGGTGAAGGATTTCAGGGTGAATTGGCGGAGCTTGGTACACGGATCAACGAACTGAGCCGCACATTGCCGGTACGCGCCGTCATCGATAATCCCGAGGGTAAATTGCGGCCGGGGCAGTTCATGTCTGCCAACCTGACGCTCCGTGAGCGCGAGGCGCTGGTGATTCCCGAGCAGGCCGTCATGATCCGGGGTGACGACAAGTATGTCTTTATCGCCGAGGACGGTGTTGCCCGGCGGGTGTCCGTGACCCTGGGTTCCCGGTCACCCGGTATCGTAGAGGTGTCGGAGGGGTTATCGCAGGAAGACCGGGTGATTATCACCGGTCAGGATCGCCTCAGCAGTGGCGACCGTATTGACGTTGTGGACGACGACAAGGCGATTCCGGATAACCGCTTTGCCACTTCCCGGGAGTCCTGATCAATGATCCTCTCGGACATTTCAATCAAACGGCCGGTTTTTGCCACCGTTATCAGCCTGCTGATCCTGGTATTTGGTCTTGCTGCTCTGCGGGGCTTGCCGGTGCGCGAGTACCCGGACATTGACCCACCAGTGGTTTCCATTTCCACCGATTACACCGGAGCGGCAGCGGAAGTCGTGGATACCCAGATCACCCAGGTGGTTGAGGGCGCCATCAGCGGTATTGAGGGCATTCGCTCCATCGAATCGAGCACCGAACAGGGTGAATCCCGCACTTCCATTGAGTTCAATACCTCACGCAATGTGGATATTGCTGCCAACGATGTCAGGGATGCGGTAGCCCGGGTGGCCAATGACCTGCCCGAGGAAGCGGATCCTCCGGTGGTTCGCAAGGCAGACTCCGATGCCCGCCCGATGATGTGGATTACCCTCCGCAGTGACGTCTGGGATAGCGCCGAACTCAGTGATTTTGCCGACAGGGTCCTGGCGGACCGGCTGTCTGTGCTTGATGGCGTGGCCGACGTACGCATTGGCGGCGAGCGCCGTTATGCCATCCGCGTGTGGCTGGATCGGGAACGGCTGGCTGCACGGGACATTACCGTATCCGAAGTGGAACAGGCGCTGCGATCGAACAACGTGGAACTGCCGGCCGGTTCGGTGGAGTCTTCTACCCGGGATTTCACCGTGCGGGCCAAAGGGCGCTTATCCGAGGTGGAGGAATTCCGCAACCTGGTAGTTCGTCGCGACGGCAACAACCTGCTGCGGTTGGGTGAGGTTGCCAATGTGCAGATGGGCGTGGAATCCGATACCAGCCGCCTGAGGGCAAACGGCCAGACGGCAATCGGGATGGGGATCATTCGCCAGTCCAAGTCCAATACTGTGGCCGTGTCCGATCTGGTGCGGGCAGAGCTGGATAAGATTCGCGATACCCTTCCTCCGGAAGTCAGTATTGCCGAAAGCTACGACGAGTCCATCTTTATCCGTGCCTCGATCAAGGAAGTTATCTTCACTCTGGCCATTGCGGTGTCGCTGGTCATCCTTGTTATCTTCATGTTCCTGCGTTCCTGGCGGGCGACACTGATTCCTGCGGTGACCATACCGGTCGCTGTAATCGGCGCGTTCATCGGCCTGGGCGCGCTCGGGTTTTCCATCAACGTGCTGACCCTGTTGGCGGTGATTCTTGCCATCGGCCTGGTGGTGGACGATGCCATCGTGATGCTGGAAAATATCCAGCGGCGTATTGACGAGGGGGAACCGCCCCTGTTGGCGGCCTATCGCGGTGCGCGGCAGGTGGCATTCGCGGTTATCGCCACCACCCTTACGCTGATTGCAGTGTTTGTCCCTATCTCCTTTATGGGGGGCAATGTTGGCCGTCTTTTTGCCGAGTTTGGGTTTACTCTGGCGGCAGCTGTGGTGGTATCCAGCATTGTGGCGCTGACGCTGACACCGATGTTGTGTTCCAAGTGGTTGAAACACAGTCCTGAAACCGAAGAGGGCCATCGCCTGTGGGCCGCCAGCGAGCGAGTTCTCAACGGACTGACGAACGGCTACGCCCGACTTTTGCGGTTCTCTTTGCGCCAACCCGGTTTGTTGCTGGGTGTTGGTGTGGTGGGGTTGATCATGGCGGTGGTGGTATTTCCGCAATTGCCCCAGGAACTGGCCCCCACCGAAGACCGCGGTGTTATCATCATGCCCACCAGCGCGCCCCGTGGTTCCACGGTGGAATATACCGACCACCATGTCCTCAAGGCTGAGGAGCAGTTGCTGCCTTACCTGGAAGACGGCAGCGCTACCCGTCTGCTCTCCATCGTCGGGTTCCGCAACGAAGCCGACAATGCCTTCATGATCATGGGTCTGGCACCCTGGGACGAGCGCGAGATCAAGCAGCAGGAAATTACCAGTGAACTGCGTGACAAACTGGCCGGTATTCCCGGTGTGCGATCCGTAGCGGTCAATCCGCCGGGTTTAGGACAGCGGGGATTCAATCAGCCGGTGGAATTTGTTATCGGTGGCCCGGACTATGAATCGGTTCAGGCCTGGAGTGAGGAAATTGTCGAGCTGGCAAAGGAAAACCCCGATCTCCTCAGTCTCGAAACCGACTTCGAGCTGACCCGCCCGGAGTTGAACGTCACCATCGACCGGGAACGTGCCGCCGATCTCGACATTACCGTGGAAGACGTGGGTCTGACCCTGCAGACCATGCTGGCCTCACGACAGGTAACGACCTATCTGGACCGGGGCCGGGAGTACGATGTCATCGTACAGGCGGCGGACATCGATAGGGCCACACCCAACGATCTCGGACGCGTGTTCCTGCGCCCGCGACAGGGTGGCGACCTGATTCCCCTGGAAGCACTGGTAAATATTGAGGAGGTGGGTGCCAACCCGGACCTTCGGCGGATCGACCGTTTACCGGCCGTGGTCATCAGCGGTTCTCTGGCGGATGGCTATGATCTGGGTTCGGCGCTCAACTACCTGAACAATCTGGCTGTGGATAACCTGCCGCCTGAGGCAAGAGTCAGTTACAAGGGCCTGAGCCGGGAGTTCCAGGATTCGTCGGCGGCAATCTACGTAACGTTCGGCCTGGCATTCGTGATTGTCTTCCTGGTACTGGCAGCGCAGTTTGAAAGCTGGATTCATCCGATGATCATCATGCTGTCCGTACCGCTTGCGGTTACTGGTGCGCTATATGCTCTGTTCTTCTCAGGCATTACCCTGAACATCTATAGCCAGATAGGCATCATCATGCTGCTGGGGCTGATGGCCAAGAACGGGATACTGATCGTGGAGTTCGCCAATCAGCTGCGGGATAAAGGCTATGAAGTCCGCGATGCCATTCTGGAAGGGGCAGTACTGCGTTTCCGGCCGGTTCTGATGACGACTATTTCCACGGTTTTCGGAGCGGTGCCGCTGGTACTGGCAACCGGCGCCGGGGCCGAAAGCCGGGCTTCCATTGGCATTGTCATCCTTGGCGGGCTGATCTTTGCCACTACCCTGACCCTGTTCATTATTCCTGTGCTGTACAATTTGCTGGCGCGGTTTGCAAAGTCCAGCAATGCAGTCAGTGTGGAACTCGAGAAACAGGCCAGCCAGTCTGCTGGCGGTCGCGGCATGGCCACTGCACCACAATCAAAACAAATGGATCGGTTCTGATAGCGGCGATTTATAACGTTTGCGGAAAACACAGCTGGCCGTCAAAGAGTTCATCGGGGTGCAGGTCGACACAGAACACCTGGCGGCCATCGCCGCTGGTCAGTGAAGTGGACAGTGTTACCGTGCGAACGGCATCCGGGAGTGCCACATAGGGCCGGGACGCATTGATTTGTTGCGGCCGGGTGACCGCATTACGGAAATATTCCCGATGAGCCCAGCAGGCACCGGCGGACTGATAAAGCGGGTTAAAGTTATCGGGCGCTGTATCGTGGGTGGCCAACACCAGGTTGCCCTGCTGCACGCCGTCCCGGTTGAGCAGGAAGCAGCGTTTGACACCTTCGATCTGGAGCGTCGTTTTACATGCGGCGGTGAAGGGCTCTCCTCTGGCCACCCGATGGCAGGCTTCAAGAACCTCATACCTCAGCAGACGTAGAAAGTTCTGGTGATCTGAACTTTCCTTCATGGAGGATTGGCTGGACTGATTCATCACAGATTTCAGGGCAGCTTCACTCTGGGCCACCGTGGTCTGGTTGATGGCATCCGGCATAGCCAACAGAAAACCCTGCAGTAGATCAGCCTCGGTTGCCAACCCAATCTCGGCCTGCGCCTGGTTCTCAATGCCTTCCAGTAGCACCAGACTGCCACTTTCACGAATCATCCGTACCAGGCTCTCCAATAACTGGCGGGCGCGATGGTGCTGTTCGGCATTGACCAGCAGGCTGCGATCCAGCTTCACGATCATCGGGTCCATACGCCACAGGCGCTCGAAATTCGAATCCCCGGTACCAAAGTCATCGATAGCGATCCGGAAACCCCTCGCTTTGGCGATATCGATAAATTTCAGAAGGGCGCCAGGATTTTCACTAGCAGTTTCTACCAACTCCAGCACTACCCTGTCTGGTGATACCCCGCACGCCTGGCACTGATCAATCAGCTGATCCAGAGAGGAGGCGGGATGGGTACAGGTCTCAGGATTGATGTTCAGGAATAGCCAGGCGGGCGTTGGATTCGTTGAAAACTGTTCCAGGTGACGGTGCAACAGGAAGTTGTCCAGCTTTACGGTCTGCTTGCTTCTGTGAGCGTTTTTGAACAGTTCCACCGGGGATACCATCTGGTGATCCCGGCTGACACGCACCAGTGCTTCGAACCCGACCAGTTTCTGGTGGGTCGGGCTAAAAATTGGTTGATACACCGAGTTGAAATCGAAGTCGTTAAAAATATCCCTTTCCCGTGCGTGCCGGGCATGAAGGGTCCGGTGTCTGGAAAACGAAATTACACTGGTCATGGTCAGACTCCCTCAGCAGTGAAGCCGCCCTGGCTCTTGGCTGAAATTTAGATGAAAGTGGTAAATTCCCGCGAATTTCATGCCAGATCGTCATAAAACAGGCGTACATACCAACTTAAAGGTGTCAATAAATAATCGCTGGTTGGGCAGCCTGATGAATTGCACCGTTGACGGGCAAAATCGCGGTAATTGCCCACAAATAGAACAGGGCAAGGGAGCAGAGTCGTCGAACTGTTGGTGGCGGCATAAAACTGTGGATAAATAATTGGATAACCTTCGGATAAGCTTTGAGTAAATCTACAATAATGGTTGTAAAACAACTGGTTAAAGTGTATTTAGGTGCCTTCAGAAGTGCTCCGTGAATGTGGATAACTTTCTTGAAAACTTTTATGAGAAGATATCTACAAACCGCTGAAATTTTTCGGATTTCGGTTATTGCCCATTTGTGAAACCTGACGTGGAACACGTGAAAGTGTCTGGTTGGCGTACCGGGTGTTTATGTGAGTGCCCAGTCTGGTTAAAATTTGCACATTCTGACTGCAATTTACCAGGTGAGGCGTTATACTCCCCGCCCTGATTTTCAGGCGGTTTTTTTATACCGGAATTTTTTGATACCCCGTTTGCCGAGGTGATGTAGTGGATTATCCGACCCGTTTCGATGTCATTGTCATTGGTGGTGGCCATGCCGGCACTGAAGCCGCGCTGGCGGCTGCACGTATGGGCTCACAGACCCTGCTGCTGACCCACAATATTGAAACCCTGGGCCAGATGTCCTGTAATCCCGCTATTGGCGGGATTGGCAAAAGCCACCTGGTGAAGGAAATTGACGCCCTTGGCGGTGCCATGGCGATGGCTACTGACAAGGCCGGTATCCAGTTCCGCGTACTGAACTCCCGTAAAGGCCCGGCGGTTCGTGCCACCCGTGCCCAGGCGGACCGGGTTCTGTACAAGGCGGCTATCCGGGAAATCCTGGAGAATCAGCCCAACCTGACCCTGTTCCAGCAGGCGGCCGACGACCTGATTGTGGAGGGCGAGCGCATTACCGGAGTGGTGACCCAGTCCGGTATCCGTTTCCGCGCACCCACCGTGGTTCTGACCACCGGTACCTTCCTCGGTGGCATCATCCACATCGGCATGCAACAGCATTCCGGTGGACGTGCCGGCGATGCACCGGCCAATGCCCTTGCCCAGCGCTTGCGGGAACTGCCTTTCAACGTTGGCCGCCTGAAAACCGGTACGCCACCCCGGATCGATGCCCGCAGCGTGGATTTTTCCGCCATGCAGCAGCAATGGGGGGATGACCCGGCCCCGGTCATGTCGTTCCTCGGGGCCCGTGACCAGCACCCCGAGCAGGTGTGCTGTTACGTCACGCGCACTACCGAGCAGACCCACGACATCATCCGTAGCGGCTTTGACCGCTCGCCCATGTTTGCCGGTGACATCGAAGGCATCGGGCCGCGTTACTGCCCGTCCATTGAGGACAAGGTTAGCCGCTTTGCGGACAAGGACTCGCACCAGATTTTCGTGGAACCCGAAGGGCTGACCACCAACGAGCTGTACCCCAACGGTATCTCCACCAGCCTGCCGTTTGATATTCAGCTGGCGGCCGTGCGTTCCATTCCCGGTTTCGAGAATGCCCACATTACCCGGCCCGGCTACGCCATCGAGTATGACTTCCTGAACCCCCAGGACCTGCGCCATACTCTGGAAACGAAATTCATTCAGGGTCTGTACTTTGCCGGCCAGATCAACGGCACCACCGGTTATGAAGAGGCCGGCGCCCAGGGCCTGCTGGCGGGTATCAATGCCGCGCTTCGTGCCCAGGAACGGGATGAATGGTATC
>JBHEPI010000169.1:0-21953 GCA_046260345.1 Marinobacter sp. | reverse complement strand
GCGGGAGACCCCATTCGCTTCGTGACGCATCTGGATGTGAACCGCCAGGATGTAGACCGGTTGCTGGCTGCCATCCGGCGGTTCTATCAGTTCTAGGATAGACCATTCTTCAGTGAGCCCGATCCATGACCATCGACCGTGAACGCCTCGCCACCCTGGCCGCGGAACCCCACTTTCACCAGGGCAAGTATCGCAACCTGGACCCTGTGCCTCGCCATGGCCTGGGAGATTTCCTGCGCTGGCAGCTGGCCCCCGGCCGCCGTTTTCCGCAGGGTAAGCGCTTCACGCTGCTGCGCCCGGATGGCCACTTGCTAAAAAGCCCGTCTGTAGAGCCACAGCTGGTCTGGCTGGGGCATGCGTCGTTCCTGTTCCAGTATCGCGGCCTGAACGTACTGACCGATCCCGTGTTGTCGGACCGTGCCAGTCCCTTCCGGTTGGTCGGGCCTAGGCGATTCACGCCCCCCGCCCTTACGGTGGCAGACATGCCGCGGATCCACCTGGTACTGATTTCCCACAATCACTACGACCATCTCGACGAAGCAACGATACGCCAGTTGCACCGACGTTTCGGCGATAACCTGTGCTTCTGTATTCCCATGGGACTGCGACACTGGTTCGAGAAACGCGGTATCCACAACCTGGTGGAACTGGACTGGTGGCAATCAACGCCCCTGGCCGATAAAAACGAAGTCTTCTGCCTGCCAGCCCAGCACTTCAGCGGACGCACCGCTACCGACACCAACATGTCCCTCTGGTGTAGCTGGCTCCTGGAAATGGATGGCTTCCGGTTCTATTTCGGCGGTGATACCGGTTATGGGCAGATCTTTCGCAAAATCGGCGAGCTGTTTGCGCCCATTGATCTGGCGCTGCTTCCCATCGGCGCCTACGACCCACGCTGGTTCATGGCCCCGGTGCACGTGGCCCCTGAAGAGGCCGTCAAGATTCACCAGGATATCGGCGCCCGCCAGTCGGTCGCCATGCATTGGGGCACGTTCGTGCTCACCGATGAACCCATGGACGAGCCACCCCGGCGACTGCGGCTGGCGCTTGAGCGACAGGGCATCAGTGAGTCGGAATTTCGGGTAATGCAACATGGGGAGGTATGGCCGCCATGCCCGAGCTAACCCCACTCCAAACCCTGCTCGATACCCTCCCCCAATGCGGCCGCGTGGCATGGATTGGCATCCGCCCTGCACGCGGTGAGCCGATGCAAGCGCTCGACAGCATAACGGTCATCCCGGGCAAGGGCCTGGAAGGCGACCGATTCAAGGGCCGCGAAACCAGCAAACGGCAGGTAACCCTGATCCAGCAAGAACACCTGCACGCCATCGCCTCCTGCCTGCAGCGGGAAGCCATCGCCCCCGATATTTTTCGGCGCAACATTGTGGTCTCTGGCCTGAACCTGCTGGCCCTGAAAGGAAAAACGTTCCGGATCGGTGGCGTGGTGCTGGAATACACAGGCCTGTGCCACCCATGCAGCAAGATGGAGACTGCTCTTGGGCCAGGTGGGTATAACGCCATGCGAGGGCACGGGGGAATTACTGCGCGGGTAGTTGAAGGGGGTGAGTTGGTACTGGGTGACAAAGTGCAGGCTTGCCTGTGAACCCAAGAAAATAGGCCTGTCACGAATTCCAAACCATATGTGTCCGAATAATTTACACATAAGCATATTCGAAAGTCCACGAAGGACTACAATGCACTGAATTAAATAAACAACTTGAGATCGGTACAAATATTGTTAGCCCTTTTCGCTCCAAGCTGAGAAATAACTCGAAGCTTTGAAAAAAGGGTTCTCCACATGACGAAATTTTCAATCAATCTGCAGGTAATGAAGCCGCTGCTGCTAACGGTTTCGCTGATCGGTTTAGGAGCGGGCGCATCCAGCTCGTTCGCAGCACCTATCGTAGGTATCAATGGGTACAACTTTGACCTGGAGCAGTTCAACGGAGCTTCCGTTAACTATCGTTCCGACGGCAGTGTCGCTTTCGATGGCAAGTTCTGGGACAACGCGAACGGCGTTGACGGTGTCACCTTGGGTGAGCTGGCGGCGGGTCAGTATGGCAGCGATCCGGGTGATCAGGTTTCGCTCAATGACAGGGTTACACCCGACTGGTTGCAACTCAACTACGCGACACCCATCACCATAAGCCCGACAGCCCATGAGCTGGTGATTTTCGAGATTACGAGTAGTTCGAGCGGCGTTGACAAGGAGGGCACCAGCTTCAAGGTCAGTTTCAATGGGGGCGGGCTGTTCGACGCGTCAGATGCAGGCATAATAAGTCACTATCCGAGCACTTCGGTAGAAGACACGAACATGCTGGTTTTCGACCTGTATGACTTCGGATTCTCAAACAACGATCTGTTCAGCACGTTGTATATTGAGAATAAAGATAGCGGATCAGGCACCTCCGATCCAGATTTCATTTTCGCCGGTGTTGCCGGTGATTTGACGACAGCTACCGTGCCTGAGCCAAGCGCCGCTCTTCTGCTCGCATTGGGGCTCCTGGGACTCTTCAGTCGACGCGTTCTGCGAGGCTGATTGGGAAAGTCAGAGTGAAATGTCGTGTTGTTCTTTCACTCTGACACCGATACCGTTTTCCAATTTCATCCACGAAGGTTCGCCAGGTAGTACTCGAACTCCCCGCTTTCTCTTTTTGCCTGTTGCCCGGTTCGATTCAGGAAGTTATATCGGCATATATAACGGTTTCCGCAAGCGTGCTGAGAGATTCCTCCCAGCAGTAGCGTGGGCATTCTCCCCATCCAAATATCAGCATATCAGATAAATTTTTCTTAAAGGGTTGGCAGGACGAACGCCAGCACCACACAGCTGACGACAGCCGGGGCAGAGAGGGCAATGGCTATGATTGTTTGCGGTGACCATGCTGCCCCCGGCACTCATCAAGTCCATCCTGGCATCCAATCCGCTGCCAATTGCTTTTGCCAACACGGGTTTATAGGCCTTTCAGGAAGCGGCCTTTACCGCCGCCTATGTAGGTCAGGCACGGTCGTTGCACCTGAAAGTGTGTGTTGGGGCAGGAACCCCAGCAGGGACGCGAAACTGGTGGTGGGATTGGTCGGTAACCTCACCAACCCGGCCGTCGGCCTATTTCACGAACGGATCGTAGCGGCAGCATCAGTAACGCGCCAAGGCGCTGGTCCCTGGCTTCTGAAAACTCGTCGAGACCAAAGGCTGCGGGTTCCCGAGTGTTGCGGGGGCAGGTGTAGGTTCCAAACAGCCGATCCCAGATCGTCAGAACCTCTCCGAAGTTGGAATCGGTCTGGAGCTGGTGTCTGGAATGATGAAACTGGTGAGTGCCCGGCGTTACGAAAAGAAGGTTGATCAGGGGCTCTGTATGGGCACCCAGGCGAATATTCGAGTGCGCCAGAAGCTGGGCTGCCTTGACCGCAATCACGTAGGGAATGACCTGAGCAGGTGTCAGTGCCAGTGTGGCCATCACCAGGTAAATGACCAGCAAACTGACCACGACTTCCCCCGGGTGATGGCGAAAGGTGGTTGAGTAATCCAGTTCGAGATCACTGTGATGGACCCGATGCAGGCGCCATAATGCCCCGAAATGATGGTAGGTACGATGGAGCCAATAGCCGGCCAGATCCAGAATCAGGAAAGCCGCCAACGCTCCCAGCAGCGGGTGCAGGTGTGAAGGGGAGGATTCTGGCAGTAGCAACAGGGGAATCAATACCGGAGAAGCCAGAAGAACGGCTTCGCTGATAAAACCCAGGCTCAGATTGTTAAACCAGCGGTCGTAACGATCCAGCAAAAGCTTGTTCCGAGCGAAGCGGTGCTCCGCTGCAATAATCAGCGGAATGCTGATCAGGTATAAAAGCTGGTAGGTGGCCATAGCATTTTATATAGGCGTTTCCCGGATTTCAGCTTCCCTGCTTATTTGTCCCTGTCAGCGGTCACGGCTTTGTCCGCGAAACCGCACTATTTACGGAATTTCCTGGCGATAAAGAGCGCTGCCACGCTAGCTGCAAATAAACCCAGCATGCCGGGCTCGGGAACCGATGCAGTTGGAGGTCCAGCACCTGCAAGAGCAGTTGCAGAAAGCATTGAGACAATCAGTCCGGTGATTAGGTATTTCATAGCGAATCTCCATATTATGGGCTCAATATCAATGCAGCATTTTTCAGGCCAGGGATAGTGAGTCCCTCGGAATCAATGACATGGATTTCCAGTAAAACGACAGGTGTAAACATATCCGACGGTTTGAGGTTACTGCGGAGCGTAAGTGCAAAAAATAGATCTGTCCCGGTTTTATCGTATTCGGTTTTATTGCATCTCACCCTCTGAAATACTTAACCTGAATCCAAGCCGGAGCCATCGTATGCCTTATCAGTTTTCAGACCTCAAAAAAACCTGCCCGACCGAATGGCGGGACTACATTGAACACAGCTTTGTCACGCAGTTGGGCGATGCCACACTGGCACCGGATGCATTCCAGCATTACCTCAAACAGGACTACCTTTTCCTGATACAGTTTGCCCGAGCCTTTGCCCTGGCCGCCTACAAAAGCCCTACCCTGGCCGACCTGCGGCAGGCCAAAGACGGTATGCAGGCCATCCTCGATACCGAACTGGGGCTGCACATCGATTTCTGTAAAGACTGGGGTATCTCGGAGGACGAACTCGCAGACCTGCCGGAAGCCCGCGCCACATTGGCCTACACCCGATACGTACTCGACACCGGTAATCGCGGAGACCTGCTCGACCTGCACGTGGCCCTGTCACCCTGCATGGTCGGCTATGGCGAAATCGCCAACTGGCTGAACAGCCGCAGCGAGACCATTCGCGGCGAAGGCAACCCCTACGATGCCTGGATCGCCATGTATGAAAGCGACGAGTTCCAGGAGGCCATGCAGGCAGAAATTCGCTGGCTGGATGACCGACTGACTGACGTGTCGCCTTCCCGGTTCGAGCAACTGACCCGAGTTTTCCGGGACGCCACACGGCTGGAAATCGACTTCTGGGAAATGGGCATGAACCTGAGCGACTGAATCGTAACAACTGGCACAAAGCGACCAGCACTCTGCCCCGGGTTTCCGCAGCTTACCGGGGCGACCGCTTACCAACGGTCTAACCCGACGCGAGCATCGTACAGTGACGTAGGTGCTTAAGGTTCTGGCACTGACCGCACTTACACTAATGTTTGATAGCTCAGTCGAAAGGAGCGTGGGAAACCGGGACAGATCTATTTTCTCTGGATGTTTGCGACCAGGTTCGAGCCGTCACGACCGGCTAATCGAAAGCCATAACAACATGCAAGCAACCCCGAAAAGAAGCACTGCAAAATGGACAGCCAGGTTCTTCCGGGTAGTTGGGGAGGGCTTTCCGGGGAAGGTAAAGTAATCCTCACCAAACAGCCCAACGCCGCAGCCCTCGCAGTAGTTTTTTGAGTAAGAAACCCTCAGCTCAGATGGCTCAAACTTTTTCCGACAGCTGTAACAACTCGGCTTGATCATTTGGGTCATTTAATAAATCGGTCCCGGTTTTTTGGAGCGTCAGTTTTCATTAAGAGTGGAAATGCCGTCGATCTCGATCACCGTTTTTGCATCCGCCCGCTCAATGATTTTCAGGAGGGCGGATTGAATCGTTTCATCTTCCCGGGCGTCCCCGCTACTCACAAACGTTTGCTTCTGGGGATCCGCGCCCTCTTCCTCGGTAAATGAAATGACGACCTCGGTGGCTGAATCCGGCGTTTTACCAAAGTGCTCTTTACCAAAGTACTCCAGCGAAACTAACGGATAGCCATGAAAGCCCTTCTTAACCTGCTTCGCAATACGCTTTTTTGCTTTATCCACATGCATAATCGGGCCTGTCGCTGAGCTTGTTATTTGGGTGCCAAACGAACACCCAGTAGATACCATTCGCCAATTCTATGCCGTTTAATCCTTCAAAAAATAGGTCTGTCCCGGTTTTATTAATACGGAGACGCGCCTGGAAGGGACGGCTGCTGCTTTTGGGAGTTTCCCGTGAGAGCTCTAGGGCGCCTTCAGGGTTTCAGGCCGGAACAGCGCCGTACCCAACACCAGAACAAACGCTGTCAGCACAAACACCTTATTCACAAACCAGTTCGTGTGCCATATGGACCACTCCGGCTCCGCCAGGAACCAAATGAACAGAGTGGTAATGATCACGATCTCAACCACAGACATGCCAATGGCCAGCAGGCGCGCATACCACGGCCTCGCCAATAACGTCCAGGCCAGCCAGAGGTGCGCGAACGGCCACAGGTCCCAGTATATATAGGTTGCCCACGCCTCATTGCTGGCCAGCGCAAAGCCAATCGGGAACAGGTATTTGATAAAAATGGTCCAGGCCACGAGGATAAAGAACAGATGCGCGAGAAACCTGGTCCAGGGGCTCCGAACATTTTCACTGGGCGATGTCATTATGGTGTCCCTGTCAGCGAGTTCATCCGAAACTGAGACAGATCTATTTAATGGAATCTGATCGACGCGAACACATCTCTGCTGTCATCAATTTCTTCTGGGGTGAAGGCACAACAGCCCCCGAATCCGTCAATGATGGCATGGCAGCCGTTGCCTATGAAGCACTTGAAGAAGCCCAACATTGTTCCCCTTTTCCTATGCCCGGGCCGGTTCAGAAAGTTATATCTGCCTATATCACCGTTTCTGCAAGCATGCTAAAAGATTCCTCCCGGCAGTAGCCTAGGCACTCTTCCCATCAGGATATCAGCATGTCAGATAAATTTTTCTTCAAGGGTCGGCAGGACGCACGCCAGCACCACACCGCTTACGGCGGCTTTCAGACCAACGCCAGCCAAAAGAGTGGCAGCAGGAAGTATCCGCTAACGCTGGTGGTTACCAGCGAAGCGCGCAAGCAGGAGGTTGAGGCACAGGTGGCCAGGGCGAAACTGCACGCGAATATTTCGGTTGATACCCGCGAGGGCGCCGTTGAATCCATCAACGAGCTCACCGCTCTCCTGAATAAGGGCGGAACGGTCACCACGGTAAAATCGCCCTCCCGCAACGACTTCTGCAACTGCGGTAGTGGTATCAAATTCAAGAAGTGCTGTGGCTGACGACAACCGGGGCATAGAGGGCAATGGCTATGATTGTTTGCGGGGTTGAGCTGACTGGCAGCGATGCGGTGGTGTGTTTGCTGAATATGGACAGGGGGCAGTTCAACCTGCCGGAGTGCAGGGTGCGCAAACTGTCACTGCCGAAAAACCACAGCCGTGAAGATCTGAAGCGGTTCCAGGCGGCTTTTGCGGACTTAATGGCCGAGCACGGGGTCACCAGTGTCGCGATCAAGGAGCGGATGCCAAAAGGCAAATTCGCCGGTGGTGCCATCAGCTTTAAAATGGAAGCGGCCATTCAACTGATCACCGGTACTGAGTTGACGGTGACCATGCTGCCCCCGGCACTGATCAAGTCCACCCTGGCTCAAGTCCACCCTGGCATCCAACCCGCTGCCCATTGCTTTTGCCGACACGGGGTTGAAGGCCTTTCAGGAAGCGGCCTTTGTCGCCGCCTATGTAGGGCAGCTGCACGATCGTTGCATCTGAAAGTGTGTACTCAGAAAATAGATCTGTCCCGGTTTTTACACGGTTTTTATTTATGGGGTCAGACCCCATGTCGTTTTGCAGCACCAAATGCACTGGGGTCTGACCCCACTGAATTGTTAACCAGAGATGAGAACAGCCATGACCGAAACAGAGAACCCAAAACCCAATACCTTATTCATCGAAGTCTCCGGCTCTGGCCTGCCTGAGGTAGATGGTCTGTACGTGCCGTCAGAAGCGCCCCCTGCCAAATCCGATGCGGGCGTCATGTCTGCTCCCGGCTACTGGAACGGCAAGATGGCCTGGGATCGTGCTGATGGCAAGGCCGCCAGAAGCCCGGCTATCTCCTACTCCATCGGCTTCAAATCCTGGCGTATCTGCCGGCTTGACGGGCATCTTGCCTATGAAATCGGCGGTGATGACGAGTTGCCACCTACCGACCGCCAGTGGAACGTATACAAGATGGGCGTTGCCCCTGCTCCGAAAGTGGTGATCCACGATTCTGACCCGAGATAAAGTTTATATATGAAGACACTCCATGACTGAAGATTCCGCAAACACTCTATGCCCTTGTGGCAGCAACGCACGCTATGCCCAATGTTGCCAACCTTTGCATCAGGGCGAATCCGCCGTATCGCCGGAAACCCTGATGCGTTCGCGGTATGCCGCATTTGTGCTGAATCTGCCGGAATACGTTCTGACGACCTGGCACCCCAGAACCCGGCCAGGATCACTTAGCCTGGAAGACTCCCCTGACTGGGTTTCACTCCAGATACTGAATAGCACTGAAAATGACGAACAGGGCACGGTTCACTTCCGGGCCAACTATCGCCTTGCCCAGAGCTTCGGGTTTCTCGAAGAGCGTTCAAATTTTCTCAGGGAGAACGGCCACTGGTATTACCTGCACGGTGAAACCAGCGAAGGACAATTCAAACCCGGCCGTAATGAACCCTGTCCCTGTGGCAGTGGAAGGAAATACAAGACTTGCTGCCATAAGTAGAGCGAGATCTTCAGAATGCAGATGGAGCGGGTGAAGGGAATCGAACCCTCGTCGTAAGCTTGGGAAGCTTCTGCTCTGCCATTGAGCTACACCCGCGTTCTGCGGCCCAATATAGGTCTGTGGTCGCACGCTGGCAAGCATCCGCCCGGAAAATAGATTCATACCGGTTTTTGGGACTGATCAAACCGCCAGTTCAATAATCTCACCAACCACCCCGTCTTCGCTTACCTCCAGCCGCCCCACCGTGATCGGCAGAGTAAAACGCGGGGGCCCGGCGCCACCTGGATTGAAATAGAGCACGTTGCCAATCCGCTCATTACGGGGTTTGTGGGAATGGCCCGCGATTACCACGCGGTAACGGCCTTGCGGATCGAAATCGAGGGTTTTGACGTCATGGAGCATGTAGAAAGCGTGACCGAGAAATTCCAGAGCCTGAACATCGGGAAGAGTCGCTGCGCGGCCTGTTTTGTCGATATTGCCGCGGATCGCAACCACCGGAGCGATCGCCTCCAGCGCATCCAGAACCTCGTCCCGCCCCACGTCACCGGCATGAAGGATCAAATCCGAGCCTTTCAATACAGCCAGGGCCTCGGGACGCATTTTGCTGTGGGTGTCTGCGATCACTCCGATTTGCACGGTTACGCCTTCTCTAATTTGCAAGCCCCCGATACAGTAGACGCCTGTTATAGCGATACACTAAGCCGAACGCAAAAACCACTTACATTATTGCTTGATCGCTCAGTCAAAAGGAACCAGGAGACATGGCACACCAACCCCCGGTCATACTCATAACAGGCGGCGCCCAGGGCATCGGCAAGGGTATTGCCGCCCACTTCCTGGACAAGGGCTGGCGAGTGGTGGTCTTCGACCAGAATGCAGAAGCCATCAGCGCATGCAGACAGGATTTCGGCGATCCAGATAACCTGCTACTGATCACAATGGATGTATCCAGCGAGCCCGAAGTAGCCTCGGCCGTGGAGGAGGCCGCGCGATGGGGCAAGGGACTGGACGCTCTGGTCAATAATGCAGGGCTCGCAGATCCAGACACTGGCCCCATTGAGATGCTTGAACTGGATCAGTGGCAACGGCGAATCGACGTCAACCTGACCGGCGCCTTTTTAATGGTAAGGCAAACGGTACCGCACCTCCGCCAGAGCCGGGGCAGCATCGTCAACATAGCCTCTACCCGCGCCTTGCAGTCCGAGCCCCATAGCGAGGCGTATGCGGCAAGCAAGGGCGGCCTGATCGCCCTGACCCACGCTCTGGCTATGAGCCTGGGGCCCGATGTGCGGGCCAACAGCATCAGCCCGGGCTGGATAGATGTCCGTGGCTGGCAGGCTGATGCGCCCTCTGAACCACAGCCTCTGCCTGCCTCTGATCACGAGCAACACCCCAGCGGGCGTGTCGGCAAACCCGAGGACGTGGCGGCTATGGTGGCCTACCTGGTCTCGCCGGACGCCCGCTTCGTGACCGGCCAGAACTTCGTGATCGACGGCGGCATGACCCGCAAGATGATTTACGAGGACTAGGCTCCGGGGTTTCTTCCAGCTTTTTACAGCCTCTTCGCGCCAGAGTTATAGTGGCAAGCTGATAAAACAACGGAGTACCACAAGGAGTACCACCATGGACAACAGCCCCGACGGTCGCCGAGCGCCGACCATCAACCGCCAGCAGGACATCTACCGCAAAGGCCTGAGCGGTGAAAAACCGCTGGTACCTGTGGATTTTCACGAGCTTGAACGCAAGGGCTGCGATGCCATGAGCGCGGACGCCTACGCCTACATTGCCGGCGGGGCCGGTTTGGAAAGCACCATGCGCGCGAACCGGGAATCCTTTGAGCGCCAGCGCATTGTTCCGCGCATGCTAAACGACGTATCCGAACGGGACACCACGGTTAACCTGTTCGGCCGAACCCTGCCCAGCCCCTTCCTGTTGAGCCCGATCGGCGTACTGGAAATGGCCCACGGTGATGCCGACCAGGCCGTTGGCCGCGCTGCCGCAGCCGAAGGCATACCGATGATCTTCTCCAACCAGGCATCGCAGCCCATGGAAAAGGTAGCCGACACCATGGGCGACGGCGCGCGCTGGTTCCAACTTTACTGGAGCAAATCCGACGACCTGGTGCGAAGCCTGGTCACCCGGGCCGAACACTGTGGCTGCGAGGCCATCGTGGTCACCCTGGATACCACCATGCTGGGCTGGCGCACCCGGGATCTGGATCTGGCCTACCTGCCCTTTCTGAGGGGCAAAGGCATTGCCCAGTACACCAGCGACCCGGTCTTTCTGGAAAGTCTGAAAAACCCCAGCCAGCCCGGCACTATGTCCAGCAACAGGGCCAGGCCCAAGCTGTCGCTGGAAACGCTCAAAATCCTCAAACAGATCGGCCAGTCCTGGCCCGGCGGTGCCCTGGACGGCATCAGTTCCGGCAAGGCGATGGCGGCAGTGCAGGAGTTTATTGCCGTCTATTCCAAACCCTCGTTAACCTGGGATGATCTGAAGATGCTGCGTGATCACAGCCACCTGCCAATCGTAATTAAAGGCATCCAGCATCCGGACGACGCCCGCAAAGCAGTCGACCATGGCATGGACGGCATCATTGTCTCCAACCACGGCGGGCGCCAGGTGGACGGTGCCATCGGCAGCCTCGATGCTCTGCCAGCGGTGGTTGAAGCCGTTGCCGGCCGGATACCGGTCATCATGGACAGCGGCATCCGCACCGGCGCCGACGTTTTCAAGGCGCTTGCCCTGGGCGCCACCGCCGTCGGCCTGGGCCGGCCCTGGGTATACGGGCTGGCGATTGCCGGCGAAGCCGGGGTGCGGGAAATGATTGCCAACCTGAAAACGGATTTCGAGCTGACCATGGGGCTTTCCGGTTGCAAGTCCATCAGCGAGATAACACGCGAGGCTTTGCGCAGAGATTTATGACAGAACCAAAACGCATCTACCTCGCGGGTCCGGAAGTGTTCTTCCCCGCCACCAAGCGCCAGGCCATCGTCGCCGAGAAAAAACGCCTGCTTCAGGAATACGGACTGGAGGGCATTGATCCGCTGGATACGGAACTGACATTGTCCACCAACGAGGCGAAGTTCAAACGCGGTCATCGGATCTACCGGGCCAACCGGGAACTGATGGACAGCTGCGAGGCCATCATTGCGAACCTGACCCCGTTCCGCGGCATCAGCGCGGACCCAGGTACCGTATTCGAAGTCGGCTACATGATCGGACAGGGCAAGCCCGTCTTCGGGTTTACCCTTGATAGCCGATACTACCGGGAGCGGGCAGGCGCCACTAACCTGGACGAGCTGGGCCATACCATTGAGGACTTTGAGATGACTGACAACCTGATGATCGAGGGCGGCATCTACAATTCCGGTGGCCAGCTCTTTGTGGCAGAGCAACCCGGCGAACACCGCTACTTTTCGGCCGAGCTTTTCCACCGTTGCGTAAGGGCGATCGCCCATGGCTGAACCGGGAAGCGATTGCCTTCAGCGCATATCTGTCACCAGCGCATAGTCAATCGCCGCACACACCGCGGCAACCTGCGCGGCATTGCATTGCTCGGGGGTCACTCGGTCGCTGTCCGGGTATACCTCGGTGGTGGTCCGGTAGCGGGCGTTGGTCATGCTGGTGCAAAGGCCAAGCTGCGCCAGCGGATACTGGATAACGCCCCGAGCGGCCGTCGGTGAGCCGAGGATCTCGCCGTTGTCATCCGCCGGCGCGATATGGGTAATCTTTTCCACCGCCCTGATTACCGCCTGCTGGAATTCAGGGTGCGGGCTCTCGGTGTCATCCACCAGGTAGAAGCCGTCCGGAATCTCACCCGGCTCAAACGGTTTGCCATCACGGGCCGCAAGGGCTGGGCGGAACTCGGTCTCGTCGGTATCGGTGGTCTCGTGCAGGTCGATATGCAGCAGTATTGGCTCGTCTATCGAAGCGACCAGTTGCATGAGCGCCGCTGACTCCCCGGCCTGGCCGTCATCAAGAAATGAGCGGTTGGGGTCAATCGCGTTCGCGTTCCAGCGCTGGATGCGTTCGTAAGCCCAGGGGCTGACGCAAGGCGCGACCAGCAGGTTTACACGACCGGCATAATCCGCTGCATGTTGTTCAACGAATTGCAGCGCACCATGGACACCGCTGGTTTCATAGCCATGCACTCCGCCCGTTATCAGCACCATCGGCCGATCGGCATGCCAGTTGCGGCTGCGGATCGCCATCAGCGGATAAACCTCCGGGCCGTATTCCAGACGGCCATACTCCTGCACATCGAAGCGCGAACGCAGACGCCCAACCACGCTCAGCACATCAGATTCGTAACTGCGTTGACGGGTCTGCCGTGACAGCCACTGGGCACGTTCCGCGTCGCCCCAGGGAGTGCCGGGCGTACCGATTGGATAGGCCGCTGAAGCGGTGCTCATATCGCTTGTCTCCTTCGGTCCGTCGATTTCAGAAAAACAGTACCGGTGACACCCCAAAACGCTTACCTAGTGCTTCCATATGTTTGCGGGTCAGCTTTTTCCCTTCAGCGCCGTTGAGAATTTTGCTGACGTTGCCCTTTGAACCCAACTCCGGCAGATCAGCAACCCCAAGACAGTGTTGAGCCATCAGGGTTTTCAGTACAGCAATACCCCTGTCCGTTTCAGCAACAGCAGCATTAAAGTCGGAAAACTCAGCAGCCTGGTCCTCCCATCGCTCAATGCTCGCAGCCAGAATCTCAATTAACAGCCTATTGGCGTCGTAGTCGTCCACCAACTGGTCCATCAGTTTCAACGCTTGCTCAAAATCATCCTGAGTTTCAATGTGAGCCACAAAAGGCACCTGGGCCAGCGCATCTCTTATCTCAACAAAAGCAGGCGATAACATAGGCCTCACTCCTTACTACGACGGTATTTGTCAGTCAGCCGGTCGTATTCGGCGTGGCTGCAGATGTGTTTCACGTACATGCGGTTATCACGAAATTCAATGAAGGCAATCATCCGTAAATTGTTGCCGCCGATATCGATAACCCACCATTTGTTCCGATGTTTGAAATTGTCCAATGACGGAAACACCCGGCGCAACTGATCAGGTGTTTCAAACTTTCCATTCCGCAACGTGGTGCAGGTATTCACCAGTGCATCCCGGTCATTCGGAAACTGCCTGGCTGCATCATTGAACGGTTTTCTTGAAATTATGTGCACAGAACTTCCTTGTTTCTTTTTTGGAAACTCTAGCATAGGGTTTCAAAAAAGGAAACTACACTTGAGATCAAGTTTGGCCTGTGCATACATTGGGATCTGACCCGACGCGGTCATCGTCCAACCGTCTGGGTTTATTCAGGGTGGGCACGACAACAGGCAATCCCCAGATGCGCCATGTCACGGCAGGCGGGCTAATCTTATAGCGCCCTTCCCAGAGCGAGCCACTGCGTTTTTCGAGGGCATTTACAAAGCGTGTCTGACGACCAGCCAAACGCTTCATCAATTGAGGAATTGCTGTCAGATTGCCAGGTAATACTCAAAATCTCGGCGTTCGACGAACACTGGTTAGCGGTTATGGCCGCATTGGACAATATGATGGGAAAACCGGGCACAATCACCCTGGCCTGTCTTGGCAAAGCCCGTGTTCCAGCGGCTGTCTCTTGACTAGTGGGTGCGACGTATTGTCCCTGCCCGAGACCTGACGTTACCCCTCCTATAAAATCACCTACCTGGTTGAGATACACCCCTGCCTGAACAAATCAGGGCCCGCCGGAAAGTGACGGAGCGAATTGATTGGTGATAAGTCGGAGAATAGTTATCAATGCCTGAACAAAAAGCGCTCGCGCCAACCTCCAAGATTCTATTTGCCATCACCGCTTTACTGGTGCTGGTCGCTAGCGTTTGGTCCACACAAAGCTCATCAGCACGAGTGGATTCGGTTTCTGACGAGAGAGTGACCGGATCTCTGGGCTTCCCCAAAGACTCCCCTGCTTCCACTGCACCCCGCTCAAAACCCGGAACGCTGCCTGTCCCTGGTTCGGACACAAAAAAAACACTGAGCCATAAGGTGCTGCCCGGAGATACTTTAAGCAGCATCTTCAGCTCGCTTGACGCGCCCATGTCCGATCTCCACAAGATTATGGAAGCCGATGTCGAATATTTGGCTCTGGAAACCCTTCAGCCCGGAACAGAGCTTCAACTGACATTTGATGAGAACAATCATTTCATCGAACTGGCACTTGAGCTTGACGCTGCGCGAACCTTTTTCTTCACCAAAACTGAAGATGCCACCTTTGAGTACCGCAAAACCAAAGCCGAGGTTCACTGGGTCTCCGAAGTATTGAGGGGCACCATAGAGGGAAGCTTCTACTCTTCCGCTCTCCGGGCAGGCCTGACCAAAAAACAAATAGCATCTGTGGGTCAGCTTTTGGAGCACAAACTCGATTTTCGGCGCGACCTGAGAGCCGGCGACCAGTTTGCCGTGATCATTGGCCATGAGATGGTTGATGACAAGAGCACAGGTAAAAGCAGGCTCGAGGCGGCGTCCTTGCAACGTGGCGCTGACACTCATACCGCGTTCAGGTTTGATGACGGAAACTACTACGATGACAATGGCAGAAGTGTATTACCGGCATTTCGTCGCTTGCCCATGACAACCTCATACCGCGTGAGTTCTCACTTCAGCCGAAATCGGACACACCCGGTCACGGGAAGGGGCGCTCCCCATAACGGAGTCGATCTTGCAACACCGACGGGAACGCCAATTCTCAGCACCGGCGATGGCATTGTGCATCGCATCGGCAATCATCCGTACGCAGGTAAGTACATAGACATCGATCACGGTAACGCCTATAAAACTCGCTATCTCCACTTGCATAAGATTCTTGTTAAAAAAGGGGAAAAGGTGCAACGCGGCCACAAAATCGCGCTTTCAGGCAATACAGGGCGAAGTACTGGCCCCCACCTGCACTTCGAATTGCACATCAACGGCCAGCCTGTTAACCCGCTAACGGCTGAAATACCCACGGCTGCAGATGTTCCCAAGGCGGTTGTCAAACGGTTTGAAGAAGAAACCACTCTCAAGCTTGCTGTGATGAGCACAGCAGCCAGCAGGTCAAATCTGATGTTGGCCGGCACCCGCGCCTCGTTTGACTGAACCATTTCACTATCCCCGGTTTTCGTTCTCGGTTTTCTCGAAGTCATCCTCACGAGAAAGCGTGGTAACCTGCCACGACAGTATCCGGAATAGGGAAACCGCAAGGACGATGAAAAACAACTACAAAATTGCCCTCCTGATTGATTGCGACAACGTTAGTCATCAATCCATCGCAGGGGTACTTCAGGAGCTTGCCAAGTACGGTGCCGTTAACGTGCGCCATGCCCATGGGAACTGGAATGGTCCGCAGCTGGGTGGCTGGATCGAAAAGCTGCATGGTAATGCGATTCGACCCGTTCAGCAGTTTGCCTATACAACTGGCAAAAACGCCACTGACGCCTCCATGATCATCGACGCCATGGATCTGCTCTACAGCGGGAACGTAGACGCCTTCGCCCTGATGACCAGCGACTCAGACTTTACCCCTCTGGTCATGCGCATTCTGGAGGCCGGGCTACCGGTCTTCGGCTTTGGCGAGCGCAAAACACCCATGCCCTTCGTTAACGCCTGCTCTCAATTCATCTACACGGAAAACTTGCGCGAAGACAGCGAGGAAGCAGATAGCATCAGCAACGGCGGCGCCCCGAAACCAACCGTAGAAACCAAATGGGGCCGCAACCGACTGCGGGGCGACACAGTGCTTGTGCGGACTCTGCGGACTGCAGTGGAACAAACCGCCGACGATGATGGTTGGGCGCATCTTGGCAAGGTGGGTCAGTATATTTCCAATAACAGTTCTTTCTCCCCAGTGAACTACGGGTACAAAAAGCTGAGTGATCTGATTCGCGCCAGTGAGTTATTCGAGATCAGCGTACGGGATAAGAACGTTGTTTATATCAAGAGTCCCGAGAAATAGATCTGTCCCGGTTTTTCGCTAGACAGGAAACCCATGCATTGGCATATTATGCCAATGCAATTCCGACAGGATCACACTCATGGCGACGAGAAACATCGTACTTACTGACCATCAATCCCAGATTGTCGATCACCTGGTTGCCTCGGGCCGTTATCAGAATGCCAGCGAGGTACTTCGAGCCGGCCTGAGAATGGTCGAGGAAGCCGAGTCCCGCTACGTCACGAAAATGAATGACCTAAGAGCCGCCATCGATGCGGGCCAGAATGACCTGAAGGCTGGCAGAACCACAACATTCACTGGTGACGAGTTCGTTACTTACCTTTCTGAGCGCGCGGAGCAAGCCATCAGGAAGAAACGGGATACCTGATTACGATGAAGCCATGGAAGGTTATTCTCACGGACGCTGCCCTAGCCGATCTCGACGCTATTCTCGAAACCACCCTTGAGGAATTCGGCGCACTTCAACTGAAACGATATACCGAGCAAATCGAAAGGGCGATTAGAGAGCTTGAAGAGACCGGAAACCTCGCGCCACTTCTAAAACACAGGCCAGACATTCGTTGCGGAATCGCTGTCTACCCACTTGCACGGGAAGGAAAAGCTTCGCCCCATCAGTTGTATCTCAGAATGGAAAAGGACAACCACATTCATTCCATTATCATTCTACGGGTCTTGCACCAAAGGATGGATCCCGAAGCGCACCTCTGACTACCAAAGTATCAGGTTACTGGTTGCCAGCAGATTAAATAGACCTGTCCCGGTTTTCCGTTCGGATTTACCCTGGACAGCCGGCACTATCGGGAACGGGCCGGCGCAACCGATCTGGATGAACTGGGCCACACGATTGAGGACTTCGAAATAAGTGACAACCTGATGATTGAAAGCGGGATCAACGAATCCGGTGGCCAGCTATTCGTGGCAAAACAGCCCGGCCAACACCGGTTTTTCTCGGTGGAGCTGTTCCGCCACTGTGTGCAGGCTTGCCTGTAAACACAGAAAAATGGGTCTGCCCCGGTTTCCGACACTCCAGGAAAGCGCAATAGTGATCGACTTAAGACAGAACAGGCTTCGTCACAACCCGGTGACCAAAACATCCACACAGGGCTTTACCTTGATTGAGCTGGTCATAGTCACTGTCATTCTGGGTATTCTCGCCGCCTTTGCCTTACCACGCTTTGCGAATCTCGGCTCTGACGCCCGGATTGCTACCCTTGAAGCCCTGGAGGGCGCAATGCGTTCGGCTGCGGGCACCGCACACTCCCTCGCAATCGTTGAGAACAAAACCGACTGCTCGACGGATCCAACGGTGGAAATGGGAGGCGAAACGGTCGCCATGCGCTGCGGTTACCCCTGCCCCCACCCCAATGGGATCGGCAAGGCGGTTGACGCCAACGGCAACTATTCATTCGTTGGCGGAAACTGCGGCGGCCAGTTGGGAGCCGTCGATGTGCGGATTACCGATGCGCCAGATCCTGCCAATTGCAAGATTAGCTATATCTCCGCTAGACAGGACAGGCAACCCCGTATCGCATTGACCACGAGTGGCTGCTGAGTGCGCGAACGGAGGGAATTCAAACTGCAATCAGGTGACATTGGCAATGAGTGAGACAACCGAGGATAAAACAGCATCAGCGCCGCCGCCCGCAAAGAAGGGCTTCAGTGGCTTGCATGTCTTTGGCATTGTCCTGCTCACCATCCTTGCCACCGTCGGCGTAGGTTACTGGTGGTTGAGCAACTATGTGTTTCCTGAAAACTTCGACCCCGTAACCCTGAATGCCAGTGAACAGGATTCACTCAACGGTATGCTGGCCAATAACACCGATCTGGCTCAGAGACTCGCCGTCGACCTTTCGGACGATCTGTTGAGCGCCCTCCTTCTGGTGCCTCTTGAAGAGGACTTCCCTGTAATCGGCGGCAGAACTCTACGAGTAAATGCCGGAGTAGAACTCTCCTTCGCAGACGGTCGACCCCTGGTCAAGTTAAAAGGTGTCAGCCTGATGGGCGTCCCCATCCCGAATGCCTGGCTGGGCAACCTCAAGAATGTGGACCTGGTCAACGAGTTCGGTGCCAGCCCGGGATTCTGGCAATCCTTTGCAGCAGGTGTGGATTATATCCAGGTCGAGGATGGGCAGTTACTCGTCCGGCACAAGGAATAGCCCAAGGTCTCTGCCTTTACCTCCGCCAGGATTGGGAACATTCTGGAACTAAAGCCAGACTTGGTGGTGGGGTTCTCCGACATGCCAGCAACCACCTTTATGAGATCAAGTCACCTCTGATTCTTCAACCGGGGCCGGCGGCGCTGACGGAAGGATCAGAAATCCGATCCAAAGTTACCACCATATTAAGCAACTCGACCGGCTCCCCGAACTGTGTGTAGATGGCCACATCTGCCGCGTCCCGCCCGTAGGCGACGATGATTCTTCCGCCTTCCATGCTGCTCTGGGTGGTATCAAAGGCGTACCACCGACCTCCAACATAAGCCTCGAACCAGGCATGCAGGTCCATCGGTTGCAGATTTTCATAGTAACCCACGACCAGGCGGGCCGGAATCGAGAGCGCACGACAACAGGCAATCCCCAAATGCGCCATGTCACGGCAGACTGCCTGTGACCGCTGCGTGACATCCCAGGCACTGATAATCGACTGACCCGCCCCGGGGGTGTATTGGATAGTTCGACGAATGTAATCGACGATCGCGCTACATTGGTCATAGCCAGGCATTCGCCCTGCTACGATGGAGGACGCCAGTTGGGTGAAACGATCTGACTCGCAATAACGACTGGGGAGGAGGAACGGCAGGGTGTCGTCGGGCAGTTGCTGCACTTCGACAAAGGGAGCTCCCGCCGCCGTATCAGAGTTTTCAGCTGTTTCAACATCAAACGACGTCTGGACGGAGAAAAGCCCGGGCGGTGCCACTAATCGCTGGCAAAGGTTGCCAAAAAGATCTATCGACTCAACGGACTGTACGCCGGGCTTTAGCAGATACTGTTCACGACCTATCCACTGTTGCCAACCGCTGCGTGGCCGCAACATGAAGATAAAAGGTGTCTCGACCCGGATATTCAGGTCCAGTGAACAGGTAGCACGCATCCACATAGAAAACCTATACCGCCATGCGACTCAATCGTCGTACTCCAGTCTACCACCTTCAGGCGGGAAAACCGGGACAGATCTGTTTTTTCAGATGCCGGCCTCCCCGGCTTACGAGACTCAACTCTGATACCGATACGGTTTTCAATTTCATCCACAAACTTTTTGCCGCCGGTCAGCTTGTTGCTATTGATCGCCGGCGCCCCAAAGAAACAGCCCCTCTGGTTTCCTCACCCCGGCAAATGAATCAACGGAAGTGGCGATTGGGGTTTGACGGTCTGGATCGCAAAATTGCTTCGGATGTCCCGAACTCCGGGTAACTTGAGCAGCGTATTGGTCAAAAACTCCTTGTAGGCGCGAAGATCGGACACCACAACCTGCAACAGGAAATCCGACTCCCCGGACACCAGATGGGCCATCACCACTTCCGGCAGAACACTCACCGCCTCGCAAAAAGCCTCGGCTTCCTTTTCCTGATGGCGCTCCACTTTGATGTCGACGAATACGGTTAGCCCCAACCCCACTTTTTCCTGGTCCAGGATGGCGCTGTAGCCCTTGATCACCCCGGATTCTTCAAGCAGGCGCACCCGCCGCGAGCAAGGCGATGGGGACAGACCGATGCCCTCGGCCAGATCCGTGTTTGGAACGCGGCCATCCGTCTGTAGCGTCTCCAGAAGCTTCCGATCAAATCCGTCGAACTTATAACTTGGCATAAAAAGCCTCGTAAATGAATAAAAGTAGCGAATACCACCAATCCTATATTCTTTTGTAGCTTATAAAGCAACCATTCACCAAACGATAGAAGGTATACTCAAGGTTTCAATACCAGTAAGAGACTTGGGCCCGTGGCTGACCTACTACTGTTCCTGACTGCGCTCGTGGCGATTTACCTAGCGCCAGGACCGGACATGATCCTGGTACTCGGCACTTCCGTGAGCAGTGGCCCCAGAAAGGCCATGGCCGTCGCTGTGGGCCTTGCCATTGCCCGGGGCTGCCATGTCCTGCTCGCGGCTGTGGGGCTTGCGACCCTGTTTGCGACTCATCCCTGGACCTACCACACGGTACGATTTCTGGGCGCGGCTTATCTGCTGTACCTGGGTTGGCAGTTCTTCCGGACAGGTCATTCGCTCGATGATCAACCCCAGCCAGAGGCTGGGACTCTGCAAGCAGCGGGATACCTCGCCGGTTTCCGAAGAGGGCTGGCAACCAACCTGCTCAACCCCAAATCCCTGATCTTCTGCTCCGTACTGCTTCCGCAGTTCATCCAGCCCGAACTCTCGGGCATTGCCGGACAATTCGCCATTCTGGCGCTGATTCTGGTGCTGACAGGACTGGTCTTTGATTTTGCCTATGCCGTTCTGGGCCGGGCACTCTGGGCGCTTACCAGCGGCAATATCCGATACCATAGAGCCCAGAACAACCTCTTCGGCTGTTTAATGATGGGCATCGGGCTTAAGGTTGCTCTGGATTAAACGAAAATAAATCTGTCACGGTTTTCCGCAGCTTCAATCGGTGCGCGTTCCGGGGATGCTGTCCAGAAGCTCGGCATTTGTGGGGTACTTCTCAAGCAGCTCAACCAGCTTTCTCGTGCCCTCTAGCGGCTTGAGACCGCTAAGCGCCCGACGCAACGCTCTTATTTTGTCTAAATATTTCTGATCTAACAGCAGCTCTTCACGGCGTGTACTGCTTTTCGAAATATCCAGCGCGGGGAAGATTCGCTGATTCGCAACGTCTCTTGATAAAACCAGCTCCATGTTCCCCGTGCCCTTGAATTCCTCAAATATCACCTGGTCCATACGGCTACCGGTATCAACCAGAACGGTTGCCAGAATGGTAAGCGAGCCGCCATTCTCAATGTTTCGTGCAGCGCCAAACAACCTCCGCGGGATCTCCATCGCTCGCGCATCAACCCCGCCAGACATAGTACGACCGCTGCTCTTTCGCTCCGCATTATGTACACGCGAAAGCCTGGTGAGAGAATCAATCACAATCATCACGTTGTGCCCCTCGCCAGCTTGTTGACGGGCCATATCAAGAAGCTCATCGGCAACGCGAACGTGATGAGCATAGCTTTCATCCGAAGAAGAAGCGTGTACCTCAGCCGGGACGCTACGCTTGAAATCAGTGACCTCTTCGGGTCGCTCATCGATCAATAACGCGTACAGTTTAATCTCGGGATACGCCTTTCCCACCGCCTGGCAAATATCTTTTAAAATCGTCGATTTTCCAGACCCCGGCGGTGCAACGATCAAACCCCGCTGCCCCATTCCAATCGGCGTGATCAAATCCATCGCTCGCACCGTGAGCTTTTCTGAACCTGACTCCAAACGAATCCCCGGCGTTGGATT
>JBHEPI010000149.1:0-35990 GCA_046260345.1 Marinobacter sp. | reverse complement strand
GTTCACTTATGTGTACGACTGTACACTTAGCGTTGGAGTCGGGCAATCAGGCATTTCATCTTGGCCCATAATGACAAGTTCGGGTTATTTTTGGTCCATGGGTGTGTACACTTGTTGTCTTGTGTTTAACAGGCGAGCTGTACCGGGCTATGGCAGACAGAAGACGACCCAAACCGGGGGAAACCCGTGAAAAACTGATGAACGCGGCACTGACTCTGGTCGGCAAGGGCCGGCACTTTGCCAGCCTCGGCATCCGCGAGGTCACCCGCCAGGCCGGGGTAGTGCCCACTTCCTTCTATCGGCACTTCCGCAACATGGACGATCTGGGCCTGCAACTGGTGGATGAACTGGGGCTGGTACTGCGCCGCATGATGCGGGAGGCCCGCGCCAATGTATTGCAGGCGGACAAGCTGATTGACGAATCCGTGGGCATCTTTATCACCCACGCACAGAACAACCGTGCCTTCTTTATGTTCATGGCCCAGGGGCTGGCGGGAGAAAGCCGGGCGGTGCAGGAAGGTATTCGCAGCGAAATGCGTTATTTTGCCAGCGAGCTGGCCAACGACCTTCGCCGGCTGAAGCTGGCAGAGCACCTCAGTGACGCCGACCTGGATCTGACCTGTGACCTGGTGGTTCGCAGTGTGGCCTTCAGCCTGACTGACATACTGACGATATCAGCGGACGATGCCTATCAGGAGGAGCAGGTCAGGAAGCGCACCGCCCGCTTCCTGCAACTGATATTTGTCGGTGCGGCAAATTGGAAAAGTCAGCCCTGACGGCCATGGCCGACCCCTTTCAGATCACGGATACCAGCCCAATCGCAAAGAGCGTAGCGATCACCGGAATGGCCACTGTTACCACAAAGATGTCCTTGTAGGCCTCTTTGTGCTTGAGGCCCATGATGGTCAGCATCGCAATGACCGCACCGCAGTGTGGTAGTGAATCGATACCGCCGGAACCGAGGGTGGCAATCCGGTGCAGAGTCTCTGGTTCGACACCCATAGAGAGATACTTTTCGGCAAAGGTCTGCATAAAGATCTGCAGCCCGCCTGATCCTGATCCTACAATCGCAGAAACCACGCTGACCGACGCAAACACGGACAGCAGCGGCGGCAGCGGCAGGTCCAGTACCCACTGGGCAAAGCTGTTGAAGCCGGTGGTCTGGGTCACCACGCTGCCAAAACCGATAACCGCAGCGGTGTTCAGCAGCGGCATGATGGCGTCGTTGGCGCCGATGCCCAGGCTTTCCATGGCTTTGCTGCGAAAGCCGGGAAACAGCACCGGGCAGCTGGCGGCCCCGATCAACAGCGCAAAGCTCGGCCACACGATCGGCTCGTTACCGGCGAAGGTAATCAGCGGTCCCAGCAGTGGCGTCTCGCCATCGGCAATGCCAAGTGCGGTCAGCAGCCTCGGCACGATGATGGTGCCCAGTACCAGCAGCAGCGGAATAATGCTCAGTTGCCATTTAGGCCCATGGTGCAGCGCCGGTGCCATGTTTTCCATGTATTCATCCTGGGCATTGACCACGTAGCCTTCTCCGGCTGCGCGGGCTTTGGTCCACTGCCGCTCGAGATACACCATGCCCAGCACAAACATCACCGCAGCAGCGGTCAGGCCGATGAGCGCGCCGGCAAACAGATCCGTGCCCAGTGCCGAGGCAGCGATGACGTTATGAATGGAAGGGGTGCCCGGCAGCGCAGTCATGGTAAAGGTGCCGGCCCCCAGAGCGGTTGCACCGCAGAACAGTCGTTTGGGGAGATTGGCTTCCCGCATCAGCGCCACGCCCAGCGGATACATGGTGAAAATGACCACAAACACCACGACGCCACCGTAGGTCAGCAACGCACACACCAGCATAGTGACGAGAATGGTGCGCCTGGCGCCCAGGCCTCGGGTAATGGCGCTGGCGATGGACCCTGCCGCACCGCTGGACGCCATCATCTTGCCGAAAATGGCGCCGGTCAGGAACAGAACAAAAAACTTGCCGGCAAAGCTGAAAGCCCCGAGCGGCCCGAAGGGAAAATGGTCGAGAAGAGCCGGCGAGACGCCCAAACCGTTGGTCACCGCAACGATCAGGCTTGATACCAGCGCCGCGACCAGAATATTGACCCCGCGCAGGGCCATGACAATCAACACTACAAGACCGGCCAGAAGGCCGAGATTAGCAAACATGGAGGTAAATCCGGTTGTTGTTCTGGGGTAAAGGGGTCACATGACCCCTTTGGCTTCCTTATACAGCGAACGCACCGGCCGGGCGAAAACCTGCCGCACCATAGGTTCAAAGTAGGACAGAGGAAGGGTTTCTGCGTCGGGGTCGAATGCCGGTGAGTCATACTTGTGAACAAACTCGATGGTTCGTTCAAAATGGGGGTGGTCCCGGTACTGGTCCCTCATATCCCGGTCCATGCCTAGGTAGTGGAAGAAGAAATAGCCCTGGAAAATGGCATGGTGTTTCACCATCCAGTGATTGGCTTCGCTCACAAAGGGTTCCAGTATTACCGCGGCGACATCGGCATGATTGTAGGAGCCGAGGGTATCGCCAATGTCATGCATCAGGGCACACACCACGTACTCGTCGTCTTTGCCATCCCGGTGGGCAAGGGTAGCCGTTTGCAGGCAATGGGTCAGACGGTCAATGGGAAACCCGCCGAAATCTCCTTCCAGGAGTTTCAGGTGCGCCAGAATACGCTCTGGCAGGCCTTTCGCAAACTCGCCGAAGGAAGAGGCGATGATCTGCCAGTCCTCCGGTTTACCGTCTTTCATGTGGGTAAACGTGGCCTGGTTTTCTGATTGTTGGCTCATACTGTTCTCCTGTTAATCGCGGAAGCTGGCGTCGATACGGTCGAGCTTGCGCAGCAGGCCCGGCCAGGCCAGCTTGCCGCCCAGGCCTTTGGTGACCTGATCAGCCTGTTGTTTGATGGTGTCCACAATACCGGCAGGGATGGGAGTCAGCGGGCGATTGCCCGACAGCGCTCTGATCTGGATCTGGCAGGAGGTCTGCAGGATATACATGGCGAGGAATGTGTCTGGAATACTGGTGCCGGTGGTCAGCAGCCCATGATTTCGAAGGATCATGAAGTTGGCGTTTCCTAGATCCTTCTGCAGTCTCGTTTTCTCGTCTTCCCGCAGAGCCACACCTTCGTAATCGTGATAAGCCAGGCTCGCCAGCGCGAACAGACTCTGCTGGGACAACGGCATCAGGCCCTCCTGCTGGGCCGATACGGCGATACCGTCAGCCGTGTGCAGGTGCATCACACAGGCGGCATCATCCCGAACGGCATGAATTGCGCTGTGAATGGTGAAGCCGGCGGGGTTGATATCGAAGTCGTCGGGGTTGATCTTGTTGGCGTCCTGGTCGACCCGAACCAGGCTGGAGGCGGTAATCTCTTCGAACATCATGCCGTAGGGGTTGATTAGGAAATGATGCTCATCGCCGGGTATCCGGGCGGAAATGTGGGTGAAGACAAGGTCATCCCATCCGTGAAGCGCAACCAGCCGGTAGGCTGCGGCAAGATCTACCCGCAGTTGCCATTCGTCAGCACTGACCTGGTTCTTTTTCGACGAAATTGAAAGCTGTTCGGACATGGTGTGCCTCTCTCACCTGTTGATCTTGTCGTATTGATCATGCCACTCCGTGGCGAGTGTAGGTAAGAGTGGTCGGCGAAGACTGTCAATTCGTTTACAATTCACATCATGACCGATATCAAGGCTGTCCTTGCCCAGTGCCCTTTATTTGCCGGCTTCCCTGAAACAGCGTTTTGTGATCTGGCCGCCATCGCACGTATTCGCAAATTCGGAGCGGACGAGCTGATCTACAGCAAAGGCTCTGCAACGTCGACTCTCGACGTCATTGCCAGTGGCGTGGTGCGGATAAGTTCTGTCAATCCGGCGGGTAGGGAAGCCACGTTGGTGATGTTCAGTGCCGGCACCTGGTTCGGGGATTCGGTGTTTTCCCCCGGGATGAGGCGGGTATACGGGGCTACTGCCCACGAAGCAGCAACACTGGTCGAAATGCCCGGAGACCCGTTTCGGGAGCTGATGGCGAAGTACCCGGAATGCTACCCGGTGATTGTCGATATGATCAGCCGCCGGTTATGGGGAGCCATGTCCATCATTGAGGACGATGCCCTGCGGGGCATTGCCGCGAGAATCGGCCGGCGCTTGCTGTTTCTGGCCCAGCTACAGGGGGATGGTGATACCGGGACGGGCCCGGTCACTATCCGGATTACCCGCGAACACCTGGCCAACATGATGGGGATGACCCGTCAGGGGGTGCATAAATGGATCAAGGACTTTGAACGACAGGGGCTGGTGAAGCTGACTTACGGGAGGATTACGTTATCCGAGCCCGCCGTATTGCAGCGTTATCTGGATACCATTGATTAGTTTCCGGCCCCGCAGGGCCGGCGTCACCTCAGGTCTTGGGTGTGGCTTTTTTACGGGGAGTCCTTCGAGCCCTTGTGGCTGACTTTGCCTTACCAGTTGCCGTCGCGGATTGGGCTGTCGGTGGCAATAGCAGGCTTTCAAGTTCATCCAGCGCCTCACCGGTATAGACCGCCAGTTTTTGCATGCTGGGCAAGGTATCGCGGCAACCCGTGAAGCCGAAGTTCAGCGAACCCGAGTAGCTCAGGCAGGTGATGTTCAGTGCACCGCCATGGGCGATGAGCGACACCGGGTACATAGCCTCAAGCCGCGCGCCTTCGTAGTAGAGAGTCTCCTCCGGCCCCGGCACATTGGAAATGGTGACGTTGAAAACCGGCCGCATGCGCCCGCCCATACCCGACATCAACTGCAGAATATAGGGTGACATCAACAGCATGGTGTACTGGGTCAGTGCCTTGCGGGGCAGTTTCTGCAGGTGCTGTTTTGCCCGCCGGGTGGATTGCTTGATATGGAAAAGACGTGTCAGCGGGTCAGCCTCGTCGGTTGCCAGAGAGGCGATCATGAAACTGATCTGCGTGCCGGTGCCCTGGTCGTCAGAGGGGCGGATGTTCACCGGGATTCCGGCGGTCAGCGGAGTGTCCGGCAGGCCATCCTGTTCCAGCAGGAAACGGCGCAGGGCAGTGCCGCACAGGTACAGCACAATATCGTTGAGTGACGCATTGGAGGCGTGGGACACTTTCTTGATCCGCTCCAACTGGTAGTGCTGGGTGGCAAACCGGCGCTGGCCAGTGACCCGGTGGTTAAGTGCCGACAACGGTCCCGCAAACGGCGCCGTAAGCCCGTCTTCAGGATGCCGGGCGGAGTGGATCAGCCGTGTCATTGCATCCCACAGGCGTGGCGCCATATCCGCCTGCAGCTTCAGGGCGTCTTTGGCCTGGGAAAGCGCGGCTGTAACACTGGCCTCGTCGTCAGTTTTACTGGCCCGGGTACGCTCCGGACGCACTGACCAGGGAGGCAGCATATTAATTTCAGCAGGATCCTTGCTCAATACACGCTGCATCAGGCGGACACCGCTGATGCCGTCGATCATCGAGTGGTGCATCTTGGTGTAGAGTGCGAAGCGGTTATTTTCCAGACCCTCAATGATGTGGCATTCCCATAAGGGGCGGGAAAAATCCAGCGGGTTGGAATGCAGCCGGGACACCAGAATCCCCAGCTCACGCTCACTACCGGGACGGGGCAGTGCCGAATGGCGGACGTGGTAATCCAGATCCAGCTTCTTGTCGACCTTCCAGGAGGGCGCCACCAGGCGACCCAGAAAACCGGAAAACGCCAGCTTGTAACACCAGGGCGGCGCAACATCGGCATCTGCCTTCATACGGGCAAGCATGTCCCTCAGAAAGGTTTCCGGCGCGTCTTCCGGTAGCGAAAAAATCTGCAGGTTGCCAACGTGCATCGGAGTATCTTCCGACTCCACTGCCAGCCAGGATGCGTCCAGTGTTCCCAGGCGTTTCATTCATCGTCCTCTTGCATTTTGAGCTGCCAAACTGCACCTCGTCCGGTGTGTCTGGAGTTGTATAGTTGTTGTTCGCAAGTATACGCAACAACAGGGATAATCACACGATGAGTGGAGTGAAAGGTTTCACTTTTTTTGCTCCGCTTATGCTATTTTCTTTAGCTGGCTAACTTCATCAAAATAACAAACCCTGGAGGTACTGTGGAGTCCAGTCCCCTGATTTCTGCCGGGTTACCGGTCGCCCTGTTTATTATCATGATCGGTATCGGAATGACCCTGACGGTCCGGGATTTTCGTCAGGTGGCGGTCTATCCCAGAGGCATGATTGTGGGAACCATTGCCCAGATCCTGCTGATGCCGCTGATCGCCTTTGCGCTGGCCTCCATGCTCAATCTCCCTCCCGCTATTGCTGTAGGCCTCGTGATTATTGCGGCCTGTCCCGGCGGCACTACTTCCAACCTGTTTGTGTTGTTGTCACGGGGGAATATCGCCCTGTCCATTGTGTTGACAGTCACGGCCAGCCTCATCACCATCATCACTCTTCCGATACTCACGAACTACGCCCTGCAGTTCTATTCCGGAACAGAAGAGTCCATCACCCTGCCAGTGGGACGGACGGTCGGCATGCTGATTGGTATAGTGTTGTTCCCGGTTGCTGTTGGTATGGTCTTTCGTACCCGGGCGCCGGAGCTGTCCCGCCGGGCTGAAAGTGCGGTAAGTGTGTTCGGCGGCGTAGTTCTCGCAGTGCTGGTTGTGGGGCTGGTCTGGGGCGTCCGCGATCAGATCTGGGATCTTCTCCGCCAGGCGGGCCCAGCAACGCTGTTGCTGAACCTGGCGGGTATTTTCCTGGGTCTTCTGTCAGGCAGGGCCGCGGGGTTAACCCAGCGTGAGTCCATCGCCGTCGCCGTGGAGCTCGGCATCAAGAACAGCACCATAGCCTTGCTGGTAACGCTGACTCTGCTGGAATCCAGCACCATGTCGATTCCGGCAGCGGTCTACGGCGTGCTGATGTCCCCCATCGGTTTCCTGCTGGCGGCTTATGGCCGGAAGATCATTCCCGCCCCGACCATTGTGAAGCCGGCTCCCGGAACAACGGTCGGGTAGATGCAAAGGAGCATAACGATGAATTTTCTCAACGGAATGACTCTGCTGCTGGTCTATCAGCTGGCGGGTGAAGTTACCGTTCGCCTGCTTGCGGTGCCTATCCCGGGGCCAGTACTGGGGATGGTCATGCTGTTTCTGACCCTGATGATCCGGGGCCGCACTCCGGAGCCGCTGCAGAATGCTTCATCGGCTTTGCTCAGCCACCTGTCCCTGCTGTTCGTACCCGCCGGTGTGGGCATGATGGCCCATTTCGGCCGTATTGCCGACGAATGGCTGCCAATTACGCTGACCCTGTTTCTCTCCACCATTATTACCATGGTTGCCACCGCCGGCATCATGCAGGTAACCACGCGATGGTTTGTCCGGCCTGAAAACGGGGGAGGGCAAGGGAATGAATGAGCCAGCCATCAGGGATATCTGGGTTTATCTTTCCGCGTCACCGTTGCTGGGACTGACCATGACGCTGGTGGCCTACGGCCTTGCCTATCGCCTGTATCTGAAAACCCACTCGAACCCGCTGGCGAATCCGGTGGTTACGTCTGTGGCTCTGCTGATTGCATTTCTTCTGGCCACCGGCACGGCCTACGACGAGTACTTTGAAGGGGGGCAGTTCGTTCACTTTCTGCTGGGGCCGGCGACGGTAGCGCTCGCTGTTCCCCTGTATCAGCAGTTTTCCCGGCTGCGTCAGCTCTGGTTGCCCGTCACCATCTCCCTGGTCAGCGGTGTGGTCATTGCGGCGGGAAGCTCCATTGCCCTGGCTTGGTTACTTGGCGGGTCCCGGGAAATCCAGATGTCCCTGGCGCCAAAATCCGCAACGGCACCGGTGGCCATGGGTATTGCGGAAACCATTGGCGGTATTCCCTCCCTGACTGCCGTCCTGGTGGTTGCCACGGGTATTGTGGGTGCGGTACTCGGCACCAAGCTGTTTGAGTGGATGCGTATTTCAGACGACAGTGTGAAAGGCATTGCCATGGGGGTAGCCTCCCACGGTATTGGCACGGCGCGGGCGTTTCAGGTCAGTTCACAGATGGGAGCTTTCTCGGGCCTCGCCATGGCGCTGTCTGCATTCGCAACGGCCTTGGTTGTGCCCTGGCTGGTGGACCTGATAAGGATATAACGGGGGTAACGTGGTGATTTTCAGAACCTCGGTCGTGATTTCTTCGCTGGCCCTGGCCGGTACATCGCTTATGACCGTTGCACAGGAACGCAGTGAGCCCGATGAAAATGTCATCGAGGTGACATCGCCCCGGCTGGTAAGGGACCTTTACGAAACGCCTGCCGCAGTATCCGTCACAGACACCCCGGACATTCAGGAGGGCCAGCAGCGCCTGCAGCTGGATGAATCACTGGATACGGTCCCCGGGCTGTTTTTCCAGAACCGCTATAACTTCGCCCAGAACCTTCGTCTGTCCACCCGTGGTTTTGGCGCCCGGTCACCTTTCGGCATACGGGGTATTCGTATCCAGGTCGATGGCATTCCCTACACCCTGCCGGATGGCCAGTCCCAGATTGATGCGGTGGACCTGGATTCGGCTCAGCGCATCGAAGTAATTCGCGGGCCTTCGTCCGTTCAGTATGGCAATGCCTCCGGTGGCGTCATAGACATCACCACCGCCCGCGGAGACGACCAGCCGCCGGGTGCGCGCCTGCGCCAGGATGTGGGAAGTGATGATTATTACAAGACCACAGCCCAGGCCAACGGTACCCGGGGTAATACAAGTGGTATCGCCACCATGTCATGGCTCAACTATAACGGCTACCGCGAACAGAGTGAGGTGGAGAAGGGCCTGTTCAATGGCCGCTTGTCCCATGAATGGGGTGAGGGGCAAAGGTTAACCGCCACTCTCAATGCCCTGCACACGCCCAGGGCGGAAGATCCTGCAGGCCTCACCGCTGAGCAGGTCGCCGAGGACCGGAGCCAGGCCACTGACAATGCCAAAAGGCTGGATTCGGGGCAGGATGTTGACCAGCAGACGCTTGGGTTGCTGTACGAAACACCGACCGCCGGTGCCGGGGATTTAACCGTCAGCACCTTTTTTACACGCAGGGACTTTGCGCAGCAGCTGCCGTTTCCTGGCCCCAGTGGAATCGCCTACGACCGCAACTTCTATGGCATCAGCACGGATTATCAGCAGCGCAGTGAAGTATCAGGGCGATCGCTGACCTGGATGGTGGGTGCGGACCTGCATCGTCAGGAGGATGACCGCCGTCGCTATCTTGTTCTCTTCAACGATGTAAAACGGCTGAGGCAGGAAGAAACCCAAAATGGGACCACCACCGCCGTATTTGCTCAGGGCGATCTGGCTATATCCGAAAGTTTTAACCTCTCGCTTGGTACCCGGTTCGACCGCCTTCGCCTGTCGGTAGATGACGACTTTCTGACTGATGGAGACGATTCTGGAAGCCGTACTTACGATGAGTTCAGCGGCTTCGTAGGCGCTAGCTACCGAATTGCTCCGCGCCAGCAAGTGTACGCGACCATTGGTACAGCGTTTGAAGCCCCGACCTTCACCGAGTTTGCAAATCCCGACGGCAGCGGTGGATTCGATCCGGATATCGAGCCGCAGCAGGCCCTTAACCGGGAAATAGGGATGCGGGGAAGCTTCGGGCAGGGACTGAGTTATGATCTGGCGCTGTTTTCAATCCGGGTGGACGATGAAATCCTGCCTTATGAAGTCGAATCTCTGGTCGACGGTGACATAGTCAGGCGGATCTTCTATGAAAATGCAGTGCGCACGGAGCGTAATGGGATCGAGCTGGGTCTGAAATGGGACATTTCCTATACTTGGCGGATTACCAGTGCGTTAACCTTGGCGGATTATAAATTCAGAGATTTTTCTGACAATCAGGGTAACGACGCCGACGGCAACCGCCTGCCCGGCCTGCCCCGTGAACAGTGGGTGACGGAAGTGGAGTGGCGCGGTGACGGCCAGCGGTTTGCCGCTGTGGAATGGCAATACGTTGGCGACCTGTACGCTGAGAACAGTAACCAGACAAACGTCAGTGACTATTGGTTGCTGGGCATCCGGGCCGGAGATACCGTTCTTCTCGGTAGTCAGAGCCTGAACGTCTACGGTGGCGTCCGCAACCTGCTGGATGAGGACTACTTCAGCAATATCCGCATCAATGCCAACGCAGATCGGCCGGTGGAAGACCGCGGCTATTTTGAGCCTGCGCCGGGAAGAACTTTTTATGCCGGCCTGGAATGGGTATTCTGAGGGCTGATAACAACACGAACCTCAGGGTATTCATCACCATGCAAACCAAGTTTCTTCTTGAAGAAAGCCAGATGCCGAAGTACTGGTACAACCTGCAGGCAGATTTTCCGGAGCCGCTGCCGGCAGTGCTGCACCCGGTGACGCAGCAGCCGGTTGGCCCCTCCGATCTTGAACCGCTGTTTCCCATGTCGCTGATTGAGCAGGAAGTGACTACCGAGCGGGAAATCGAAATTCCCGAACCCGTGCGGGATGTCTACAAACTCTGGCGTCCGGCACCATTGTACCGGGCCCACCGTCTCGAGAAGGCGCTTGGCACACCCGCCAAGATTTTCTACAAGTACGAGGGGGTGAGCCCGGCGGGCAGTCACAAGCCCAATACCGCGATTCCCCAGGCGTTCTATAACCGCGAAGCCGGCATTCGCACGCTCACCACGGAAACCGGTGCCGGGCAGTGGGGCACATCGCTGTCGTTCGCCGGCTCGTTGTTCGATATGGACGTGACCGTATTCCAGGTGCGGGTTTCCTATAACCAGAAGCCCTATCGCCGGGCAGTGATGGAAACCTATGGTGCCAAATGCGTGGCCTCACCCTCGGAGCTGACAGAATTCGGGCGCAAGGTACTGGCGGAGACCCCGGACCACAACGGCAGCCTTGGCATCGCCATCTCCGAGGCAGTGGAGCTGGCGGTTCAGGATCCGAACACCAAGTACGCGCTTGGGTCCGTGCTCAATCATGTATTGCTGCACCAGAGCATCATTGGCCTGGAGTCCATGCAGCAGATGGAGATGGCGGACTGCTGGCCGGATGTCATCGTTGGCTGCACCGGTGGCGGCTCCAACTTCGCCGGCATTGCGTTCCCGTTCATGGGCCATGCTCTGCGCGGCGGGCAGAAGTCACGGATTGTGGCGGTGGAACCATCAGCCTGTCCGACCCTGACCCGGGGCAGGTATGCCTATGATTACGGCGATACCGCTCACATGACACCGCTCACCAAGATGCACACCCTGGGCTCAGACTTCACTCCGCCGGGCTTCCATGCCGGTGGCCTGCGCTATCACGGTATGGCACCCATGGTATCCCATGCCAGGGAACTGGGGCTGTTTGAGGCGGTGTCCTATACCCAGCGGGAGTGCTTCGAGGCCGGTGTGCTGTTTGCGAAGAACGAGGGTATCGTGCCGGCACCGGAAGCCAACCATGCGGTCAAGGCTGCGATCGACGAGGCCCTGCGCTGCAAGCGTGAAGGCAAGGAGGAGGTCATCCTGTTCAACCTGTGCGGCCATGGCCATTTCGATATGGCGGCCTACACATCGTACTTCGCCGGTGAACTGAGCGACCACGAATACGACGAACAGGAACTGGCCATGGCCCTGTCGGGTCTGCCCTCGGTCAATGCCTGATCAGTCGTCCTTGATCCGCTGCTGAAAAACCGTACCCCCGCCTCCGGAGTCCAGTTGCCGGATGGCGGTGGGTTCGCCGTGATCATTCAGTCTCACCTCTCCGATGCCAGCGCCATTCCAGAGCCGCTCACCGGCCTCGCGGCCTTCGGGCAGTCTGGGGGAAATCCACATGCGCCGCCTCTTGGTGAACCAGTTCAGGGGAGACCAGGGGGCGAACAGCCAGCGATTGAGGCGGTCCAGCCACTCCAGCAGTGCGTTGGGGAATTCGTTCTTTATGCCGCTACTGGTGATCTGCCAGACATGTGGGCCGTTCTGTTTGTGGCGCAGCCGCACGTCATAGGCGAATGAATAGTGGACATCCCCTGAGAGAATCACGAAATGTCGGGGCGTCCGGGGGTGCCCGAAGATATTCAGCAACACATTGGCGGCACCCCGGTGTGCCATCCAGTTTTCTGCGTCCACCAGCAGGGGCTTGCCGAAGAAGGTGAAAACCTGCTGGATAATCTCGATCAGCTTCACCCCGAACATGGGGGCTGGCGATACCACCACCACGGATTCCTCGCCCATGATCTCGTGTTGGAAATCGGTCAGTGATTCCCAGTCCATCAGTCCGGAGGGGTGACTGCGGCGGATCTCACTGCGCCAGCGATGGGTGCGTGTGTCCAGCACCATCAGTTTGGGTGAGGTGGGCAGGCTGTAATGCCAGTGTTGAAAGTGAAACAGCTGGTCAATCAGGTCATCCTGAATGGCCTTGTCCAGCTCGTGCTGTTCATTGCTGGACTTGAACAATTTCTGGCAAAGCTCGATCAGCTCCCGGAAATGCTCCGGCTGGTTGCCCCAGCCCTGGCACAAGAGATAGCCCAACAGGGCATTGCCAATGATGCGCCGGGAAAACGGGTGCTCGTAGGCTGTGGTTTCCCAGAGGGCCGAGAGGTTCCAGTCGTCCGTAACGTCATGATCATCAAAAATCATGTAGACAGGCACGTTGGCGATGGCACGAGCTGCCTGGGGCAGACTTGTGCGGAACTCGTCGATGGCGGCCTGTTCTTTCCGGTAGCGGGCCAGCTCGTCCCGGTCATCGACCGGCTCGGTGCTGGTCACAAAAGCCCAGGGTTCCGGCGACCACACCAGCAGGTACATGGCCATCACTTCGGCAAATGAGATCAGGTGATTGCCGGCATTGGCGGTGGTGAAAACGGGTTTTCGGACGCCGCCGAAAAAACGCTCAGTCAGGTCCTCGTTGAATTCGGATTCCGGCAGCAGTTCATCCCGGTGGTAATAGGCACTCGCCACCGAGGTGAGTTCTCTGCTGTGTTTGAGCGAGGCGCCTTCCAGCGTTTCCTGGTAGAGGCCCAGCTGGTGAATAACACATTGGATGGCATGCAGCATGGGACCGGCCACGTCATCGGCGTAGACCTGATCGCCGGTCATCAGGAGCAGGGACGGAACGTCCTCGAGCTGTTTTGCCTTCTGAAGTTCTTCATCCACACGTACCAACCCATCGCGGGCGGGGTGGTGGGGTCTGCGGCAGGAGCCGTGGAGAATGCGGTCCAGCTTTGATTTCAGGGTGAAGCCGGGTCGCTCCCGGCCGTCGGGGCAAAGGTGAGGCGCCCAGTCCCGTATCCACTCGGGCGTGCTCGATCCATAGCTGGTCAGCCCCAGGTCATAGTCAAGTCGGATGTTCCGGGGAAGAGCGGACTCCGGTGTGATGGCCAGCAGGTTCAGCCAGGCGCGGGTGCCAATCCTGAGGCGGATGATTTCGTGTTCTGTCACCGGTCGATCCAGTAACCGGTGGTTGCCATTGAAGACCCGCACCGAAATGGTCACCGGGGAGTGGGTCGCCAGCCAGAGAACCAATGATGAAGGCCCTGCATGCCGCAAAACCGGGCCGGCGAGCACCGGTCCCGGAGTGCCATCGGGGTTCAGATCAGTCCTCCTCAAGATCTCTTGGCGGGCAGTGACACTCGTCGACAACAATGCCCTCATCCACACTTTCCAGATGCACGTCAAAGCCCCATAGCCGATGTACGTGGCGCAGCACTTCTTCAGTGTCATCACCCAAAGGCACCCGGTCTACCGGAATGTGCCGCAGAGTCAAAGAGCGGTCACCGCGTACATCAATATTCCATACCTGAATGTTGGGCTCGCGGTAGCTGAGGTTGTATTGCCGCGCGAGCTTTTCCCTGAGCGCACGGTAACCCGGGTCGTCGTGGATAGCGGTAATGCGGTATACCTCTTCTTCGTCGTCGTTCTGGATGGCAAAGAACTTCATGTCCCGCATGACCTTCGGCGACAGGAACTGCTGGATGAAGCTTTCATCCTTGAAGTTCCTCATGGCGAAATGCAGGGTTTCCACCCAGTCAGTGCCCGCAATATCCGGGAACCACTCCCTGTCTTCATCGGTGGGGTTTTCGCAGATACGCCGCAGATCGGTGAAGATGGAGAAGCCCAGGGTGTAGGGGTTAATACCCGAGTACCAGGGGCTATCAAACGGCGGCTGGTAGATTACCGCGGAATGGCTCTGCAGAAACTCCAGCATGAAGCCATCGTTCACCAGGCCCTTGTCGTACATGCGGTGCAATAGCGTGTAATGCCAGAAGCTGGCCCAGCCCTCATTCATTACCTGGGTCTGGCGCTGGGGGTAGAAATACTGGCCCAGTTTGCGCACGATGCGAATGAGTTCCCGCTGCCAGGTTTCCAGCAGCGGGGCGTTTTTCTCAATAAAGTAGAGAATGTTTTCCTGTGGTTCTTCCGGATAACGCTGCCTGCGTTTCACGGGGTCTTCATCATCTTCCATCTTTGGAATGGTTCGCCACAGGTCATTAAGCCTGCGCTGCTGGTATTCCTCCCGTTCCTTTTGCCGGCGTCCCTCTTCGGCGGCGGAAATGGGTGCAGGGCGCTTGTAACGGTCTACACCGTAATTCATTAGCGCATGGCACGAGTCCAGAATCTGCTCAACCGCGTCCACCCCGTAGCGTTCCTCGCATTCGGCCACGTAATCCCGGGCGAATACCAGATAGTCAATAATGGCGCTGGCATCGGTCCAGGTGCGGAACAGGTAGTTGCCCTTGAAAAATGAGTTGTGACCATAGGACGCATGTGCAATCACCAGCGCCTGCATGGGCAGAGTGTTCTCCTCCATCAGGTAGGCGATGCAGGGGTTCGAGTTGATGACAATCTCATACGCCAACCCCATCTGGCCTCGCTGGTACCCCTTGGAGGTGGACAGGAATTGCTTGCCAAAGGACCAGTGGTGGTAACCCACCGGCATGCCCACCGAACTGTAGGCGTCCATCATCTGTTCGGCACTGATCACTTCCACCTGATTGGGGTAGGTGTCCAGGCCGAACTCGGCCGCACATTTGGCGATTTCCTCGTCATACTTTTCAAGCAGCGGAAACGTCCACTCGGAACTGGTGGAAATCGGCTCCCGGGTTCTCGGCTCGTTGGGTCTGTCCATGGTGTCGGTCATGCGGCTTTCCTCTCGAACAACTGGCGGAAGACCGGATAGATCTCGCCAGGGTCGGCGATCTGCTGCAGGGCGAAACTCTGGGGAAATCGCTCCTGGATCTTCTCGTATTCATACCACAGCATCTGGTGATCCTGGGGCGTGATCTCCACATAGGCGAAGTATTGCACCAGCGGCAGGATGCTGTCGGCCAGCAACTTGCTGCAGATGGGAGAGTCATCGTTCCAGTTGTCGCCGTCCGAGGCCTGGGCTGCGTAAATGTTCCACTCCGCGGGGGAATAGCGGGACTCAATGATTTTATGCATCAGTTTCAGCGCACTGGAAACGATAGTGCCGCCGGTTTCCCGTGAATAGAAGAACTCCTCCTCGTCCACTTCCTTGGCGCTGGTGTGGTGGCGGATGAAGACCACGTCGATCTTCTTGTAGTTCTTCTTGAGGAACAGGTACAGCAGGATAAAGAAGCGCTTGGCGATGTCCTTGTGCATCTGGGTCATGGACCCGGATACGTCCATCAGGCAGAACATCACGGCACTGGTGGCCGGTTGTGGTTTCTTTACGTGCTGACGGTACCGCAGGTCGATCTCGTCGATGAACGGAATGCGCCGCATATTGGCCCTGAGTTCGGCAATTTCGTCCTCCAGGGCCTTGATCTGGTCCTCATGGCTGAAGGCCGCGTCCAGATCAGCCGGAGCCTCTTTCAGGGCCGCCAACTGTTTTTCCAGATCACGGATTTTTTTCCTGCGGGCGCCACCAAGGCCCAGACGCCGCGCATGGGCGCCTCTCAGTGAACGCACCACATCCAGCTTGGCGGGCACACCCTGGGTGGAGAAACCGGAGCGAACGTACTTGAACGCTTCGGTATCTTTCAGCTTCTTGCGGGCAAGGTTGGGCAATTCCAGGTCATCGAAGAGAAAATCCAGGAACTCCTCCTGGGTAATCTGGAAGGCAAATTCGTCCATCCCCTCGCCGTCGGGGCTGGCCTGGCCCTGCCCCTGGCCACCGCCGCCACCGCCGGGTGGCTTGGGCACGGTATCACCGGTCACAAACTCCTTGTTACCGGGGTGGACTACTTCCCGTTTGCCGCCCTGGCCATGGTGAAAAATCGGCTCATCGGTATCCCGGGAAGGAATACTGACGTTTTCACCACGTTCAATATCTGTGATGGAACGACGGTGAACCGCGTCCGCCACCGCTTTTTTGATGTGGTGGCGGTAGCGGCGCAGGAACCGTTCCCGATTCACTGCGCTCTTGTTTTTCCCGTTCAGTCGCCGGTCGACTACGTGGGTCATACCCATAGTTTCACTCCACTTCAGCGCATGACGGCTGACTTATTGAGACTTACGAACGCGCAGGTACCACTCCGCGAGGAGGCGGACCTGTTTCTCCGTGTAGCCTCGGTCGACCATACGGTCGACGAACTGCTTGTGTTTGTTCTGATCTTCCTGGCTGGCCTTCGGATTGAAGGAGATAACCGGCAGCAGATCCTCGGTGTTGGAGAACATCTTTTTCTCAATGACACTGCGCAGTTTTTCATAGCTCAGCCAGGACGGGTTGCGACCCTGGTTGTTCGCCCGTGCCCGCAGTACGAAATTGACCACTTCGTTGCGGAAATCCTTGGGGTTACTGATGCCCGCCGGCTTCTCAATTTTTTCCAGCTCGTCGTTGATGGATGAGCGGTCGAGAATCTCCCCGGTTTCCGGATCGCGGTATTCCTGATCCTGTATCCAGAAGTCGGCATAGGTTACGTATCGGTCGAACAGGTTCTGGCCGTATTCGCTGTAGCTCTCCAGGTAGGCGGTCTGGATTTCCTTGCCGATGAATTCCACATAATGGGGCGCCAGGAATTCCTTGATGAACCGCAGGTAGCGGTCCTGGGTTTCCGCCTGGAACTGCTCCTGTTCAATCTGTTTTTCCAGCACATACAGCAGATGTACCGGGTTGGCGGCCACCTCCGTGGTGTCGAAGTTGAACACCTTGGACAGGATCTTGAACGCAAAGCGTGTCGACAGCCCGTCCATGCCCTCGTTCACACCGGCTGCATCCCGGTATTCCTGGATCGACTTGGCCTTGGGATCGGTATCCTTGATGTTCTGGCCGTCGTAAACCCGCATCTTGGAGAAAATACTGGAGTTTTCCGGCTCTTTGAGGCGTGACAGGATCGAGAACTGCGCCAGCATATCCAGGGTGTCCGGGGCGCACGGGGCGCCAGCCAGGGAGCTGTCCCGCAGCAGTTTGCGATAGATATCAATCTCTTCGGTAACTCGCACGCAGTAGGGCACCTTGACGATGTAGACCCGGTCAAGGAAGGCCTCGTTGTGCTTGTTGTTCCGGAACGTCTGCCACTCGGACTCGTTGGAGTGGGCCAGGATAATGCCGTCGAAAGGCACCGAACCCATGCCCTCGGTGGTATTGTAATTGCCTTCCTGGGTGGCAGTTAGCAGCGGGTGCAGAACCTTGATGGGGGCCTTGAACATCTCCACGAATTCCATCAGGCCCTGGTTAGCCTTGCACAGGCCACCACTGAAGCTGTAGGCGTCCGGGTCATCCTGGGAGTAATCCTCCAGCATGCGGATGTTCACCTTGCCTACCAGCGCAGAAATATCCTGGTTGTTGTCGTCCCCGGGCTCTGTCTTGGAAACAGCGATCTGGTCCAGAACCGACGGGTACATCTTCACAACCCGGAACTGGCTGATATCGCCGCCGTATTCGTGCAGGCGTTTTACCGCCCAGGGCGACATAATGGACTTGAGGTAGCGTGGCGGAATGCCGTACTCCTCTTCCAGAATGGCGGCATCTTCCGCCGGGTCGAACAGGCCCAGCGGCGATTCGTTTACCGGTGAACCTTTAATGGCGTAGAAGGGTACTTTCTGAATCAAAGACTTGAGCTTTTCAGCCAGCGAAGACTTACCACCACCAACGGGGCCGAGCAGGTAAAGGATCTGTTTTTTCTCTTCCAGGCCCTGGGCGGCATGACGGTAAAAGGAGACGATGTTCTCAACCGATTCCTCCATGCCGTAGAACTCGGCGAACTCAGGGTAGCGTTTGATCACCTTGTTGGAAAAGATACGTGACAGCCGGGAATCACGGGATGTGTCGATCTGTTCCGGCTCACCGATTGCCAACAACATCCGTTCTGCGGCGGTGGCATACGCCGCTGGGTCCTTTTTGCAGATCTCCAGGTATTCCTCAAGAGTGTATTCCTCCTCCTGAGTTGCTTCATACCGGTCTTTGAAGTGCTGCATGATGCTCATAGATGGCCCCTCGCTTGCTCGCTTAACTGTGAAGAGACTGTTCTCAATTCACAAAAAAAATCCCCGTTGCTATTGGCTCCGCCTTTCTGGGGCGGTGGTTATGGTTATGGGTGGAAGTATAGGGAGTACCGGGCCGGATTACGCTGGTGCGTTTGTCTCGGTCTGGTTACTTTGAGCTTAGTTCAAGCTTCGGGACTTGGACAGGGTGAGAAGGGTTAAGGTTCATTAAATTGTGTATCGGAAAGCGGTGCGGATGTATCGGTTTGCGGGGGAGCGCATGAGGTTTCGCTTTCCCCCGGGATTATTCCTGACCGGTATTGTCAGAGTTTTCTGAGCCGGAAAACGCTCTCGGTAGCACCGTCCAGGCCCCTGCGTTTGGTAAAGGGATGGTCTTTGGCAAGAGTGTTCGTCAGGATGTGCTCGATGTCGTAATCGGCGGAGTACAGTTTCCTGACTTCGTCATCGCTGACGTTAAAAGGGGGGCCCTTGATCTCGGTGTCGTAGTCCAGGGTTATCAGCAGGATCCGTGTGTCATCCGGGATGATGGCTGTCAGATGGTCGACGTAGTCTTTGCGCATATGGGGTGGCAGCGCAATCAGGGCGGCCCGATCATAGACCAGTTTCACGTGCTCCAGGTCGTCCGGCACCAGTTGGAAAAAGTCACCGCACCAGAGTTCCAGGTCGTCGTGTTTGAAAGTGATGAAGGGTTCGCCCGGGTGAACTTTGGCTTTCTCGCCGCCTTCTTCGAAGAAGTCCTTGCAGGCGACTTCGCTGAGCTCCACGCCGATGACAGGGTGGCCGCGGTCGTGCAGCCACCACATGTCGTGGGCTTTGCCACACAGGGGCACGAAAACGGTGCCGGTGCCTTTGCCGGCAAGTTCGGGCCAGTGGTCGTAGAGGTATTTGTTGACGGTGCCCTCGTGGAAGCCAATTTCTTTCTTTGCCCAGCGTTCGTGCCAGAATTCGTGTTCCATTGTTTTCACCTTTCGCTGATTGGCGGATGGGTTCAGTCTAACTTAATCTTGGGAGCTGTTGGTTGATCGAAAACATCACTAATGAGGATTGTTGAATGAAAGCCGTATTTCTGGATGCAGACACCCTGGGTAACGATGTCGACCTCGCGCCGATTGAGGCTGTGACGGGTGAGATGACAAAGTATCCGCGAACGTCGCCGGAGCAGGTGCAGGAGCGTATCCGGGGTTTCGATACGGTGCTGGTGAACAAGGTGGTGTTGTCGCGGGAGGATTTCGAGGCCTGTCCGGAGCTGGAGACGGTTGCTGTGGTGGCCACGGGGCTGAATAACATTGATCAGGCCGCGGCGAAGGAATGCAGGGTCCGGGTGATGAATGTGACCAATTACGGGCGCTCCACGGTGGCGCAGCACACTATGGCGCTGATGCTGGCGCTGGCGACGCGGTTGCTGGACTACGACAGGGATGTGCGGGCCGGGCGCTGGGGGCAGAGTTCGATGTTCTGTCTGATGGACCACCCGATTATGGAGCTGGAAGGGCGCACGCTGGGGGTTGTGGGCTATGGCGATCTGGGGCAGGGGGTCGTGGAACGGGCCAAAGTGTTCGGCATGAAGATTCTGCTGGGTGCCCGGCCGGGTCAGCCGGCGGGAGAGGTGGACGGTTATGCCCGGATTCCCCTGGATGAGCTGCTGCCACAGGTGGATGTGCTGTCCCTGCATTGCCTGCTGACAGATAAGACCCGGCATATGATCGGAGCCCGCGAACTTAAGATGATGAAAAAGGAGGCCCTGCTGATCAATACCAGCCGTGGCGGCCTGGTGGATGAGCAGGCCCTGGCGGATGCCTTGAGAGCCGGGATCATCGGCGGTGCCGGTTTTGATGTGCTGACGGAGGAACCGCCTCGCAACGGCAATCCGTTGCTGGCGGACGATATTCCCAACCTGATTGTGACGCCGCATTCGGCGTGGGCAAGCCGCGAAGCACGGCAGCGGATTGTGGAGATTACTGCAAACAATCTGGCCCGTGCGGCTGATTAGGAACAAAAGCCTCGCAAATGTCTGGCAATCGGCCATACTCTGTTGAGAATTGGTATCTGACTGATAACCTGTACAAAACTCTGGCAAACAGGACGTTGTGTGGCTTCTGTTCAATTCAAAGACCGGCTCCAGGCCGCTGAAACCTGGATTCTGGCCAATCCCAACCCGCCGCAAAGCTGGCCATGGACCTGGCTCTACAAAACCGGGCGTACCGCCTACGCACTGGTGCGGGATATCATCGCGGGCAACCTGACCCTGCATGCCATGAGCCTGGTGTATACCACTCTGCTGAGCATTGTACCGCTGCTGGCGTTGAGTTTTTCTGTACTCAAGGCGCTGGGTGTTCACCAGCGCATGGAGCCTTTCCTGTTTCAGTTCTTTGAGCCCATGGGCCCCCAGGGCGTGCAGATTGCCGAGCAGATCCTGGGCTTCGTGGATAACATGAAAGTCGGGGTTCTGGGCTCCGTGGGCCTGGCATTGCTGGTCTACACCGTGATCTCGCTGGTGCAGAAAATCGAGCGCTCCTTCAACATGATCTGGCGGGTGCCGGATATGCGTTCCATGGCCCAGCGTTTCAGCAACTATCTCAGCGTGATCATGATTGGCCCCCTGTTGATGGTGTCGGCCATCGGCATCAGCGCCACCATTTTCTCCTCGGCATTCGTACAGGCGTTGATGGAAGTGGAACCGCTGGGGTCGGCGATTATCTTCGCCACGCGTTTCACGCCTTTCATGCTGGTGGTTTGTGCATTCACCTTTGTGTATGTGTTTATTCCCAACACCAGGGTAAAGCTCCGCTATGCCCTGATAGGTGGCCTGATAGCCGGCATCTCGTGGCAGGCGGCGGGCATGCTGTTCGCCTCTTTTGTAGCGGGTTCCGCCAAGTACGCAGCGATCTATTCCAGCTTCGCTATCGGCATCATCCTGCTGATCTGGCTATACCTGAACTGGATTATCCTGCTGCTGGGTTCAAGTATCGCATTTTATCTGCAGAATCCTGGTGCGGTGGCCAAGCGCAGCCAGGTCAGGATGTCGCCGGAACTGCTTGAAAAAACCGCTCTGGCGCTGATGTGGCTGGTGGCAAAACCTTTCAGTGAAGGGCGGCCAGCGCCCCAGCAGGAGGAAATTGAGCAGAAACTCCGGGTGCCCGGGGACGTGACCCGGGGAGTCAGCGACAAGCTGATTCGTGCGCGCCTGCTGGCGCTGGCGGGTCGCAACGGTGATTGCCTGGTGCCCGCGCAGTCGCTGGACCGGATTACCATCGGAGGTGTTCTGGAAGTCATTCGCCATGATGAAGATCGTGTGGTGGACCGCCTGCCTTATCTGGTGCCCCGACGTCTTCAGGCCCGGGCTCCGGAAGACGAGTCGGTTTCCTTTGCCGAATTGCTCAGGCAGGAAGAAGACGGCAGGAAGCGCTAGGCGCGCGCTCTGGAGCCGGCCTCAAGAACATCAAGGATTACTTTGCGCACCCGAGTGAACTGTTCGCTGGAGATGTGAATGATGCGCAGTATGTCTTCCTCGGGCATGTTGCGCTGGTGCGCATGTCGCAGCACTTCTCTGGTTCCCACAATGATACCGTCGTTCAGTGCATTTTGGGCCTTTTTTGGCACAGGACGCTCTGCTGCTAGTAGCTTGGCATGATATTTAGGCGGAAGGTTCCACTCATTCGCCAGCAGTTGTGATGTGGCCCACTGGTAGCGCGACAGGGCGGCATGAATCAGCGCGGGGGGTGGTTCCGTCATTCCCGGCTCCATTCGGCAAATCCGCTGAAGCTCCCGCCGGAGGGTAATGTAAGAAAGCGCTGGCAGTAACCCGGCCATGAAATAGACGCTGGTATCCTGGCCCTGGATTTTGGCAATCAGCTCCGCACTTCGGGCGCAGGTCAGTCCCCAGCGCCACACCCTTTGGGCAAAGAGTGCTTCGCGGCTGTTTCTTGCCGCCATCATCGGACGCATGATCGCGGCTGAAACGACGTTGCGAATCCCGTCCAGGCCAAGAACAAAAACCGCCTGATCAACGGAATCAATGGTCTGGTCGCCGGGCCGGAAATAGGGGCTGTTGGCAATCTGAAGCAGCTGGTCTGTCAGCGCCGGATCATTGAGGATGATTTCGGTCAGATGGTTCCGGTCTGATCTATCATCGGATAGCGCCCGCATCAGCATTGGCAGGGTCATTGGCTGGCGCGGTAATTCTTCCAGCTCCTGCCTGATAATCCGCCTGTTCAGAGTGTCCAGTATGTTTTCCCATTGCCCGGGCTCTGATCGCAAGGTGGTTGGAGGCGAATCCAGCAGCCAGCAAAACAGGTGCTCTTCCAGTTGGTCAATCAGTGTGGGGTCTGTAGCCGAGTTATCCTCTGCCAACGCAGCCGGGTTGAGCAGGCGTGATTCAGGGGCTTTTACGGTTGCTGGTTCTGGGGAAGAAAATAATCCTGAAATCCAGGAAATGAAGCCTGGCATCCGATGCCTCCGGGAAAGAATAGTCTCCGGGAAATACACACCCGTATGTCCGGAGTATAGAGGCCGACAGCCATTATGCCCAGTGTAAAATGGCATATAACCATCGGTTTTACTGTATTAAATGTCAGAGAATGGATCCGCCGAATACAAACACCAGCTGACAGATACCGGCCACGAATCCGAGGAAGGCGCCAACCATGATCAGTTTGATCTCGTCTTCCTGGAAACAGGGGCGCAGAAGGTCCTGAAATTCCTCTGAAGAAAGAGCAATCATGCGTTCTACCATGATGCTCTCAACCGCTTTTGCCCGGTCCGTCTCGAAGACGGGGTTGTTGAACGAGGTTCGTGAGATCTCGATGGCCTTCTGGCCTACCTGGTTCTTCAGGGTGGCGAACCCTGTCGGTCCGAACGCCACCTGGGTCAGGGCTTTGCCCATGCCGGCCGTTTCGTCCACCAGTGGTTTGATGTGTTTCTTGACCATGTTGCGGGCCCGGTCGCCTTTCGGACCTTCCAGAATGGCATTGATGATGTTGCCTACGGTGAGGATTTCGTGGGTCACGATGTGGCAGAAAGATTCGGCCACTTCCTGCTGCCGCTTGAGGAACAATCCCTGCAGCCGGAGAAACCCGATTCTTTTCTCATGCAACGGGCGGAAAATCACGTTCAGCGCAATCCAGTTGGTGGCCCAGCCCACCAGCAGGCCGAAAAAGGGCAGTACCCACCAGCTCTGGTAGAAATACCAGACGGTCATCTGCACAAGGCCGAACAGGAAGCCAAAATAGAAGCCGGAGTTGATGATAAAGCGGAATTCCGCATCGCCGCATTCGATGAATATCCGGTTCAGCAGGCGTTTGTCTTTGGCCAGGCGTTCGATAACCATGCTTTTTATGTCCAGCAGGTCTTCGATGTTATCTGAGACATCGCCCACCAGATTATCCACCAGTTGCGGGGTGGATTTCCGAACCCGGTCGTAGACCATGTTCCTGGCGGAGGCGGGCAGGTTTTCCCAGAAGGTGGGGTGTTCTTTGAGCATCAGTTCGTCGACGTATTCTTCGGTTCGGGGTTCGACGGTGTAGATGATGTGGGCGGCCAGCACCTGGGGATCTATCTGCTGAAAAATTTCCCGTACGGTGCCGATCTTGGATATGGTGGCGTCGACGCTGATGGCGGCCATTTTGCGGGCTTTGGAGGGGATGATGCCTTGCCAGCCCAACAAGGGAGGCTTGCCGATGAACTCCAGCGGGTAGAAGGTCATTTTGATGGCCAGCCAGTTGGTGGTCCAGCCGATCAGGGCGGCAATGACCGGGATACTGAGGTATTGCCAGAATTCTGGGTTGCTTAGCAGGCTTGTCATCTGGTGTTCGCTTATTTTCTTCTGGAGTTTGCTGCATGACGGGGATCATGTTGTCAGACAATGCGTCTGTCAATGACTTGCCTGCCAGCTTGAGACGGCGGCACGGTCCTAACCTGTCAGCTTCCGATATCCCCCCACAGCCACTGGCAAAGAGCCATGGCGGCCACCGGGGCAGTTTCTGTTCTGAGGACCCGAGGGCCAAGGGCGACGGGGAGGAAACCCGCGGTTTCGGCGGCGGTGATTTCTTCCGGGCTGAGGCCACCTTCGGGGCCGATCATCAGCGCGACGCGTGCGGGTCTGGCCAGGGTGTCCAGGGACTGTTCAGTGCGGTGGTGGAGCACCAGGAGCAGGTCGCAGTCGCCGGTTTGTTCGAACCAGTCCGTCAGTGACATGACTGGCGTTATTTCCGGTACCCGGGCGCGGCCGCATTGTTCGGCGGCGCTGGTGGCGACGGATCGCCAGTGGCGCAGGCGTTTGTCTTCGCGGTCACCCTTGAGTTTTACCTCGCAGCGTTCGGTGGTGAGGGGCACGATGCGGGTGACGCCCATTTCCACGGCTTTCTGGACGGCGTAGTCCATGCGGTCGCCCTTGGAGATGGTCTGGCCCAGGACGATGTCGAGCTGGGATTCGGTGGTGTTTGCCACGGGGCTGCCCACTTCGACTGCAACCCGTTTTTTACCGGATTCGATAATGGTGGCGGGGTAGTCGTTGCCGTCGCCGTTGAACAGCAGCAGGTCCTGCCCCGGCTGCATGCGCAGTACGCGGCCGACGTGTTGCGCTGCGTTGTCGTCGAGTTCAGCGCTGCCCCCCTCGCGGAGGGGGGAGTCTGTGTAGATGCGGGGGATTCGCATGGTGTGTTCGTCAGTCCCGTACTGCGATTTCGATGCCTTCGGTGGCCACCTGGGCAAGATGGCGGATCTGTTCTTCGGTGATCACGTAAGGAGGCATAAAGTAGACCACGTTACCCAGGGGGCGCAATAGCGACTGGCGGGTGAGGGCATGCTGGTACACGCGGATGCCGCGGCGTTCCTGCCAGGGGAAGGCTTCCCTGGTGGCCTTGTTCTTCACCATTTCCACCGCCAGGGTCATGCCATGCTGGCGGATATCACCAACGTTGGGGTGGTCTGCCAGGTGGGCCACGGAGTCTGCCATGCAGGTGCTCACGCGTTTGTTATTTTCGATCACGTTGTCGTCGCGGAAAATGTCCAGGGTTGCCAGGGCGACGGCGCAGCCGATGGGATTGCCAGTGTAGCTGTGGCTGTGCAGGAAGGCCTTGAGGGTTTCGTAGTCATCGTAGAAGGCGTTGTAGACATCATCGGTAGTGAGCACCACGGACAGCGGCAGGTAGCCGGCGGTCAGGCCCTTGGACAGGCACATGAAGTCCGGGGTGATGCCTGACTGCTCACAGGCGAAAAGGGTGCCGGTGCGGCCGAAGCCGACCGCGATCTCGTCTGCGATCAGGTGCACGCCATAGCGGTCGCAGGCTTCCCGTAGTTTGGTGTGGTAGATGGGGTGATGCATGCGCATGCCGCCGGCACACTGGATCAGGGGCTCCACCACCACGGCGCAGATTTCGTCGTGCTTTTCCGCCAGCAGTGTGTCCATGGCTTCGAACTGGCGCAGGGCGTATTCCTCGTCGGTTTCGCCCGGTTCCTTGTTGAAGGCATCCGGTGAAGGTGCGGTGAGTACCTCCATCAACAACGGCTTGTAGGTGTCTTTATAGAGTGACACGTCGCCAAGGGCCAGGGCACCCAGGGTTTCCCCATGGTAACTGTTGCTCAGGTTGACGAAGTTTTTCTTGCCCGGCTTGCCCTGGTTCTTCCAGTAATGAAAGCTCATCTTGAGCGCCGCTTCGATGGCTGAAGAACCGTTGTCAGCGTAGAAGCATTTGTTGAGGCCTTCAGGTGTTACTTCGATCAGCCGCTCTGAAAGGTTGACCACAGGCTCGTGGGTAAAACCTGCCAGGATGACATGCTCCAGCTGGCCAATCTGTTCCTGAATGGCGGCATTGATTCTGGGGTTGGCGTGACCGAACAGGTTAACCCACCAGGAGCTCACCGCATCGATATAGCGGTTGTTCTCGAAATCCTCCAGCCATACACCTTCACCCCGTTTGATCGGAACCAGAGGCAGGGCGCCTTCATGGTCTTTCATCTGGGTGCAGGGATGCCACACGGATTTCAGGCCGCGGGTGACAAGGTCAGCGTTTCGCATGATAAATCTCCATGGGACGATCAGGTTCTGGATTCTCGGCGGTTAACCTGTGCGGATATTACAGTTAACAGCGCCTGCTGGCCACTGCCCCATGACCGCCATATCGCCCCTGGAGAGTCACTCGTTATTTAGTGTGCCAGGACCCGGCTGAGGAACGCCTGGGTTCGCTCATTCTGCGGGTTATCGAACACGTCCGCCGGCTTGCCTTCCTCGACAATCTGGCCTTCGTGAATATAGATCACGCGGTCGGCCACTTCCCGGGCGAAGCCCATTTCGTGGGTGACGACCATCATGGTCATACCTTCTTTGGCCAGTTCCCGCATGACGTCGAGCACTTCGCCGATCATTTCCGGGTCCAGCGCCGAGGTGGGTTCGTCAAACAGCATCAGCTTGGGTTCCATAGCCAGCGCTCGGGCAATGGCTACCCGTTGTTGCTGGCCGCCGGAGAGATGGCTGGGGTACTTGTCCGCCTGGCTGGCAATATCCACGCGGTTCAGTAGCCGCTCCGCTGTGGCATTGGCGATGGCCTGGGGCGCTTGCTTGACCTTCCTGGGTGCCAGCATGATGTTGCCCTTTACCGTCAGGTGAGGGAACAGGTTGAACTGCTGGAACACCATGCCCACTTCCTTGCGGATTTCCGCCAGAGCTTTCGGGTTGCCACTTTTCGGCGCAAGCTCATTGCCGTCCACTATCAGCTTGCCGGATTCAAACTCTTCCAGGCCGTTAACGCAGCGGATGAGGGTGGACTTACCGGAGCCGCTGGCGCCGATGACCACCACCACTTCGCCGGCTTCAACGGTCAGGTCTATTTCCTTGAGGACATGCAGGGTACCGAAGTACTTGTTCAAACCCCGCATTTGCACGATCTGTGTCATGGGTACCTATCCTTCAGATAGAAGCCAGTCCGCGTCGCTCTACGAAGCGGAGCACGAGTGAGAGGGAGAGGGTAATCGCGAGGTACATGAGTGCCACCACGAAGTAGACCTCGAAGGCGGTAAAGGTATTGGCGATATACACCTGGCCCTGACGAACCAGCTCACCCACACCGATCACCGAAAACAGCGAGGTGTCCTTGATGCTTACAATCGCCTGATTGCCCAGAGGCGGAATCATGCGGCGAAACGCCTGTGGCCAGATGATTGACCAGAAGGTCTGGGAACGAGACAGGCCGAGGGACATGCCGGCTTCGGTCTGACCCTTGTCGATGGACTGCACGCCGCCCCTTACAACTTCAGAAATGTAGGCGCCGGAGTTAAGCGCAATCGCGGCAATACCCGCGACCAGTGGATCTATTGGGCCACCCACCAGGTCTGGCAGGCCGTAGAAGATGAACAGCACCTGCACAAGAATCGGGGTGCCGCGGAAAACTTCAATGTAGGCAGTAGCCGGCCAGCGTAAAAACCATTTTTTGTTGATACTCAACAGGCCGAAAATAATGCCGATCACAAAGCCTATGGCGAGGCCGCCGAAGGAAATCAGTAGGGTGTAGGGAATACCTTTAAGCAGGTATGGAATGGAATTGATGGCCGCCTGCCAGTCAAACTGAAACTGGAATTCCACAATGGGTGTCTCCGTTGGGTGGGGAGTGGCCAGCCGGGGCGGTGGGCACCCCGGCTGTGATTTTCAGTCTTACTCGTCTTCCGGCATTTCGCCGAACCACTTCTCGTAGATTTCCTTGTAGGTGCCGTCTTCCTTGATTCCGGCCAGCGCCTCGTTGACGTCATCCACCCATTCGCTGCCTTTCTTCAGGGCAATACCATACTGCTGGCCTTCATAAAGCTCGCCAACGGTTTTTACTTTACCTTCACCCTTGGTGCTGGCGAAGTAGCCTACGTTGGGTGCGTCGTAGAAAACCGCATCAACAGAGCGCGACATCAGGGCCATGTACATGTCTGAGCTGCCGGGGTAAGGGGTTACACCGTCGTCGTCCTCAAGAGTTTTTGTCAGGTAATCGTAGCTGGTGCTACCGATTTTGGTGCCGATCTTTTTGCCTTCGAGGTCGGAAAGCTCGCTCACATCCTCGTTGTCCTGACGCACCAGGATACGCAGGCCGGAATCGTAATACGGGTCAGAGAAATCGACAATCTCCCGGCGTTCCTCGGTGATGGTGATGCCAGCGATGGCGATATCCACGTTGCCTGTCTGCAGGGCCGGGATGATGCCGTTGAAATCCATGGTGTTCAGGTCGATCTCAAAGCCGGCACGGTCTGCCACTTCGCGGATGATCTCCATATCGAACCCGATCATCTCGCCGGTTTCCTCGTCCATCATCTCGAACGGCACGAAGCTGGGGTCGGTAACCACTCGCAGGGTTTCTGCGCTGGCGGTGCCTGCAGCAACAGTGAATGCCAGGGTTGCGCCAACCGTCTTAAGCCATTTGGTGCTCATACAATCTCCTTTTTCTTCTATGTGCGCCCTTGCACCCGATGGGGTGCGCCGGAAATGGAGGCTGATCAAGCCGGTTCTTTCCGGAGGCAATTAATGGAACTGCAACGTTTATACTCTAGACCATTAACCGGAGAAATGCAGGAAATCAAATGCTTGGGGGGAGGAAGTTGTCGGATTAGCTGGTTGTCGGATTACGGCCCTTCAGGCCTAATCCGACCTACGGTGGCGACGGTAGCTGGCGGGATTGCGGAATGTAGGTCGGATTAGGCCTGAAGGGCCGTAATCCGACACTAGAGGCGCCATCAAAAAGCAATCTTCTCCCGCTCACCAATCCCCAGGTTTTTCCAGATACTGAGGCTCGGCTCCGCCTGGTTCAGGGTATAGAAGTGCAGCCCGGGCGCACCGGCGGCAAGCAGTTTTTCGCACATTCTGGTAACCACTTCCTCACCAAACTGGCGAATGCTGTCACTGTCGTCGCCGTAAGCTTCCAGTTGCTTGCGAATCCAGCGGGGGATTTCCGCGCCGCACATATCCGAGAAGCGGGTCAGGTTGGAGAAGTTGACGATGGGCATGATGCCCGGCACTACCGGAATGGTGACCCCCATCTTTTCCAGCCGGTCAATAAAGTAGAAGTAGCTGTCTGCGTTGAAGAAATACTGGGTAATGGCACTGTTAGCGCCAGCCTCCACCTTGTGGGCAAAGTTTTTCAGATCGTCCTCAGCACTGCGAGCCTGCGGGTGAAATTCCGGATAGGCCGCCACTTCGATATTGAACGCATCACCGCTGTGCTCGCGGATAAAGCTTACCAGCTCATTGGCGTAACGCAGCTCACCTGCGGCTCCCATGCCTGAGGGCATATCGCCGCGCAGGGCAACGATGCGGTTGATACCGTTGTCACGGTAAACGTCCAGCAGCTCCGCAATGCTGTCGCGGGTGGCACCCACGCAGGACAGGTGCGGTGCGGTAGAGACGCCCCGCTTGTGCAGGTCCAGCACCGTCTGCACGGTGCGGTCCCGGGTGGAGCCGCCGGCACCGAAGGTAACCGAGAAAAAATCCGGGTCTACCCTGGCCAGTTGGTTACGAACGCCCTGCAGCTTCTCCCAGCCCGCGTCGGTCTTGGGCGGGAAAAACTCAAAGCTGAAGCGGCGCTTGAACTGTTTCTGGGTTTCCATGCGACTACCTGATCAGTACTTGTAGGTTTCCGGCTTGTACGGGCCTTCGACCGGTACACCAATGTATTGCGCCTGCTCCGGCGTCATCTTGGTGATCACACCACCAAAGCCTTCCACCATGGCGCGGGCCACTTCCTCATCCAGCTCCTTCGGCAGAACCTGAACATAGACGCCCTTGGCGCGTGCATCTTCCGGCAGATCCGCAAACTTGCGCTCGAAAAGATACATCTGCGCCAGCACCTGGTTGGCAAACGAACCGTCCATGATCCGCGACGGGTGACCGGTAGCGTTGCCAAGATTCACCAGGCGGCCTTCGGACAGCAGGATCAGGTGATCGTTGACTGCCTTGTCGCGATACACCACGTGTACCTGCGGCTTGACCTCGTCCCATTCCCAGTTCTTGCGCATGAAAGCAGTGTCGATTTCATTATCGAAGTGGCCGATGTTGCACACCACGGCGCCGCTTTTGATGGCCTTGAGCATGTTGGCATCACACACGTTCATATTGCCGGTGGTGGTGACCAGCAGGTCGGTGTTCTGCAGCAGCGCCTTGTCCACGCTGGCTTCGGTGCCGGTATTCACGCCGTCGAGGTATGGGGACACCACTTCAAAACCGTCCATGCAGGCCTGCATCGCACAAATCGGATCAGCTTCGGTAACCTTCACGATCATGCCTTCCTGGCGAAGGGAGGCAGCGGAGCCCTTACCCACGTCGCCATAGCCAATCACCAGGGCTTTCTTGCCGGCCATCAGGTGATCGGTACCGCGCTTGATGGCATCGTTCAGGCTGTGGCGACAACCGTACTTGTTGTCGTTCTTGGCCTTGGTAACGGCATCGTTCACGTTGATGGCCGGAACCTTCAGCGTTCCGTCCCGCATCATTTCCTGCAGGCGGTGCACGCCGGTGGTGGTTTCCTCGGTTACGCCGTGGCAGTTGGCGAGCACTTCAGGGTATTTCTCGTGCAACAGTGCTGTCAGGTCGCCGCCGTCGTCGAGGATCATGTTAGGTTCCCAGCCGTCCACGTCAGCGCCGACAGTGCGCTCGAGGCACCAGTCGTATTCTTCGTCGGTTTCGCCTTTCCAGGCGAATACGGGAATACCTTGTGCGGCAATGGCTGCTGCGGCCTGGTCCTGGGTAGAGAAGATGTTACACGACGACCAGCGTACGTTGGCGCCGAGTTCGATCAGGGTTTCGATCAGCACGGCGGTCTGTATCGTCATGTGGATACAGCCCATGATGTTTGCACCTTTCAGCGGTTGCTCGCCTTTGTACTTTTCACGGAGCTTGATCAGCGCGGGCATCTCGCCTTCAGCGATGTTGATTTCCTTACGGCCCCAGGCCGCCAGTGAAATATCACGGACTTTGTAGTCTTCAAAGTTGTTCAGCTTTTCTGCTGGAGTGCTCATGGTGTTCTCCTGTCGTTAATCTGTGGTTTGGGAGTCGCTGCTCCCTTACTGCTAAATTTTGGTGTTGTCGGTGGTGGGGGTAGCCCTCCCCGGAAACGCTACGAGCACATCCATGTGCGCTTGGGGTCGGCCATCCATGGCCTCCCACATTCCGGGGAGGGCTACCCCCACCACCTCGCTCGAATTTGTGGCGCATGCCGTCAGGAATACGCACTGCAATGCTGAATAGGTCCTACAAGCTGTAGATGTTCTAAAATGTCTCAGTCCCGAGGGCTTTTACTGTTTACTCTGAGAAGCCCTCACCAAATGCGAAGCGGTGGTGAGGGACCCCTTTCATGGACTGTGGGAGGCCAGGGATGGCCGACCCCAAGCGCACACGGACGTGCTTGTAGCGTGTCCATGAAAGGGGTCCCTCAGCGCCGCCACCCCCAAAGTAACGGGCTAACCCAGGCCCGAGTCCAAGCCCAAGCTCAGGCCCAAATCAAATACCAGCGGCGTCCTTCAAAAGGTCTGCCCGGTCGGTCTTCTCCCATGGGAACGAGGTAAACGTTTTACCGCCAACCGTCATCTCGGCCGGCTCGCGGCCGAAGTGGCCGTAGGCTGCTGTGGCCCGGTACATCGGGTGCAGCAGGTCCAGCATGTTGGTGATGGCATACGGACGCAGGTCGAAGTGCTCGCGGACCAACTGGATGATCTTGTCGTCGCTGATCTTGCCGGTGCCGAAGGTATTCAGGGAAATCGATGTTGGCTGTGCCACGCCGATGGCGTAGGACACCTGGATTTCGCACTTTTCCGCCAGGCCCGCGGCAACGATGTTCTTGGCTACGTAGCGGCCTGCATAAGCCGCCGAACGGTCAACCTTGGACGGGTCCTTGCCGGAGAAGGCGCCGCCGCCGTGGCGGGCCATGCCGCCGTAGGTGTCGACGATGATCTTGCGGCCGGTCAGGCCACAGTCGCCAACCGGGCCGCCGATGACGAACTTGCCGGTGGGGTTGATGTGGAACTGCGTGTCTTTATGCAGCAGTTCCGCCGGCAGGGCGTGTTTGACAATCAGTTCCATCACGGCTTCTTTCAGGTCCGCCTGGGACACGTCTTCATCGTGCTGGGTAGACAGCACCACCGCGTCGATGCCGGAAACCTGGCCGTTCTCGTAGCGGCAGGTGACCTGGCTTTTCGCATCCGGGCGCAGCCACGGCAGCAGGCCGCTCTTGCGGGCTTCGGCCTGGCGCTGAACGAGGCGGTGCGAGTAGGTGATCGGTGCCGGCATCAGCACGTCGGTTTCGTTGCTGGCGTAGCCGAACATCAGGCCCTGGTCACCGGCGCCCTGGTCTTCGGGTTTCTTGCGGTCAACGCCCTGGGCGATGTCGACAGACTGTTTGCCGATGATGTTGATAATGCCGCAGGTGGCGCCGTCGTAGCCAACGTCGGAAGAGGTATAGCCAATGTCTGTGATCACATCGCGGACCAGGTCTTCCAGGTCAACCCAGGAACTGGTGGTGATTTCCCCGCCAATGATGGCAACGCCGGTTTTTACCATGGTTTCACAGGCAACCCGCGCATGAGGGTCGTCCACGAGGATGGCGTCGAGTACGGCATCAGAAATCTGGTCTGCCAGTTTGTCAGGGTGGCCTTCAGAGACCGATTCGGAAGTAAAGACGCTGTAATCAGACATAGGGTTGCTCCTCTGTGAGCGTTGCTAATTCGTGCCGGCGGTGGATCTTTTGTTTCGGCCGGCTGTGTTGATGTCGGTATCCTAAATCAGTTTTCCGAGTCTGCATAATCCTATATCAAAAAAAATTGATACAGTTTTGATTTCGGCCATCAGGCAGCCTCGGGGTGTTTCCAGAATTCTCTTACCTGCACCTGGAATCCGTTGCGCAGGCCTATAAACAGGGACTCGCCAGGGGTCAGGCCGGCACCTGTTGCCCAACTGGTCAGCTCCTCCGGCTCGAAGCCCAGCCACAGGTCGCCGCAGTTCTCCTTGGCCCAGTCCTGGTCGTGGCTGCAAAGGTCGCTGATTACCAGGCAGCCACCGGTTCTTATCAGTGCCGATGCATCCAGGAAAATATCCGCAGGGCTGGGTACGTGGTGCAGGACCATGTTGGCCACCACCAGGTCGAAATCGTCGCCGCGGGCCAACAGGTTGTCGGTGACACCTTCTATCAGGTCGACGTTGTTCAGGCGTTCATCGATGCAGGTGCGTGTGGCCTTGGCCAGCATGTCGCGGGAGTTATCCAGTGCGACTACGTGTTCACAGATTTCCGACAGCACTGGCAGAAAGGCACCTTCCCCCGGGCCGATTTCCAGGGCGGTTCTCCAGTTGTGCCGGGTTGAGCGGTTGCGGATCAGGTCGGCCACCGGTTCTGCATAAAGCTCGAATGCGGCGATCAGTTCCTGCTGCTCGCGGAACTTTTCCGCATAGCGGGCGAAGAAGGCCTGGGACTGGTCGGCGCGCTGGTTGCGAATAGCCTCGATTTTTACCTGCAAATGATCCGGCAGGGGAATACGGTCCACGGTTTCAAATACCTGGCGAATGGTCTGGTCGGTAAGCTTGTCGCTTTCCAGGTTCAGGTGGCGCCGGTAGAAAATGGCGTTGCCTTCACGCTGGGGTTCCAGTAGCCCGGCTTTGTGCATCACTTTCAGGTGATGGCTCATGCCGGACTGGCGCATATCGAAGAGCTGGCTCAGTTCCAGCACGCCAAAGGTGTCTCGGCGCAACACGCGCAGAATTTCCAGGCGCAGGGGGTCACCGCTTGCCTTGAAGATCGGTGCCAGTGCGTCCACGGAGGGAAGCTCGTTTGCGTGCGTTGTCATGGATGTCATGGGAACAGAGTTTAGGGATCTCCGGCGGCCCAATCAACATCTATATCAAAATAATTTGATATAGTTTTGGATCTGTTTGAAAATCCAGCCGAATTTCCTGCCGCAAAACAACGCCGTTGAAAAGAGAGGTGAAAAGCGTGACGCCGATTTGCCCCGGTGGTCACTAATCGGCGAAAATACGCGCCTTCTTTTAAGCAGTTCATCTTTTTGCCGACCAAAACTGGAGAAAACGTCAATGCCATCTCGCACAGATCTCGCCAACGCCATTCGCGCGCTGAGCATGGATGCGGTTCAGAAAGCCAAATCCGGCCACCCGGGCGCGCCCATGGGTATGGCGGACATCGCCGAGGTACTCTGGAATGATTTCCTCAGCCACAACCCGGCCAACCCCAAGTGGGCCAACCGTGACCGTTTTGTGCTTTCCAATGGCCATGGCTCCATGCTGCAGTATTCACTGCTGCACCTGAGCGGCTACGACGTCTCCATCGACGACATCAAGAACTTCCGTCAACTGCACTCCAAAACCCCGGGGCATCCGGAATACGGGTATACACCCGGTATCGAAACCACCACCGGGCCGCTGGGGCAGGGTATTGCCAATGCCGTCGGTTTTGCGCTGGCAGAGAAAGCCCTGGGCGAACAGTTCAACCGCCCCGGCCACAACATTGTTGATCATTACACCTACGCTTTCCTGGGTGATGGCTGCCTGATGGAGGGCATCTCCCATGAAGTGTCCTCCCTGGCCGGCACTCTGGGCCTGGGCAAGCTGATCATGTTCTACGACGACAACGGCATTTCCATCGACGGTGAAGTGGACGGCTGGTTCACCGACGATACGCCGAAGCGTTTCGAATCCTACGGCTGGCAGGTGATTCCGGCAGTAGATGGCCATAACCCGGAAGCCGTTCGCGCAGCGATCGAAGCCGGTCGCGCAAACACCACCCAGCCCACCATGATCTGCTGCAAAACCATCATCGGTTTTGGCTCTCCCAACAAGCAGGGTACCGAAGCCTGTCACGGCGCCGCCCTGGGCGAAGATGAAGTGGCGCTGACCCGCGAGAAGCTGGGTTGGGCTCATGCCCCGTTCGAAGTTCCGTCGGAAATTTACGGCGCCTGGGATGCCCGCGAAAAGGGTGCGGCCGCGCAAGTCGAATGGGAGCAGGCTTTCGCCGCTTACGAGAAGGCAGAGCCGGAACTGGCCGCTGAGTTCAAGCGCCGCATGGCGGGTGAACTGCCGGCTGACTTCTCGGAAAAGGCCCAGGCCTACATCCAGGAGTGTCAGGAAAAGGGCGAGACCGTCGCCAGCCGCAAGGCTTCCCAGAACACTCTGAATGCCTACGGCCCGTTGCTGCCGGAACTGTTGGGCGGCTCTGCCGACCTGGCGGGCTCCAACCTCACCATCTGGAACGGCAGCAAGCCGGTCACCAAAGAAGACGCCAGTGGTAACTACATTTACTACGGCGTTCGCGAATTCGGCATGGCCGCCATCATGAACGGCGTTGCCCTCCATGGTGGCTTTGTGCCCTATGGCGCCACCTTCCTGATCTTCATGGAGTACTGCCGCAACGCCGTGCGCATGGCGGCACTGATGAAGCAGCGCTCCATCTATGTTTTCACCCACGACTCCATCGGCCTGGGTGAAGATGGCCCCACGCACCAGCCCATCGAACAGCTGGCCAGCCTGCGCACCACACCGAACATGAGCACCTGGCGCCCGGCCGACACAGTGGAATCCGCTGTTGCCTGGAAAGCAGCCCTTGAGCGGACTGACGGCCCGACGGCCCTGGTATTCTCCCGTCAGGGACTGCCTCATCAGGATCGTGACGCGAC
>JBHEPI010000139.1:0-22376 GCA_046260345.1 Marinobacter sp. | reverse complement strand
GCACAGAGTGCGGGCCCGGGTGCCATCCACCAGTCTGGGGTTGTACCCTGGCTTGTCATAGCCCTACCGCCCTGCGCATGCTCGGTGTGATCGCGACCTGCGCGTCATAGAAATCGCCCCAGGGGTCTTCTTTGAGCTGTGCAAGGCGCCGCCGCAGGTTAACCACCGAATACTGATCCGGGCGCAGCGATGAGCTCAGTTCGTCCCACCGAATCGGCACCGCCACCGGTGCCCCGGGCCTTGCGCGGGTGGAATAGCTGGCCACCGCGGTAGCGCCGCGACCATTGCGCAGATAGTCGATAAAGATTTTATTCCGACGCTGAGCTTTGGGAAGTTTGGTGGTCAGCCGCGACGGAGCGTCGGACGCACACCGCTCGGAAACCGCCTTTGCGAAAGCCTTGACGTCGTCCCAGTCCGTGGTCGGGCGCAGTGGCACCACAACATGCAGGCCCTTACCGCCGGTTGTGCGCACGAATGCCGTGAAACCGAGCTTTTCGAGGCGGTCGCGCAGCTCTCGAGTCACCTTGAGAATCTCCGGCCACTGCACACCCGGCGAGGGATCGAGATCGAACACCATCAGGTCCGGATGCTCCGTGTCAGTGATCAGGCTCCCGAAGGGGTGAAATTCGAGCACGCCCGATTGCACCAGCGCAATCACATGGGCGATCGACTGAACATAGGCATAGGGTTTCGCGCCTTTGCTCTGTCGGAAATCCTGACGCGGTACCTTACGGGCCTGAGTTGCGAGCAAATGTTTCTGAAAAAAACATTCCTCCTGGCGTCCATCCGGACAGCGCACGAGGGATAGCAGGCGATTGGCGAGCTGCGGCATCAACCAGTCCTGAATGTCCGCATAGAATTGCGCGACTTCGATTTTAGTGAGACCGATATCCGGATAAACAACGCGATCCGGATGGGTGATGCGGACGCCCTCCACAAGATCCTTGCCGCGCGCGGATGCGGATGATGGTGTTGGGCTTCTGTGCTCGCCGGAATCTATCCGGCTGGGCTGGTTGGGAGAGCGATCTTCGCGTACACCACGAAAGGTGGGATGTCGAAGGCGCCCATCGCGGGTCTGCTCACTGAAGGCGATGTCGACAACAAGCTGAGGCTTAACCCAGGTGACACCTTCAAGGTCTGGCACGGTGTCGGCGAACGCTGATTTGTGGATGCTGGCTTTGTTCAGAACAGCGTGCAGGTGCGCCAGCTGTCTGTCGCTGAAACCGGTACCGACCCGCCCCCGGTAGCGCAGTTTGGAACCTTCCCAGCTGCCAAGCAACAAGGCACCGAATCCTTTGCGTGAACCCGATGGCGAAGTGAATCCACCAACCACGAATTCCCCATCCCGGGAACCCTTGATTTTCAGCCATGATTTGCATCGTCGGCTGATGTATCCGGCATCGGCGCGCTTTGCCACGGTGCCTTCGAGGCCGAGTTCGCAAGCCTGGGCGAAAAATTCCGGTCCATTTCCGGTAACGTGATCGGAATACTGTATCAATGATCCCGTCTCCCCCAGCCCGCTGTGTTGCAGAAGAGACCGTAACGCAGCCTTGCGATCAAGAAGGACTGCCGCCGTCAAATCGAACCCATCAACATGCACCAGGTCGAACAGTTGTAAAACCAGCGATCCGGTATTGTTCTCACTGATCCGGTCCTGCAGCTCAGCGAAGCTGGAGACGCCGTCCTTACCCATCGCGACCATTTCGCCGTCGAGAATTGCGTTGCGCGTTTTGAAGGCTTCGAGCTGGCGTGTTTGCGCCGCAAAGCGCTTCGTCCAATCGAGCCCGTTGCGTGAGACCAAACAGACTTTTCCGTCGGCGAGAATAACGATAATGCGGTAACCATCGAACTTGATCTCGTGAACCCATTCATCACCCTCTGGCGCGGCTTCCGCCGCCGTGGCGAGTTGGGGCTTGAAGCTTTTCGGTAAGGCCCGCCGCCGACTTCCGGAAATAGTGGAAGGCGATAGCGGCGTGAGGTCCGGGTTCGCTTTGGCCTTCGGATCAAAGTCCGCGCCGCTGGCGATCTCGTCCATGGTCCGTCCACTTTTGACGCTGAGATCGTGTGCCTCGGCCTCGCTGACATCATGAGTGCCACGTTTGATTAGTAGCCAGTTGCTTCCAGGCCTGCCGGAATCCATATCGGTGCGCACCAGTGTCCATGCACCTTTCAGCTAGTGTCCATCGAGGGTAAGGTCAATACGATCCGCGTCGCACTTGCCGTTTACCTGCCAGGTGCCGGTATCCCAGAGCATCACGGTGCCGCCGCCATACTGCTCCTTGGGGATGGTGCCTTCGAACTCGCCATAATCAATCGGATGATCTTCAACCTCCACCGCCAGGCGTTTCTCTCCTCGCTTCAGGCTAGGCCCTTTGGGTGACGCCCAACTGCGCAGAACACCCTCCTCCTCAAGGCGCAAATCGTAATGAAGGTGACTCGCAGCGTGCTTATGCATCACATAGCGCCGGCCTGTTGACGCCGACAAATCGCCGCTGGGCTCGGCGGTTTGGCCAAAGTCACGTTTGCGAAGGTAGGTGGTCAAGGACCATTTCGAGGTTGTGGTCATAAGAGTAAAGCGTACGTCTTCTTAACCGCCGATACCGTTCGATACCGCACTTTTCATCTGCTGTCGGTCTTGTGCTAATCCATTGTTTCACCCGGAAGCTTCGTGTGTACGCTGCCCCACCGAACTCTGCGTCCCCGGGGTGCTAGCCTCGGATCTGGTGACGCGGACGCCGCGGATAGCCTGCTGTTTGAATTTCAGCCCTTGGGGACGTCACCGGAGTGTCCGGATACCGTGAGAGCAAACCGTAATGGAAGAGCCCACCAACCTTGAAGATGTCCTGCATCGCATCGCAAAAGCGGAGGACGATGACGGTGACCACACCTCAATTAGAGCGGTGGTACACGAGCTTGGACGCCGCTCCTTTGCGCCACTGCTGTTGCTGCCTGGCCTGGTCACCTTATTGCCCATAGGGGGTATTCCGGGGGTCCCTACCGCAATGGGCATTCTGATCTTCCTAGTGTCGGTGCAATTGCTCTTCGGCCAGCAATCGTTCTGGCTTCCTGGCTGGCTTCTTGATCGCTCCGTGTCTTGCTCCAAGCTGGAAACGTCTCGCCGCTGGATGCTTGGTCCCGCCCGGTTTATTGACAGATTCCTTCACCCCCGCCTCACCTTCCTGACCAATGGCGCTGGGGTTTATCTCATTGCCCTTATCAGCGTTGTGATAGCACTCATGATGCCGCCGATGGAGTTTGTGCCTTTCTCAGCAATAGGCGCGGGGCTGGCGCTTACCCTGCTCGGCCTGGCCCTGTTGGCACATGACGGATTCGTCGCCCTCCTGGGTATTGTTGTCACAACCTCTACCCTGTGCCTGGTTTTCTATGGAGTGATTGCCTCTTAGAGTTTGGCTCAGTTTCCGGTAAATATTACTGGTTCGATTGTAAGTCTGGGCACCCTTTTCCTGAAAGATTGGCTGGTCCGTTTTCGTCTTTCAAAAATAAGCTGAACGCCTGATACCGGTCTCTGGCCTCCGCGCAGCCCATGGCAACCGCAAGCTCATTCTCGTCAGCACTCTTTCAATCATATTTTGAGCATGGCCTGTTATTTGCTGCCCGTTAGGTGTCGCTTTGACCAAGGATAGGAGGAATCAACATGAGTAAACCTGATAAAAATGCATTAGATGCCTGTATTGCGGCTTGTTACCGATGTGCTTCAATCTGCGATCACTGTGCCGTGGCGTGCCTGTCGGAAGAAAACGTCGCACAGATGGCTCGGTGTATCCAAATGGACATGGATTGCGCTGACGCCTGCCGCTTCACTGCGGGCGCCATGGCAAGGGACAGCGAATGTTTCACAACGATTACACGCATGTGCGCTGAAATCTGCAAAGCCTGTGGCGATGAGTGCAGCAAGCATGATCACGAACACTGTCAGGATTGTGCCCGTTCGTGCCTGGAGTGCGCCGATATCTGCAAGGAATTGGCTGCTTGACCAATCATTTTTTGAACGGTAACTGCGTCTTCGGTTCGTAAAGTGATGAGCCATGATTACGCAACCAAGTTCAGACCCTGCCGGAAAGCGGCCTCCGAAACTCCAGAACCAGGGCGCCAGCTGGTGCCGTTGGCTCTGGGGCGCGTTGCTGAGAAAACAATGCCTGCTGCAGGCTCAGCACCGATTCGTACATCATTGCCTGAATATCCAGCAATGCTTTCATCGGATTGTTAGCGGTCAGGCGCTTGGCCTCGATTACAAACTGAATACCCTTCAGGCGGCGTTGATTACGGGGCGAACACTTGCTAATACAGTCTTCAATCAATTCCAGACGCAATCTCTCAAAGCCTTCCGGGTCCCGCTGGGCCAGTTCCTTAAGCGTGTTGAACGTGGGCATATCCATAGCCGTTCTCCTTCCCTGAACCTATTCGGCACCCTCAATGAATGACGGTGCCTTCAATCGAAACTTAGGTCTGTGCGTTAACGAACGCTGATGGTTTAGCCACCCCGGAATTCGCTAACCTCGGCTCCTGTTCAAGCTGACCTTTCGCCCCTGCTCGACTTCGGTACCGGGATAGCCCTACATAAGCCGGTCTGCCACTGCCTGCATCCCCAGCGAGATGACGATTATAACGGCGGCACCGGCAAGACTGGCGGGCACTGCATGGCGCCGCCACACTTCTTCCGCCCGGCTGCCGAAGCGCAGTATCAGCCAGGCCAGGCCGTAATAACGGAGTCCGCGGGCAATTAGGGCCGCCAGCACGAACAGGTAAATCGGATAACCGGAAACGCCCGCCGTGATCATGGCGATCTGGAAGGGTATGGGCAGTATGCCGAGCGCAAGTATGGCCACAAAACCGTACTGATCGAAGAATGTCTGGAAGGACTCGTAGCCGCTTTGCATTCCCATGGATTCAATGAACCAGGTACCAACCGACTGATACAGTGCCCCCCCTACCCCATAGCCCACTAGCGCCGCCACCAGACAGCCAAGGGTGGTTACCGCAGCTATCCGCCAGATGCGGTCCCGATTGAGGGCCATCAGCGGGATCAGTACCACTTCGATGGGTATGGGAACGATAATCGTTTCCAGGAAGGACACCACCGCCAGGAACCACAGCATGTGGCGGGAGCCGTTTACGCGTTCAAACCACCTTTGTGCACGTTCGGACTTGAATCCCATAGTGACAGGCTCTCCAGCCTAGGGTTCGATTCGGCGGTATATGGCTTCCAGCAGGCTATAGATGCCAAAAGCAAACAAACCGGTGGCGACCAGAACCAGCAAGCTCTGGCCAAATGCCATACGGCTGAGCAGCGTAAAGACTTCGGCAACACCACCGGCCTCGTCAGGATCAAACTCGTACGCGGCTACGAAAAAAAACCCACCGACAATCACGAAAACCAATCCGCGGATCAGCAGGCCAAACCGGCAGATGGGATAGGCCCAATACTGGACCCGCATCGGCATATTGAAGTGGCGATCAAATTGCGTTTTCCATGCCTTGATTCCATGGGCAATACCGGCGCCTACGAATGCCACCCCAACTGCGGCAACCGCCCATCGACCGAAAGGATGGCTCATCAGACGGGTGGCCACGTCTGCGGATCCTCCCCCCGAGCCGCCTGACGGAACGCCCAGGGTAAAAATCAGGCTGGCTGCAAAGAACGCAAGCACGGCATGGATTATGGCGCTTACCAAGAGCCCTGAACGGATCAGAATGCCCATGGCCGCAGTACCGTGGTGATCGGTGTCCCTGATCGCCTGGATGGCGCGCCATAGGCCGAATCCCAAAAAACCTAAAATCATAAGGCCAAGCAGAACGTCACTCCATGATGTTTCGAGGATGCGCATCAAGGCGCCGCGGCTACCGGTAGTCTGGCCGCCCTGCCCAAACGCCGCCAGAGTGGCCAGCCCACCAACCAGAAGATAAACAATACCCCGAGCTCCATAGCCTGCCCGCGCCAGGATAATAATGGCATCTATGTGATCCGGGGTGTCCTTGCCTGTCGCCTTGTCCATAAAGGTTGATTTCACTTTCAGAGTCACGAGTAGCCTGATGTCATGTAATGAACGCTGAACAGCCCCTTGTCGTCACACCAGACCCTGCGGCTGACAAAACCGGCGCGGCTGGCCACTCGCTGAAATCCGAGAACGGTGTACTTGTAAGAGTTTTCAGTATGGATCGACTCCCCTTCCCCGAACCGAATGGATCGGTTATCCAGGGACAAAACCTGCGAGTCTTTACTATCCAAATGCATCTCAATCCGGGACTGTTGCTCATTAAAGACTGCCCGGTGGCTGAACCGCTCCCGCCGAATATTGAAGCCAAGTTCCCGGCGCAGCCGGTCCAGTAGGTTCAGGTTAAACTCAGCGGTGATGCCGTCGGCGTCGTTGTAAGCGAATTCCAAAGTCTTCCGGTCCTTGAGCAGATCCACGCCGATGATCAGGCCACTTCCCAGGGGCAGGCAGCGGTGCAGGTTGATCAGAAACCGCTCCGCTGCTTCGGGAGTAAAATTACCAATGCTGGAGCCCGGAAAAAAGGCAATCAGTCGCTTTGGATTGATGGCCATGGGTAAGGCAACCCCACGGCTGTAATCAGCGCAAACGGCGTGCACGTCAAGCCAGGGGTAATCCGCTGCCAGTCGACGGGTGCTGTCGATCAGGAAATCCCGGGAAATATCGATACCCAGATAGCATTGCACCGAGAGCGACTCCAGCAACAGGCGCACCTTGCGACTGGCGCCGCTGCCCAGCTCCACCAGTGTTGTGTGCTTGCCAGCCAGTTCGGCGATTTCAGGCATCGCCTGTTGCAGGATTTGCTCCTCTGTCCGTGTCGGATAGTATTCCGGGAGTTCACATATTTTCTCGAAAAGCTCTGAGCCTTTCTGATCGTAAAGGTATTTTGGGGAACAAAACTTCGGCTTTGAGGTGAATCCCGCGAGTACTTCTTCCGCCATTGTCAGGAAATTGTCTTCAACTAACTGATTGTAAAAATGAATCTCTGCAGCGTTCACGCGGTAGCCTCCCTGGCAAGCCTGAAACCTGAAAAGGCCCAGCGGGCCGATGGGGGATAGAAATTGCGGTACGTCGGCCGGATGTGTCTTTCGGGAGTGGCACAGCATCCCCCCTTCAGCACCATCTGCCCTGACATGAATTTGCCGTTGTACTCGCCGAGGCTTCCGGACAAGGCCCTGAATCCCGGATAGGGTCGATAGGCGCTGCCGGTCCATTCCCATACATCGCCGAACATCTGTAATGGCGGGTTATCGAAGCTGCCCCCGGCCCCGGCCTCCGCTGTAACTGGCTGCAGATAACCGTTTTGTGCAAAGTTCCCGCTCCAGTTGCGGGTGTCGGTCGTGCAATGTTCCCATTCAGCCTCAGTGGGCAAGCGCTGCCCCGCCCAGCGGGCGTAGGCGTCAGCCTCGTAAAAGCTCACATGACACACCGGCGCGCTGGGGTCCACCGGGCGCCATCCCCTCAACGTGAAGTGGTGCCAGCGATCGCCTTTCCTGACCCAGTAAAGCGGTGCCATCCAGCCATTTTCTCGGACCAATTGCCAGCCGTCCGACAACCACAGCGCCGGGTCCTGATAGCCGCCCTGCTCCATGAAGTTCATATATTCCTGATTGGTCACAGGGCGATTCGCCAATTCGAAGGGTTCGAGATACTGACGATGCGCCGGCCGTTCATTGTCAAAAGCAAAACCCACACCGCCTGGCGGCCGACCAATAAACACCAACCCGCCTTCGTAAGCCTTCCAGCTCATCGGTACTGCCTGACGCTTCGGCGGAACCTTTAAGCGCTTGTTGTAGACCGGTCGAAGTGGGTTCTGAGCCAGAATATGTTTGATGTCCATGACCAACAGTTCCTGGTGCTGTTGTTCATGATGAATGCCGAGCCAAACCCGTTCCCCGATCGCGTTGCTGGTTTCCGCGGGCATGTTGTTCAGCAGCCGCGCCATGGCCTCATCGACGTAACGCCGGTAGAGATAGATGTCGGCGACGGTTGGCCGGGAAATCAGACCTCGCCGGGATCGGGGAAAGGGGCTGCTGTGGGTTTCGTAATAAGAATTGAACAGATGATCATACGTTTCATTCAGTGGCACATAGCCCTTCAGAAACGGAATGAGCAGAAAAGTCTCGAAGAACCAGCTAACGTGGGCCAGATGCCACTTTGGAGGGCTAACAGTGTCCATGCTCTGGATAACATAATCTTCCGTTTCCAGAGGGCTGCACAACTGTTCGGAGGCCAGCCGAACCTCTCTGAATGTCTCCAGCCAACGGTCAGACCCTTTGGGCGCCGCAGCTGGAGACGGATAACTCAGTTCCTGGTCTGACATAGTGGCGGTCTCCCTTCCCGAGATTCCCGCGGACGGATCAGTTGTTAACTTCATCCTCAGTGTCATCAGACAGATCGTCCACACCCTGCTTGATGTTCCGCCATGCAGAGGAGGTTGCCTGTTTGGTGTCCTGCCAGGCGCTCTGGCTGGTTTCCTTGGTGTTTTCCCAGGCCCGGCTCATGGAGTCACTGGTCTGGTTCCACCAGCTTTCATCGTATTCTGGTAGCGCCTTGATCTCATCCTGGGTTACTTCCATGTGGATTTCGTAATCCAGATCGTCAAACTCGTTGTCGTCGTTTTCTTCCATTCGCAAGGTAAAGGTGCCGCGCTCGGTTACCACATCACGGCCACCCAGGCCCAGCACATCACCGGTCTTGATCACCAGTGAATGAACCGACATGTTGTCATCCAGAAGGACATTCTCTACCTCGCCGACTTCCTTACCGCTACTGTCGTAGACGTCGGCATCCATCAAGTCATCTGCAGAATAAAGTCCCTGGGCCGCATAGGCTGGTAGGCCAAAGGCTATGGCACCACCGGCAATAAGGGAAATGCCCATTGTGCGGATCAATCGTGTACGAATCATAGCGAACTCCTGTATTTGCTGAACTCCCGTGGGGGACCCCGCATCTGCAATCCGGGGTATTTATAGGTGATGGACAGCGATCACCTTATCAATAACGCTAGCAGGGCCTGGATTAATTACCTAATGACGGTATTGCAATGCGCTCACAGGCTGCAGTGTGGCTTACCGTACAGAAACAACACCGCATTTCTGCTCACTATCCCTCGATGATCACGGCTGGATTCCCACCCTGAAGCTCATGGACGCATTCTCCTGGTAACCGGGCGGAGTTTGCCCGATCTTTAACAAATTGCTGTGTGGCCTAGTGCACAGACGTTCCTGACACGGCGGGCGCAGCATAAGGTCAGATCGTTGTGACACCAGGGACAGGCTGATGATCTTACTTTCGATAGCACTCATTCTGTTCGGCCTTCCCCTGCTGGCGGGAGGGGGCTGGCTCATCGTTCTTGGTGGTAGCTGGTTCTACGCCCTTGCCGGGACAGCCCTGATAATCATCGCTCTTTTGTTGAAGACCCAGCGTGCGCTCGCCCAGACCTTTTACGCCCTGCTGCTGGTTGCCACTGCCATCTGGGCATACTGGGAGGCCGGCTTCGACTGGTGGCCGCTGGCGTCCCGGCTGGGTGTCCTGTTGTTGCTGGCCATTCCGTTGCTTTTGCCGGGCTCGGCGAAGCATCGGCAGGGGGCGATAACCCTTGCCACTGCCTGGGTGGCCGTCGGCCTGTTTACGGTGGCGAGCATCCCCTACGATGCTCACCGTATTGACGGTGAGTTGACCACCGAGTCGGTTATCCAGAACCCCCGACTCGGGGATGTCCCGGAGGGCGACTGGCTCAGCTACGGGCGCAGCAATCTCGGTCAACGATATTCGCCGCTGGACCAGATCACGCCCGAAAACGTCCGCGAGCTAGAACTGACCTGGGAGTACCAGACCGGCGACCGCAAAGGGCCCGATGATATAGGCGAGACCACCTACGAAGCCACCCCGCTGAAAGTAGGTAACACGCTCTACCTGTGCACACCTCATAACTGGCTGGTGGCATTGAATGCAGACACTGGAGAGGAGCGCTGGGTTTATGATGCGCAAGTGCCGCTGGAAAGCCAGCGCCAGCATCAGACGTGCCGGGGCGTATCCTACTTGCCGCCCAGCTCGGAATTCGACGATCTCCCGGAGGTAAAAACCCTTCAGATCCCTGCGGAAAACGGGCAGGTGTCGTGGGTGCAGCAGTTCGTTCATCACGATCTCTGGGACATGGATACGCCGGCGCAGCCCAGCCTTGTGGATATCGAGTCCGTCGAAGGCGTGCAACCGGGGCTGGTGGTACCCACCAAGCAAGGAGATGTGTATGTATTGAACCGGGAAACCGGCGAACCACTGATCCCCATCACCGAGCAGCCCGCACCCCAGGGCACCATTGAAGGCGACTATGCGGCGCCGACCCAGCCGATTTCCGGGCTCAGCTTCCGCCCGCCAACCCTGAAGACATCCGATATGTGGGGCGCAAGTCTCATCGATCAAATGATCTGTCGCATCAAATTCCAGTCCCTGCGCTACGAAGGCATATACACGCCGCCGTCAGTACAGGGCACCCTCGTCTATCCCGGCAATTTCGGTGTTTTCAACTGGGGGGGGTATTGCTGTGGACCCCGAACGCCAAGTGATGTTCGGGATGCCCTTGTACATGGCGTTTATCCAGCGCCTGGTGCCAAAAGACGGCGGCACGCCCATGGGTGCCACAAACCAGGGTGAATTAGGTATAAACGAAAATGTAGGAGCGGAATACGCAGTGGAAATGATGCCCTTTATGTCTCCTCTGGACATCCCCTGCCAACGCCCCCCGTGGGGCTATGTGGCAGGTGCTGACCTGCGTACTGGGGAGATCGTCTGGAAGCGCAAGAACGGCACCATTGAAGACATGGCGCCCATCCCGATTCCTCTGGAGCTGGGGGTTCCCGGGATTGGCGGCCCCATCATCACCCGTGGCGGTGTGGTGTTCCTTGCCGCCACCGTCGATGACTATCTTCGCGCCTATAACCTGACCGATGGCGAGGAACTGTGGCGAGCCCGTCTACCGGCAGGGGGCCAGGCCACACCCATGACCTACCTGAACAGCCAGGGAGAACAGATGGTGGTGCTGGTTGCAGGCGGCCACGGCTCGGTCGGGACTACGCTTGGCGATTATTTGCTGGCCTACAAACTGAATCAGCCATAACCGGTTAGTGCATCTATTCACAGATCAGTGAGCTTTAGAGCGCATCCAAGTCTTCCCGTTCAACGGCAGACCATTCCCAACCTTCCCGGCGAACAAGCCTGTGTAAACGAACCCGTCGGTTTTTCTGATGGTCGAACGCATCATCCTGATTATCCGCCAGTGGTACATTCTTGATTTTGAGGAGTCCAATGGCCGGCAACGGTGGCGCGCCTACGTCAGCGTTGTTACTCTTTTGCTCGGACCTGTCCAGATAATGGGAGATAACTTTTCGAGTATTATCCACCGTAAACGAATTCCACCGGTAGTCTGATTGCAAACCCTCTGTCAGCAGACTGAATGCATCGTCCAGGCGGCCCAGTTGGACACCGAGAGAGAAGCGGCTTTGCCTGCAATGAAACAGATCAAGCAGCGGATAAGCTAATCGTTGTTCCGAACACTGAATCAAGTCCGAGGAAATCTGCCCAAGCGCGTGCTCAAACCCCTGGGTATTATTGTGCTGCCAGGCTCGCCAAACCATTTCCTGAGGGCTACTGCCCAATAAAGAAATCGAGAACGCCAGCTTTCTCCGCGCAACCGCCCCCTGAACCACTGGCACCGCATAAGTAATAATCAGGGTGACCAGGACCAGCCCGTTAAACGCCGCCAGCGCCGTTAAAAGGCGCGTGAACTCTCCGCCCGGCTTGAAATCCCCCATACCCAGAGTAGACAAGGTGAAGCCAACAAAATAAATGCGATCCGCTAAACCCGCGGTTTGCCCGCTTTGTGCCTCGATCACTCCGTACGGGAAGGCACCGAAAACAAGCAACCATCCGGACCACAGGGACAGCACCCACACAGAGCCTACTGCCACAATTGCGATGGGCCCCGCGGTAACCAGTGCGGCACGACGACCAAAGACAGCGTGGGCCTTTGCCGAGGCTGAATCGACGGCGATGGTAATCAGTCTGGTAATTGGCCCACTCCCCTGCGTAGTGAGGGTCGTCCATGCAACGTCAACCATCACGATAACGAGAACGATAATTCCAGACACTGCCAACAATTGTGTATTCACCCTGCCTCCACTACGACGGGACCGCCTTTACTCGCCCGAGCCCCGATTTGGTCAGGCAAGTTCCGGGAAATCATCATACATGGTCAGAGGTGCGGTGTTCTTACGTGCCCCCAGGAAATCGGGCCGTTCCGAGTTGGCGGCATAGGGCTCTACCAATAAGTTGTCGACACTGTTGAAAACAAAAAACAGATTAGACCTGGGCCAGGGGGACATATTGATGTTCGACGCGTGCAGAGTGTTGCTCTCGAAAAGCATCAGCGACCCTGCCGGCCCTTTCGGAGCCTGAATACCGCCGCGATTGGCCATCATAGCCAGTGCTTTCTGGTCCGGAACCCCCAGCCGCTGAGACCTGAGGGATTGTTGCCAGTTGAGGTCGGGCGTTTCACCCACGCAAGGGATGAAGTAGTGATGGGAACCAGGAATCAGCATCAGCGGCCCATTGAACTCGTTGTTGTCCGTGAGCATCAGCGAGGCGCTTACCGCCCGCATGCGGGGCATTCCATCTTCACAGTGCCAGGTTTCGAAGTCCGAGTGCCAGTAAAACCCACTGCCTTCAAATCCGTACTTGTCGTTGATCCGCGATTGATGAATGTAGACCTCACCGCCAAGCAGCTGCCTGACCATGCCCAGGATGCGAGGGTCTCGGGTCAGGCGATTGAAATGATCTGAAAGCTCATGCATGGCGAATACTGAACGGATGTCACCAGTATTGGGATCCTGGATCACCTGGTCAGATGCCATAACTACCTTGTCCTGCGCCATCTGACGCAGTTCCTCGAAAAATGGCGCCATCCGTTCCTGATTGAAGAACCCTTCGAACCATAGAAAGCCGTCCCGTTCATACTTCGATAACGCGACTTCATCCAGTGGCCCATGCCATCGGTATTCATTGCCGGAGTGAATTACCGGATTGGTCCGGATAAAGGGATCGATCCGATCTTCGGACTCTTTCAGACTGGATTGGCTCATAGCAAAACTCCTTTACCGTGGTATAGATCAGGATGTCTGTGAATCAATCGCGCGTCTGTGCGTTAACCTACGCAAAGGCCTCGCTAGCATTATCCTGGAGACTCCGTGAGGTGATACTGGGGCAGAATGGCTTCCTCATTCAATCGACCGCACCAGGCGGGCACATCACCAACGAGTGCGTAGGACTCGTGAGCTTTCAGCTTTTCTTTCAAAAGTTCTTGGGGCATGCGAAAGCCCTCCGGATGGGCAGAATCGATCGGAGCTAATTGCGATCGATGCATGCTGATAGCTCGGCGCTTCACACCCACAATGTCTGAAATATTGAGGCGATACCCCACCTCATTGGCGGTCACCTGAGCCGGCCGTTCTTCAGGTGGCCATATCTGGTAGCTGAAAAAATGTGCCACAGAAAGCGTTGAAACGGCTTCGGCAAGCAAGCGGGCCGTCTGCTGATGGTCTGCATGACGATCGTCAATGGCCGGCACAAACACAGTACTGATACGGCGTGACTGAATAACATCCTGAATCACCGCTACAACGCGTGCGTACATCGTACCTGTCAGTTGCTCCATCCCACCATCAGACAGTGCAAGTGAGATAATGTCCGGTTTCTTTAATCCGAGAGCTTCCAAAGCGAGGTGTTGCTCGCGTTTACGTATGTCACCCAGCTTTTCCTGCCACGATGTGTCACCCGGGTGCGAACCCTCCCCGTTGGTCATCGACAACACGGAGACAGGGCATGCAATTTCGGCACAGCGGGCGATCAGTCCACCGCAACCCAGAGTCTCATCGTCTGGATGGGGAGAGGTAATGAGTACCGGGCCCAACGTCGATATCGGAATGGCGCCATGGCGGCTGGGATGTCGCAATGGCGTCATATCGAAGAACGGGGGCGAAGGGTATGGGGCGTGCGTATTTGTGAGCTCTGGTAGTAAAAAGGGCAAGGCCGAAGCCTTGCCAAAGTCAGCGCCTCGACTGCGGCTGAACATCAAGCAGGTTCCCCCGGGTTCATGACCACTTTGGTGCAGGCATGAGTTCGGGACTGGAACATACGGTAGGCTTCCGGTGCGTCTTCCAGGTTGTAGTGATGGCTGATCACAAACGAAGGGTCGATTCTTCCTTCCTCTATGTGCTCAAGCAATGGCTTGAGATAACGCTGGACATGAGTCTGGCCAGTGCGGACCCTTAGGGCCTTGTTCATCATTGCCCCCAGGGGAATCTTGTCGGCGAAACCGCCGTAAACCCCTGGCATGGAGATAACGCCGCCCTTCCGGCAGGCCATAATCGCTTGCCGCAAGGCAGCCGGGCGGTCGGTTTCCAGCTGGAGTGCCTGTTTTGTCCGGTCGTAAAGGTGCTCCACCCCGAAGCCATGGGCTTCCATACCGACCGCCTCAATGCAGGCATCCGGTCCTCGTCCACCGGTTTTGGCTTTGATCTGGCCTAAAAGGTCAAAGGTGCCCGAACATTGGCTGAAGTCGATCGTCTCCGCCCCCTGAGATCTGGCCATGGCCAGGCGGTCGGGCACTTCGTCAATCGCTATTACCTTTTCCGCGCCGAGCAGCTTTGCGCTGGCGATCGCAAACTGTCCCACCGGCCCGCATCCCCATACCGCGACAACGTGTCCGGGCTTTATGTCGCAGTTCTCAGCGGCCATGTAACCGGTCGGGAAAACATCGGTGAGAAACAGCACCTGGTCGTCCTCGAGATGGCTCGGAACTTTCATCGGCCCGATATCGGCAAAAGGCACCCGGACATACTCAGCCTGTCCGCCGGAATACCCCCCCAGTAAATGCGAGAACCCGAAAATCCCGCAGGGAGAATGGCCCCAGAGCTTTTCTGCCATGACCGCTTTGGGATTGGAGTTATCGCATAAAGAGTAAAGATCGTTGGAGCAGAAGTAGCAGCCTCCACAAGCGATGGTAAAAGGCACAACGACCCGGTCACCCTTTTTCAGGTTTTTAACGCCGGAGCCCAGCTCGACGATTTCTCCCATAAATTCATGGCCGAGAATGTCGTGTTTCTTCATGGCGGGGATTCGACCGTTGTACAGGTGCAGATCCGAGCCGCAAATTGCTGTTGATGTAACCCGAACGATTGCGTCCCTTGGGTTGATGATCTCGGGATCCCGGACCGTTTCCACCCGAACATCCTCCGTTCCGTGCCAGCAGACCGCTCTCATACATTGATCCCTTTGGTGCTCTGGTTGCCTTCGGTGAAACGGCGGCTGGAGGGGATTTCACCGGCTTCCAGGTGGGATTTCAGGTTGCGAAGATCCTGGCTCAGGGCTTCGTTTTCGAGCCCGGACAGGAATTTTGCTGCAGCGCCGAGCAGGTTATGAGGCGGGCTGAAATTGAACGCGACAGCCACCTCGGTGCCCCGGCCATCATCACGGCCTTTGAAAAGCACGGTTCCCCAGGTGCAAATTTCCGAGCCTTCCAGAGAGCGCCAGGCCAGCAGCTTGTTCGGCTGGTCATCAACCACTTCGGCGTCCCACTCAAGGCCGGGCCCGGCCGGGCCTCGTGCAACCCAGTGGTAGACGTTTCCCTCCTGACGCTCGACCCGCTCGATAAAGCTCATGACTTGCGGAAGGTTCTTGAAATCTTTCCAGAACTGGTAAACCGTTGCCGGAGAGCAATTGATCGTGACGTGACTCTCAAGCTTGACATCTTTGGAAGGGCTCAGGGCGCTGAAGGTACCGGCGTTGCGGCGCAAATAGAAAGCGATTCCTGCGGTAACCACCACTATTCCCAGCAAGAGCCCCAGTTCCCTGGAGTGAGAGGAAATAAATGACGTTGACCGATGGTTGCCTGTGTTATTCATGCCGGTTCTCCGCGAAAAATGAAAAGAAAAGGATTATTTGGTCATCCTGAGCCATCAGAACTCGCAAACATCGTATAAGTAGCATGGGGTCTGCAGCTTGTGTGCCAGGCTGGAATACAGGATTGTTAAGGTGACGAAATTGCTGCTAACCGACTGTTTACAAGGGTGATGAAATTTCTGCGGTGGAAAACCGGCCCCCAGACATGTTGGTACCGCGGCGACACATTCAGGTCAGTTTTACCGTGTGTCCGGTAAGTTTTACCGGCCGATGCTGTTCACGATGGCGTTCGCCGAGCGCACGGCGGATTCCAGCACAGGCACCCCCTCGTAAGCCCAGGAGCCACAGAAGAAGACTTTGCGCCCCGGCTGGCGGTGCCATCGGTCGAGGGCATCGTGGCCTGCGCGACGCGCCCAGTAGGCCGCCGCCAGTCCCGCCATGCCACTACCAATCACTGCAACTGCGTAGGCCATCACTAAAAGTTAGCTCCACCATGAGTTTTGCCGGAATCTGAACTGGATCCCGGTGAGGCTGGAGGCGGCGGCGCCGCCGATGGTCCGGGACCTGTTCCTGCAGGAGCGTCCTCTCCGACTTTAGAGCCAGATGCAGCCTTATTCGTAGCCTTCGCTGAGGGCATGCCTCCTGCTGGGGTATCATAGCTTCCCGCACTATCCGGGGAAGCCTTTCCCTGCAGATCCTGCAGCTTTTCCTCTGCTCTTTCCTTGAAAGCGTCTGTTCCCCGGTCGCTCCATTCTCCCATCACCCGATCCTCCGTCGAGGTCCGTGGCAGGAGCGCTCCCAGTGCGGCTCCAGCCGCCACTGCCAGAACGCCAACCAACAAGGGTTGCTCACTTAGCAGATGAGTATACCCATCGTGCGCATCGCGAAGCCCGCTACGGGCGCCTTTGGCGGCTTTATGACCAGCGTCCCGGGTACGTTCAGCGGCGTCCCTGGTGCGTTCGGCGGCGCCACGGGAGGATGAATTGGGGCTGCTGGAGGCGGTTATCAGCCAGATCAGACTCACCCCCGCAAGCACAGTTGGAATGGGATTGCTTTCGACCCGATTGACAAGATTACGAACGAAATCAACATCACCTGTGTTCTGGACCATTTCAATTCCCCGATTGAGCAGTTCCTTGGGAGAAAGCTGATGCATCAGCTTTTCAACTGTACCCTCAAGATCTTCACGTGCATCGTCAGCCTCACGCTTCAGATCTTCAGGATCTTTGTTCAGATCATTTTTAAATTGCTCTTTTTCAGTCGTCATAACGCCTTTCCTTTTAATGACTCCGTGTCTTTCTTGACGCTGTCTATGGCGCGCTCCGGCTTCAGGCTGGAGGCTTCCAGCTTTTTCTTGCCTGCGGTTACCATGATCAGCCCTATAACGGTCACTACCCCGCCAACAATCAGGGCGGCCGTCCAAAGTTCCATCACTTGTCCAAGCCCCAATGTCGCAGCAACAAGCAGGAACAGGTATCCGGAGTTCAATACCACCGCGCCGCTGAGCAGGCCGGAGAGGCCTTTTTTGGTATCGGTGAGTGTTTGGGAAACCTCCGAGCCCGCAAGAGCCAGCTCCTTGCGCAAAAGAAGAGCGAGATCGTCGACCAGATGCCGGACCAATTTATAAAATCGCACTTTGTCCTCGGGCTGGCTGGCAGCTTGAGAGCCACTATTTGGCCTGGACGAATCGAGATTTCCATTCTGAGCGGCATCAGCCATTTTAACCTCCTGGAATTCCTTATTTGCGTAAACCGGTTTGCTCAGCCATGTCCATCAGTCGATCTTGAGGATGCTTTGAGAAACCGACTTAAAGCGATTCCAATAGCCACACTGCCAAGCACGAAAATCGTCGGGTTCTGGCGAGCCAGACGCGCCAGATCCTGAATCAAATCCTCGGAGGAACGTTTTTCAAGCCGTTCGGCGTATTCAGACAGCCCGGAAGCGATGGAGGTTGTCGTCTGAGCCAAAGTGTCCTCGCCCTGATCCCGAAAAGAGTCCGCTGCTCGACCTAATGCTTCAGCACCGTGACCGACGGTGCTGGAAACGGTCGTTTTAGCTTTATCAGTGCCTTCCTTAACCTTGGCATTTGCGGCTTTTTTTACTTCAACTGCGAGCTCGCTGGCGCCGCCTTCCGCGGAACCGGATTCGGCGCCTGGCTCGGAATGTTTTTCATTCCCGGTTGCGCCCGCCTGTTGTGACGAAGTACCAGGCAGTGGCGGTGATTTAGGCGGTGGCTGCGTACCCCTGTCTTGTTGGGTATTCGGATCGTTTGGTTCCATAGTATTTCTCCTTAGGCGATGGACGACATTTCAAACTTCCCGCGTTTGAACACAGATAATCGCTGCATAGCCTGTGCCACAGCCAGTGATGTCACGCTGAACAGGCCCAAACGAGGGAAAAGCAATGCGTCCCGGAGGAAGGAATAGAGATAAAGATGGCAAGATTTACACGCGGTCGGAACATTTTACTCAAACGGTTTCGTTGGGAGGGATGAATCAGGGCCTGATAGTGGCCTCATGGAGCGAGCCGGAGGGAGACATTGCTGTCGCCCTCCAGCTTATTAACCAAGTCTCTTCAGGTCAGTGCCTTTTTTACTGCTCCGGGTTACTCCTTGTTTCAGGCTCTGACCCGCTATCAAACTCCTCTTTGGTCACACTTCCATCGTCGTCACGGTCGTACTGCTTCATCATGCGTTTGCCGTGGTCTTTATCGCCCTGGTTGCCTGAGCTTCCTGCCGCAGTGGCGCCGAAGCGGTTGAGCTCGTCCTCATCAAGCTCACCATCCTTGTTCCGGTCAAGCTCATCGAAATCCCCGCCCTGCCCGGATGTGCTGGCCTGGCCTCCGGCGTCATTGGCGCCCGTGGTGCCTTGGCCAGTCGTTTGTGGATTGTCATTGCCCATGCTTTTCTCTGCCGCCATCAACGGAGTTGAGAGCAGCGCAGCCGAGATCGCTGTTGAAATTAACAATTGTTTAAACATGATGGTTTCCTCTTTGAGGCGTTGGAGATTCCGGGCTCTTGCCCGGTGACATCAATCATCTCGCAAGCGCCGTGCCACGCCAGAAAGCCGGGAACAGTTGTGCTCTGCACATATTTTTTAAGCTGACTTTATCAACGAGTTAGTAAGATTCTCGTCGGGTGTCTCAGATGGGGATTCGAAAATAGTGGTATCAATCGAGCCGCGAAAAGGGGTTTTGGTCCGTCATATTTTCTTGTTGTTTACCCGAATTTACCGAATTTCTGCTATTCCATTGGACGGGAAAAGATACGTTTGCAGCAGCGTTGGCAATCGCACAGAAGCGCGCTTTGCCGCCGTGTTACCTTGAATTGCGGGAATGGGCCCGTTCGGCATAGCGACGCATTAATGTTAGAAGGAGCAATTCATGAAACTTGTGGAAGTAAAAACCAGACCCGTCGCCGCTGAGTTCAGCCTGGCTTCGAGTGCCTCAGCCAGGATGCAGCAGGTTATAGCGCAGGTGAGTAGGGTTGCCCCAACGTCCGCCAACGTCTTTATCCGGGGCGAAAGCGGCACAGGAAAAGAAATTATAGCCCAGGCAATCCACAAACTCAGTGCTCGGTGGGACCGCCCTTTTGTGCCCGTCAATTGCGGCGCGCTTTCTCCCCATTTGATAGAGAGTGAGCTGTTTGGTCATGAGAAAGGCAGCTTTACCGGGGCAGTGAGAGAACATAAAGGGGTCTTTGAGCGAGCCAGTGGCGGAACATTGTTTCTCGATGAAATCACTGAGATGCCGGTAGATCTGCAGGTCAAGTTGCTGCGGGTCCTGGAAACCCGTCGATTCAACCGCGTCGGCAGTGATGGTGAGATAGCGGCCGATGTCCGCATCGTGGCAGCCACCAATTGCTGTCCGGAAACCAAAGTGAGAGAAGGCCATTTAAGAGCAGACCTGCTCTATCGTCTGCAGGTTTTTCCCATCGCACTTCCTCCCCTGAGAGAGAGGACAGAGGACATCCGAATACTCGCCAGACACTTCCTGCGGGAGCTTAATCAACAGGATGGGCGCAAAATTGACTTCTCAGAGGCTGCTTTACGGATACTTGAGAACCACTTCTGGCCGGGCAATCTTCGCGAATTAAAAAATGCGGTCCAGCGGGCCTACATCATGGCCGACCGATTGATCACAGCAGATGAGATACCGGATGATGTCGTTCATCCTCTGAACAATCAGATCAACCAGGGGCCCTCTGTGACCGTAAGTATTGGCTCCTCTGTGGCAGAGGCAGAAAAGACCCTGATCTTTGCTACCCTGCACGAGTGCCGGGGGAAGAAGGAGAAGGCCGCCAATATTCTCGGGGTCAGCATGAAAACCCTGTACAACCGGTTAAAGCACTATGAAAACCGCAATGATGGCTGACGAAATTTGCGAAAGGCACAAAGGCTACATTTTCAGACCTTTACCAGGGGGAAAAGGTCTTTTTGGTTCTTCGGACGTGCTGTAAAAACACATCCGGTTTGACCCGGATTCTTTGGCAAAATACATGGCTTTATCTGCCGCTTGCAGCAGAGCAAGAGGATCAGACGCATCTCCGGGGTAGAGAGAGATTCCAATGCTGACGGAAATCCGGGCGGGCTGATGTTCGGTCTGGAAGGGCCTTGCGAGTGCATCAATAATGGTCTGGGCTACAAGCTCAACATCCTTGGACTGTCTGGCGGCAGTGAGAATCACGGTGAATTCGTCGCCGCCCAGACGGGCAATCGTATCGTCCTCTCGGACACAGTGAGCAAGGCGCTCTGCCACATCACACAGTACACGATCCCCTGCCTCATGGCCGAGCGAGTCATTGACTTCCTTGAAGCCATCAAGATCCAGGAACAGCAGCGCAAGGGGCAGGCTACTGCGTTTTGCGTGCTTGACCTCCTGTTCCAGCCGGTCCAGAAAAAGTCGGCGATTGGGCAGCCCGGTCAAAAAATCATGGTGGGCGGTATGCCATATAGTTTCCTCGGCAATCGCCTGTTCAGTAATATCCCGGAAAATGCAGACCGTCGCTTCAGTGTTCCGATCATCGTCCAACACGGGCGCAAGCAGATAGTCAAAGTGTTCACCTTGCCCGGAATCAAACGTGTGAGCAAACTTACCCCGGTAGGTGGACTGGTCAGCAATCACCTTTTCAAGATTTCGATTAAAGTCCGGGGCAAAGGGAAACCCGAGGTCGAAATTGGTCTTTCCGATGATCGCATCGGGCGGCATAGCGAAAAGATCAGCCGTTGCCTTGTTGGCATAAATAAAACGGCCCTGGAGATCCAGCACATAAATCGGATCCGGCGATGCCACCAGAATGGCGCCAAACAGCCGGGTTTCCATATCTTTTGCGGTCGCATACTGTTCCAATGATTCGGCAACAGCCTGATCTATCGCTTCATGGAAGCGGGTAAGCTCTTCAAGCTGCTGGCCGGCAATGGTGGGATGGGTACTGATCCAGTATGACACCACGCTCGCTCGCAGGGCCCGGAACTCGGAAATGGTCTCCATAACACTGAAGCCGCTGGTATGTCGGTCCTCTCCGTGCACCTCTGCCCAGGATTCCTCTTCGTCCTTCGGCCCCCTGCCCTTCGATTTGGCGGCTCGCTCTGATTCGCTCTGGCCTGAATCAAGGTCGTCAACAATCTCCAGAAGCATTTCCCTGGCGTGGTCACGCAGTCCAGCCTTGCCCATATGCCTGGCATGAAGGATGGATGTGGCAAATTCTTCCCAGTCCTGAAGAATCGGCTCTATTTCTGTCCGGATAAAATCCGATAACCGTATAGTCTTCTGCATATTTCAGGCTGCCGAAAAGAGTAGAAAAAAATCATAAGGAACACCCGCTACCTGATACTGCTATGCGATAAGCGTTATCTCTCAGCGCGTCAACGGGCACCAGCCAATTGAAGCCTACGCCTGCCACCTCGGGGTCACCGTGCGCTATCCCACTCAGACTTCTTATGTGTGTTACTGCACCGACCGGGGAGCACCTTTTTGCATAGTCTGGAAAGGGGTTATCAAGGAGCAATAACCATCAAAGTGTTCAGATTTTTGGCCCGTACCGGGAATGGGCTGCGCCTTGACCGGGATACCGAGGTTTTGCGCGCGGAGTTGTTCAGCATTGAGCAACTGAAGCGTCATGCGGTGACCCTGGGAGAGCAGCATCAAATCGATCCGCACCCGGGGGCGGACAGGTTACTCCCGCGTCTGGCGGACAATGCCCGTGTTCTGTTGGCAGCCTACGACGTCGTCACGGATGCGGTAACGGCGGGGCAAAGGATCGTGCCCACTGAAGCCTGGCTGCTCGATAACTTCTATCTGATCGAGCAGCAGATCGGCCTGGCGCGGCGACATCTCCCGCGCGGGTACAGTCGGCAACTGCCACGTCTGGCCAATGGCCAGGCGGCCGGTTTCCCCCGCATCTACGACCTG
>JBHEPI010000126.1:0-32945 GCA_046260345.1 Marinobacter sp. | reverse complement strand
GTCGCCCTTGTAGGAGGCCACCAGCGGAGCATCGTTGGCGATCAATTCCGCCACCAGGGAAAGACCGAACAGGGCCAGAAATATCCACAGTGACCAGAAACCACGACGGTTTTTACGGAAGTTCCGGAGCCGTCTTTGCTGAATCGGGGTCAGGCTGACCAGGCTCATGCCCCCTCCCGGCTTTCGAAATCTATGCGAGGGTCCACCAGAACGTAGGTGATGTCGCTGATCAGCTTCAGCACCAGTCCCATAAGGGTGAAGATATAAAGTGTTCCGAAGATCACCGGGTAATCACGGTTCAGAGCGGCTTCGAAGCCCAACAACCCAAGCCCGTCGAGAGAGAATATGACCTCGATCAGAAGGGAGCCGGTAAAGAACAGGGAGACCAGTACACCCGGCAGGCTGGCGATGACAATCAACATGGCATTGCGGAATACGTGGCCGTAAGCACCTGCTTTTCTTCCAGGCCTTTAGCTCGGGCGGTCACCACATATTGCTTGCTGATTTCATCCAGGAACGAGTTCTTGGTCAGCAGGGTGAGGGTGGCGAAACCACCGATGACATTGGCCGTTACAGGCAGTGCCAGATGCCAGAAATAGTCTCCGATCTTCTGGTACCAGTTCAGCTCGTCGAAATTGGACGATGTCAGCCCGCGCAGCGGAAACCAGTCCAGGTAACTGCCACCTGCGAACAGGACAATCAGCAGTATGGCAAACAGGAAGCCGGGAATGGCGTAGCCTACCACGATTGCGGAACTGCTCCACACATCGAAGCGGGAACCATCCGTAACCGCCTTGCGAATGCCCAGGGGAATGGAGATCAGATAGATAATCAGTGTTGACCAGAGCCCCAGGGATATGGACACCGGCATTTTGTCGAGTATGAGTTCGATAACTGTCCGTTCCCGGAAGAAGGATTCACCAAAATCAAAGGTGGCGTAGTCGCCAACCATTTTGATGAAACGTTCATGGGGAGGTTTATCAAAGCCATACATGACTTCGATCTCGCGCAGCAGCTCATCCGGTATCCCGCGGGAACTGCGGCTGTCACCGCTGGATGACGACACCTCTTCGCCAATGCCGCCGCCACCAGCCCGGGCCATTGCGCCACCGCCATGGCCCTCCGTTTGCGCAATCATCTGCTCAACCGGGCCGCCTGGCGCCGCCTGAACAATGATGAAGTTAAGCAGCATGATTCCGAACAGAGTCGGAATAATCAGTGCCAGGCGCCTGAGAATATAACTGCCCATTCAGCGCAACTCCGTAATCAGTACTTCTGACGTCGTTACGATCATGGGGTTAGCGTTCTATCCACCAGTTATCAATATCTACACCGTTCTTCGGAACAGCTTCGGGACGCTTGAGGAAAGACCAGTAGGCGACGCGATCCTTGGGCATGTACCAGTTGGGAATCACGTAATGATGGTGCAGGAGCACCCGGTCCAGGGCCCGGACACGATGGACGAGCTCCTCCCGTCCCGGCGCCTGGATAACCATCTCAACCAGTTCATCGACCACGGGATCCTGCACACCCATGTAGTTCCGGGAACCTTTGGCGTCTGCCGCCGCAGAGTGCCAGTATTCCCTCTGCTCGTTACCCGGAGAGTCCGACTGACCCAGGCCCTGGACAGTGACATCGAAATCGAATTCCCTTACCCGCTGGATGTACTGGTTGGTATCAACCAGACGAACCGACATATCGATGCCGAGTTTCCGCAGATTGTTTTTGAACGGAAGCACGACACGCTCAAAGGTCTTCTGATGCAGAAGCATCTCGAATTCCAGAGGTTCTCCGTTCTCCGGGTTGACCATTTTGCCATCCCGGATCTCGTACCCAGCCGCCCTGAATTCGTTCATGGCCTTACGGAGATTGCCCCTGAGGCCTTCTTTGCCGTCGGTTGAGGGGGGAGTATATTCTTCAGTAAAGACTTCCGGGGGGAGGTCATCGCGGAACTGTTCGAGAATTTCCAGTTCACGCCCTTCCGGGAGCCCGCCAGATGCCAGCTCGCTGTTCTCGAAATAGCTTTTTGTGCGGGTATACTGGTCGTAAAACAGGTTCTTGTTGGCCCACTCAAAATCGAAAGCATAGGCCAGTGCCTTGCGCACCGCCGGATCACTGAACCTGTCACGGCGGGTATTGAAGGCAAATGCCTGCATGCCGGCAGGGCGCTGATGTTCGATGGCCTCGGTTTTTATCTTGCCGGATTCAAACCTGTCACCGGTATAGGATGTTGCCCAGTTCTTGGCAGAGGATTCCATACGGAAGTCAAAATTGCCCGCGCGGAAGGATTCCAGCGCAACCGTGTCGTCGGAATAGTATTCATAACGGATCCGGTCGACATTGAATCGACCTTTGCGCACGGCAAGGTCTTCTGCCCAGTAGTCTTCCACGCGCTTGAAGGTGATGTCGCGGCCGGCGTCGTAATCATCGATACGGTACGGGCCGCTGCCAACCGGTATGGTAAGCCCGTTTCGTCCGAATTCCCTGCCTTCCCAGTAATGGCTGGGCAACACCGGCAACTGCCCAAGAATCAGTGGCAATTCCCGGTTGCTGGTGTCGCCGAAATCAAACCGGATTCTGCGCTTGCCTTCTACGGTCACCTCGCTGACGTCCGAGTAATAATTCCGGTAAAACGGGTGGCCTTCGGTTGTGAGTATTTCAAACGAAAACTTTACATCTTCGGCGGTGATGGGCTCGCCATCCTGAAAGCGTGCCTCGTCCCGGAGGTTGAAAATAACGTAGCTGCGGTCTTCCGGCGTTTCGATTGATTCGGCTATCAGGCCGTAGGCAGAGAAGGGTTCATCGTCCGATGATTCAAGTAGTGTGTCGTAGAGATAGCTGTTCAGGCCAGCGGCGGCAACCCCCCTGGTTACAAACGGGTTAAAGGAATCATACCCGTTTGCGACAACACCCAGCCTCAGCGTGCCACCCTTCGGAGCGTCCGGGTTTACATAGTCAAAGTGGGAGAACCCACTGGAATACTTCGGTTCACCATGCATTGCAATGCCGTGCCGGGGCTCGGGGCTTTCCGCATGGGCCTGCCATGGCAACGCTGCCATGGCCAGCATGGTGAGAACTCTGGTAAGGGACGAGGCTGTTCGGGTTATTGTCATAGGTCTCGGTCAGGGGTTGTTTCTGATGTCGACATAGAGTACCAGACTTTGACCGGGCTGCAGATAACGAGACGTGTTGAGATCGTTCCAGCTTGCGATATCTCTCACATTCACCGCAAAGCGGTTGGCAATGGTTGAGAGTGAATCGCCTTTGCGGACCTGGTAGCCCACCTTGCGGACCATGCCTTTGCCCCGGTCATTGCTTGCCAGCATGGCGGGCTGCTTGGATTCTGACCAGATAACCAGTTTGTTGCCCGGGATCAGCGGATCGCCCGGTGCCATTCCGTTCCAGGAAGCCACTTGCCGGACAGACACACGGTGTTCGCGGGCAATGTCCCAGAACGTATCGCCGGAACGGACCGTATAATCAACGCGGGTGCCGTCGTTGGTTTTGCCGCTGCTTTGCTGCTTCCTCGCCAACCGTTCACTGGCGCTGAGCGCGTAAGTGGCTGACTCTTTGGCGGCAGAGGGGATCATCAGGCGTTGGCCGACCCGAATGATATGGTTGTCCAGGTCATTAACCTGCTGGATCACCGATGACTTGGTCGCATGTCGTTTGGCAATGGTGCTCAGCGTGTCGCCGGATTTCACTTTGTAGTTGCGCCAGGAAACACGTGCCTCAGGGTCGATGTTATCAAGGGCTGCGGTGAACGTTTCGGCTGTTCCCCTCGGTATGAGCAGGCGATGGGGGCCGTCGGGGGAGGTGGCCCAGCGGTTAAACGAGGGGTTCAGCAGATATATTTCATCAATGTCCACGCCTGCCAGTTCGGCCGCCTGTGCCAGATCAAGCTGGGAACCGGTTTCCACAACCTCAAAATAGGGTTCATCTTTCAGAGCCGGCAATTCAATGCCGTACTTCTCCGGCTGGTCGAATATCTTTGCCAGTGCGATCAGTTTTGGCACGTAATGGCGGGTTTCTGTCGGCAAGTCCAGGGACCAGTAGTCCGTAGCCGCGCTCTTGTTGCGGTTGCGCCTCATGGCACTGGAAACGGTACCACCACCACTGTTATAAGCGGCCAGCGCCAGCATGTAGTCTCCGTCGAAGCGGTTTGCCAGTCTGTCCAGGTAAGTCAGCGCAGCGTCTGTGGCGGCAATGACATCGCGCCGGTCATCGTGCCACCAGCTTTGGGTCAGACCGAAATGCTTGCCGGTTGACGGAATAAACTGCCACAAACCGGCAGCACGCCCGTGGGAGTATGCGAATGGGTCAAATGCGCTTTCAACAACAGGGAGCAGAGCAAGCTCCGTGGGCAGTCCGCGTTCTTCGGTTTCTGTAATAATGTAGTGCAGGTAACGGCTTCCCCGCTCTACCACCCGGTCAATGTAGCTGGGATGCTTCTTGTACCAGTTGAGCTGAGCCTGAACCCGCGGGTCGCTGGCGTCATGATCCAGCGCGAAACCGGACCTTAGTCGCTGCCACAGGTCGGATTCCGCTACTTCCTCTTCGGAGCTTTCCTGTTTTGGCGTGTCCAGCTTTTGCCTGGCGTTTTCGGCCGCCTCTTTAAGAGCTGGGTCGATGGCGTCGTCGAGTTCAGTGCGCGAGGACTTGTCCCCGGACCTGCTGTCCGGGTCGGTCTCAATGGCCTCCTTGAGATCCTCATCTCCGGCCGCAACCGTTACTTCCCGGGATTCAAGAGGGTTGGCAGAAGCCTTGCTCTGGTCTGGCTCGCGGGGCTCGAAGATACTGCAACCACTGGTAAGTGTGCCGAGAAGGAACAGAATTGATAATCGCAAGACCGACATATAACGACTTCCGGTTAGCTGAACGACGCCGGGAAAATCTGTCTGAAATCCCGGCATATTTAGGAATTTACGGCGTAAAAGTTATACGGATTCTATTGGAACGCTTTTCAAACGGTCAACAAGACTCTCGTTACGCGATTGATAGAATATGTTACGGGTGCCTAAAAGTTATCCTTGCCATGCCGCGTTGCTGCAAACACATCGCTCTCGGAAGCCATGGGGAGCCCCGCTTGCCCGGCGTGCCGTTTTGCCGCCTCCACAACAGTGCTGTCGTCCCAGCGGAGGAAGGGGTTAAGTCGCTTTTCCTCGCCGAGAACAGAGGGAACTGTTGGCTCTCCATCGTCCCGACGCTTCTGGCATCGGGCCTCGAATTCACGCAGCGGGCCATCTTCGGGCAACCAGTGCCTGGCAAACCTGAGGTTGGCTAACGTGTATTCATGGGCGCAGTAAACGGCGGTTTCATCGGGTAGTTTGCGGAGAGTCTCCAGCGACTTTTTCATCTGTTCCGGAGTCCCTTCAAACAGGCGCCCGCATCCGCAAACAAACAGCGTATCGCCACAGAAAAGCACCGGGCGATCATTTACGTGGCAATCCGTAAAGTAGGCAATATGATCCAGCGTGTGGCCAGGCACTGCGAGCACGTTGAAGGTGAGATCCTGCCAGATTACCTCATCACCGGGGCGAACCTCGCGGTTTGCCCCTTTGAAAGGGGAGTTGGCAGGACCGACGATGCGGCATTCTGAAACGGTTCCGGCCAGGGCGTCGACACCGCCGACATGGTCGGGGTGGTGGTGGGTAATCAGAATCGTGTCGAGTTCCAGCCCGTGGTCTTCCAGAAACCGGATGGCGGGCTCCGCCTGCCCCGGGTCTACAATCAGTGCCTTGCGATCTTCGGTATTGAAAAGGCACCAGATATAATTGTCACTGAAAGCTGGAATAGCGCTAATGGTCAGCATAGGCTCCCACATGTGCAAGTCGAGTGTGACTGTTATCATAGTGCATTAACGGCGACGTCCCAATACCGCCCGGGATAGAACAGGGGAACGAGGCAATGACTTCAGCTGGCGAGATTGATTACTCTGCCCGACACGAAAGCTTTGAAAGCTGGTTTCAGACACCCCTGGGGCGCGCCCTGCTGGCTGATCAGAGAGCCTGTGTTGAGCATCACGTTGCAAGCCTGACCGGCGCCAGGCAATTACAGGTTGGCCTGAGCCACCGCCTGCCACTGGCAAGTACAACCGATTTCGCCCAGAGAATTCTCACCACGCCGGTATGGGATTCCCTGATTCCTGATGGCGTGGCAGTCTGCGACGCCGATGAATTACCTTTCCCCGGGGATTCCATGGATCTGGTTATCTTTCACCACACTGCTGATTTTTCGCCGCATCCCCATCAGGCACTGCGGGAGGCCTCCCGCGTTCTTCGTGGTGAGGGCATGATCGTCCTCATCGGCTTCAATCCGTTCAGCCTCTGGGGGCTCCGCAAACTGGTCTCAAGAAAGCGGGGCGGCCCATGGGGTGGCCGTTTCATGATGAAACGCAGAATGGAAGACTGGCTCCGGTTGCTGGATTTTTCGGTGGAATCAGCGCAGTCCGCATTTTTCCAGGTGCCCTTTCAGGGTTCGTCGGCCAAGGAAGGTAACGGCCTGGTTGAACGGTTGTGTGGTAATCGGTTCCTGCCCGTGGGTGCCTATTACTGTATCCTTGCCAAAAAACGGGTTTACTCCAGGATTCCCCGGAAACCGGCGTGGCAGAGTAAAAAGGTTATTGCAATGCCGGGCGGGGGTACCGTTGGGGCATCCCGCACTTACCCCGGGAAAGGCCGGAGCGGCAGCGTTGCCGTGCTTGATCATAATTATGTTGAGGAATGCTGATGGCCGGTAAGGTTGTTCTCTACACCGATGGCGCCTGCAAGGGGAATCCCGGGCCGGGAGGTTGGGGAGTTGTGCTGAGCTATGGCAACGCCAGCAAGAAGCTGCATGGCGGTGAAGCCAATACCACCAACAACAGAATGGAACTGATGGCGGCCATACGTGGCCTGGAGGCACTGAAGCGCCCCTGTGAGGTGGAGCTGTATACCGATTCCCAGTATGTTCGCAAGGGCATTACCGAGTGGATGCATGGCTGGAAACGGAACGGATGGAAAACATCGGCGAAAAAGCCGGTCAAGAATGAGGATCTCTGGCGGGAGCTGGACAGCGAGGTGTCAAGGCACAAGGTGAACTGGCACTGGGTAAAAGGCCACTCAGGCAATCCGGGGAATGAGTTGGCAGATGAGCTTGCCAACCGTGGCGTGGAAGAACTGGCGAATGCATAACGAACGGGGCGGATAATGAGACAGATTGTACTGGATACGGAAACGACCGGTATCGATCCGGCTGAAGGGCACCGGATCATTGAAATAGGGTGTGTGGAGTTAATGGAGCGCCAGACCACCGGGCGCCACTACCACGTGTACATCAACCCGGAGAGGGAAGTGGAAGCCGAGGCGATCACCGTTCACGGAATAACCAACGAGTTTCTTGCAGACAAGCCCAGGTTTTCAGAGATCGCCGCGGAATTTTTCGATTTCATCAAAGGTGCCGAACTGGTCATTCATAATGCCGCGTTTGATATCGGCTTTATGGACTCGGAATTTGCCCGTCTTAAACCGGTTCGCAAGACGGCTGATCACTGCGCAGTGGTGGATTCGCTGGCCATTGCCCGCAAAAAACACCCGGGTCAGAAAAATAATCTGGATGCGCTCTGCAAGCGCTATGGTGTCGATAACAGCAGCCGTGATCTTCACGGGGCGCTGCTGGATGCCGAGATTCTTGCGGATGTCTACCTGCTGCTTACCGGTGGTCAGACAGCGTTATCCCTGGATGCCGGCAGTGATGAGGCCGGGGGAGAGGGCGCGATTCGCAGACTACCTGCAGACCGCAAGCCCCTGACCGTTGTTCGTGCCAGCAAAGACGAAGCCACTGCTCATGAAGAGTTTATGGCGCTGCTTGCCAAACAGGCGGGCGATACTGTGTGGGACAAGTTGGCAACCAAAGAATGACAACGGGCCGGACGAGATAAACGCCTGGCAATGAGAACTGTGCCAGCCTGTACTTTTTGTTACATTCCTGCTTTCTTGAGCTACTTGAATTTTGTGTTATAACTAATGATAAGTTCGCGAGTTTTCGCGAACTTTTGTTTTAGCTGGGAAGGGTAAATCCGGCTTATAAAAAGACCCCGAAAAAAACCGACTGGGTCACATTCCAAGAACAGGGCGCGGTAGTTTCCGCATAATTTACAGGAAGCGTTTATGGTTCAATCGTCTCTGGCGACGAAATCACAGTCATTTGATCTGGTCAAAAGCGAGATTGAGCAGACCATAAGTCAGGCAGAGTCCAGCCTGGAACGCTTTCAGGAAAATCGGGAGAGCGGTGAGGACCTGCAGAACTGTGTAGATTTTCTGAACCAGCTCCGTGGCATTTTCATTCTTGTTGAGTTGCGAGCCGGCACACTGTTGTGCCAGGAAGCAGTGAGTATGGCGAACGACGTTCCCGTCGGTGCCAACGACGACAAGAACATCCTTCTTACCACGCTGAACAGCGCTCTGTTTATCCTGCGCCGTTATGTTGAATATTACCACCAGCAGCGTGCCGATCACCCGGAGCTTCTGTTACCGGTGATCAACGATCTGCGGGAAGCCCGTAAAGAAAAACCCTACCCTGAATCCTGTTTCTTTGATGTGGATGTCAAAGAGCGCCCGGATTTCTGCGCCGGGATTTCCTTGCCAGCATTCGAAGGCGACGAGGCCGAGTATGAAATCCTGGCGCGCCGGATGCGTCTGACATTCCAGGTGGCATTGCTGGGTGTTCTCCGTGACAAGAACGATGTGGTCAGCAAAAATCTCTTTGGCAGGGCCGCCCGCGGATTCGCGCGTTTGTGCCAGGGGCAGCCGATGGGGCAGATGTGGTGCCTGATGGCGATTGTCGCTGACACCATGCTCGACCGGGTGATGGGGTTCAGTAAGGCCCGCAAGCGCATGCTCATGCGCATTGAAAAGTATTCCCGGGAAGTGGTCTATGTCGGCAAGGTAGCGACTGCCAAGGATGCACCGGACTCCCTGATAAGGGACCTTGTTTACCTGTTGTATCGCAGCGGGTCTGCAAACCAGGAGGTTACCTCTGTTCTGTCCGCATTCCATGTTGCGCCGGCAGAATTTCCGGATTCCATGCTGGATGCCCATGCCCGCCGCCTCTACGGCCCTGGCTCCGATGTGCTCAAGTCGCTTTCCACAGCCCTTCAGGATGAACTGAATCAGCTCAAGGACAAACTGGACATCGTCGAGCGCGGCATCGAACCGGATCTGGCCGAACTGTCCTCCATTGCGGATGCGCTTGAGCGTTTGGCGAACACGCTGGTCATGCTCGATCTGAACCAGCTCGCAACCATGGCCCGTGCCGAAGCTGCCAGGCTGCGGGCCTGGGAGGAAGAAAAGCGGTTGCCGGCAGAGGATGAGCTCTACAAGCTGGCTGATTCCGTACTTGGTATTGAAGATGCCGTGATGCAGATTGTTACCCGTGGCATTACCTCGGAAACCGACGCACTGGCAGGCGGACAAAGAAGCCGTGAGGAGTCGCTATACCTGAAGGAGGCTACGTTTGTGGTGGCTGATGAGGCCAAAAGTGCGCTTACGCTGGCCAAGCGTGCGATTACAGCCTTCATCGAATCTGACTACGACAAGCTTCACCTGGCCAATCTGCCAGCAACCCTGCACAGTATCTGGGGCGGCCTGCACATGCTGGATGACCCTGGTGCGGCGTCTGTGCTCGAGAGGGTGGCTGCTTCTATCCAGGAGCGCCTGCTGGATGCCAGAGAAGCGCCCCAGCCTCAGGTTCTGGAAGCGCTGGCGGATGCCCTGACCTCTCTGGAGTATTATATCGAGAGTATTGGCAAGCGTGAGGAGCGTAATGCCGATCTTCTGCGGCTGGCTGAATCTTCGCTGGATGATGTGGGTTTGTGAAAACATTCCCGGATGCCCGAAAACGAAAAAACCCTGCGTGGCAGGGTTTTTTTGGTCTGTCCTGAGAGCGCAATCAGCCCATATTGAACAGTTCACCCAGTTTGGTCGCCAGCATCATGTCGCCCTCGGCACGAAGCTGACCGGCCATGAAAGCCTGCATCCCGTCGGTTTCGCCTGACACGATGCCCTGAAGAGTTTCAGAGTTCATGATCAGTGTGACGGATGGGTCATCGTGAGCGCCTTCGGCTGCTTTGCAGGTGCCATCCTTGATGACCAGGTGGTAAGTTTTGTCGTCTTCGATGTCGAACTGGAATACCAGGTCCAGGCCAGCGGCTGCGTCTGCGTTGAAATTCTGTTCGAGTTTTTCAAATACCGGAGCTACAGACATTATTTTAACCTTTCTGATGTTTGTCGTGACGTATTGACGGCGGGTGAGCCGACGTAGCCGTTCGACTTTAGGGTGAGTCCAAAGCAGTGTCAAGCTTGATCGAACGCTTGTTTTAATTTTCTTTATCACCCTGATGGGTTGTACCTCAGGGCACCTCGGTTACAATCGAGCGCTCAAGAATAATCCTGGAGAAGCAACTTGGAATTTCTGACAGAGTTCGGTTTGTTTATTGCGAAAACGGCGACCCTGGTGGTGGCCGTGATTGTCATCATTTCGGTGATTATGTCCGCCGCGCAAAAAGACAAGGATGACCACGGTGGAGATGGTGAGTTACGGGTTCGCAAGCTCAATGAGAAATACCGCAAGCTGAGGGAGTCTCTTCAGGCGAGGCTGCGCAGTGATTCAGAGCGAAAGGTCTTTGAAAAGGCCCGGAAGAAAGCCGAAAAGGCCAAGGAAAAAGCGGCCAAGGCAAAGCGTAAGGCAGGTGACACCGAAGAGGATGTGAAGTCCAGGGTGTATGTGCTGGATTTTGACGGCGATATCAAGGCCAGCGATACCGATTCCCTGCGTCGTTCCATAACTGCAGTATTGAGCGTTGCCGAACCGGAAAAAGACGAAGTGGTTATCCGTCTGGAAAGTGGTGGTGGGCTGGTCCATTCTTATGGTCTGGCAGCCGCTCAGCTGGACCGCATTCGCTCAAAAGGCATCAAGCTCACGGCATGTGTCGACAAGGTCGCTGCCAGCGGCGGCTATATGATGGCCTGTGTGGCGGATCGCATTGTGGCGTCCCCGTTCGCAATCCTTGGTTCCATCGGTGTGGTTGCGCAGTTGCCCAATTTCCATCGTTTCCTCAAGAAAAATGAGGTGGATTTTGAGGTACTGACCGCTGGCGAGCACAAGCGGACCATGACGATCTTTGGCGAGAACACCGACAAGGGCAGGGCAAAATTTCTGGAAGACCTTGAAGATACCCATGTGCTGTTCAAGGAGTATGTAGGGGAGCGTCGCCCGGGGCTTGATATTGCAGCGGTTGCCAATGGTGATATCTGGTTTGGCCGTCGCGCTCTTGAGGTTAACCTGATCGACGAGATCAAAACCTCCGACGAATTTCTCATTGAAGCCTGTGACCGCGCCGACGTAATCTCGGTAAGTTATCAACGCAAGCGCACGTTACCTGAAAAACTCGGTCTTGCCACCAGTGCGGCACTTGAGCACACCATCTGGCGGGTACTTGGTGCATTCCGGAATCAGAAAATACAGTAAGCCAACGACAACGGGACCAGAATCATGACAAACGATATCGAGTTCAAGGCATGGCGCGTTCAGGAGCAGGATGGAGAATATACGGGTTCTGAACAGGTGCTCAAGGTATCGGACCTGCCCGAGAACGAGGTTCTGATCCGTGTCAGCCATTCCTCTCTTAACTACAAGGACGCACTGTCCGCCTCGGGCAATAAGGGTGTTACCCGTAGCTTCCCCCACACGCCGGGTATTGATGCCGCCGGAGAAGTAGTCGAAGCCTCTGCTGGCCAGCTATCTCCGGGCGACAAAGTACTGGTTACCGGATACGACCTGGGCATGAACACCGACGGTGGCTTTGGCGAATACATCCGCGTGCCCGCAGACTGGTGCGTGGCGATGCCCCAGGGCTGGGATTCGCGAACCGCGATGATCTATGGCACGGCCGGCCTCACCGCCGGTCTGTGTGTGAAGAAGCTGCTGACCATGGGCGCGGCCCCGGAGCAGGGCAAGGTCGCGGTAAGCGGTGCCAGTGGCGCAGTGGGCAGCGTGGCCGTTGAACTGCTGGCCAACCTCGGATTCGAAGTGGTGGCCATCAGCGGCAAGCAGGATCATGCCGATGCACTCAAAAACCTGGGTGCCACAGTAGTGCTGGGCCGCGAAGCCCTGGCAACCGAAAAGAAGCCAATGCTGAAACCGGCCTTCGCCAATGCCGTGGACACCGTAGGCGGCGGCCCGCTTGCCGAACTGTTGAAGCAGATTCACCCTGGCGGCTCTGTCTCCTGCTGCGGCCTGGTAGCTGGCCCACAGCTGGAAACCACCGTGCTGCCGTTTATCCTTCGGGGTAACAACCTGCTGGGCGTGGATTCCGTGGAAATCCCGATGGCGCAAAAACAGGCAGTCTGGGACAAGTTCTCTGGTGACTGGGCGTGTAAGAAGACAGAAGCTTCCGCCCGTGATATTGGGCGTGGTGAGCTGGATGGGGCGCTGAAAGCGTTCCTGAAGGGGGAGTCATTCGGGAAGATCGTTTTGGATCATTCCAGGTAACAACGGATAATTTGTGATTGGGTTGTCGGATTACGCCTTTGGCTCTTTTGCCCTGCCCGAGGCTATCCAGAACGAAGAGAGAGCCGGTAACCAAAACTGTGCGGAGCCAGGGATGGCGGAGCCCAAGCCGAACAGGATGTCTTGAGGCGTGTTTTGGTTGCCGGCTCTCTCTTTGTTCGTCCGGGGAGTAAAACTCAGGAAGCCCGGCGGCGGAACAGCGGGACGTCGGTATCGGTGGCGGCCTGGTAGCCCTGGGTGAAGAAATTCAGGCAGCGGGCCGCCTTGTGAATGTCCTTGTCAGCCCGGAGCACGTAGGTGTCAAAGCCACAGCGTTTCATGAACTGAAGCTGGTCCAGCAATACATCCCCCACGGCACGCAGCTCGTTGCGATAATTCAGTCGCTCACGTAGCAATCGCGCAATGCTGTAACCCCGGCCATCACTGAACTTGGGAAAGTTCACTGCGATAACCGGCAACTCGTTAACCACCCCGGCCAGCATCTCCGGCTCCTCGTGGCTGTCGAGCCAGACCCCGATATCATCCCGGCCTTCATAGTGCTCCTTGCCCGCAAGCCACAAGTCAGCCGGGATCAGTGCCGGCTCCCCGGGCACAGCCAGAGACTCGCCTTCAGCCGGCCTTGGAACAACAACCCAATTGTCCTGACGGACACGTCCGTCACTGGTAATTACATCAGGCATAAACCCGCTCCTTGAATGGCTCGATGCCGATACGGCGATAGGTGTCCAGGAAAGGCTCTTCCTCGGTACGGTGATCGACGTAGACATTAATAATCTTCTGAATCACTTCCGGCATGGCATCCCGGGCGAAAGAGGGGCCCAGAATCTTGCCGATGGCGGCATCATGATGGGATGAGCCGCCGAGACTGATCTGATAGAACTCCTGACCTTTCTTGTCGACACCAAGTACGCCAATGTTACCCACATGGTGGTGACCACAGGCGTTCATGCAGCCGGAGATATTCAGGTCGATGTTGCCGATGTCGTACAGGTAGTCCATGTCGTCAAACTGACGCTGGATCGCCTCGGCGACTGGTATGGACTTGGCATTGGCCAGGGCGCAGTAGTCGCCTCCCGGGCAGCAGATCACATCCGTGAGGGTGTTGAGGTTGGCTGTTGCAAAACCCATGGGGGTAATAGCCTGCCAGAGTTCAAACAACTGATCCTTGCGCACATCGGCCAGCACCACGTTCTGCTGGTGCGTTACCCGGACTTCGCCAAAACTGAACTGGTCCGCGACGTCGGCAATCTGCTCAAGCTGACGGTCGCTGACATCACCCGGCGGTGTGCCGGTTTTCTTCATGGTCAGCGTAACAATCGCGTAACCCGGTTTCTTGTGGGTATCCACGTTGTGTGAAATCCACTGATCAAACTCACGGTTTTCGAAGCGTTGGGTGGCCAGGGTGTCGGTTACGTCCGGAACCTGCTGGTAGTCAGGTTCGGTAAAGTAAGCTTTGAATCGGTTAATCGCCTCGTCAGTCAGGCGGGTCGGTGAGTCCTTGATATGGGACCACTCATCTTCCACCTTGGCCGCAAAGCCTTCTGGTGTCTTTGCTTTGACCAGTATCTTGATGCGAGCCTTGAACTTGTTGTCGCGCCGGCCGTAACGGTTGTAAACACGAAGCACGGCTTCCAGATAAGTCAGGAGGTCATACTCCGGCAGGAAGTCACGAATCACCGGGCCAACCATAGGGGTGCGGCCAAGACCACCACCCACGTGAACCCGGAAGCCCAACTCGCCCTGATCGTTGTGAACCATCTGCAGGCCAATATCATGCACCTGGATGGCGGCACGGTCGGAGTGCTCGGACGCATTGACGGCCACCTTGAATTTGCGGGGCAGAAACGCAAACTCAGGGTGGAACGTTGACCACTGTCTGATAATTTCGCAGTAAGGCCGGGGATCAGTGATTTCATCAGACTGAACGCCGGAAAACTGATCGGTTGTGGTGTTGCGAATGCAGTTGCCACTGGTCTGGTTGGCGTGCATCTCCACTTCTGCCAGTTCCGCCAGTATGTCCGGCACATCTTCAATGGCCGGCCAGTTGAGCTGAACGTTCTGGCGGGTTGTAAAATGAGCGTAACCTTTGTCATAGTCCCGGGTTATGCGGGCCAGCCGGCGAAGCTGCGCAGAGCGAAGCATTCCGTAAGGAACGGCGATACGCAGCATCGGTGCAAGACGCTGCACATACAATCCGTTCTGCAGTCGTAGCGGAAGAAACTCGTCTTCACGCAGCTCACCTGCCAGAGCCCTTTCGGTCTGATCACGGAATTGTGCAACGCGCTCGGCTGCTATTTGCCGATCGTGTTCGTCATAAACATACATAGTGGAACGTCCTGCTGAAACGCTGGAAATACAGCTTTGGTGCCTGTTCTTGCGGGGAGAATATCACCGTGCCATTATTCTTAAAATGATTATTTCCAAATATGTTTATCGATTTGAGCGATATAGAAGTTGAGATATTGCTGGACGGATATCAGTTTTCAGCCTAGATTTAGAAAGGCGTGCTTGAAAAAACAGACAACAATATAGCGAGGAAAGAATATGAAAAAGACAATGCGATCTGATAGCCAGGCAGATGCAGTAGCGGCCGTATTACTGGTAGCACTCGCGGTTGCCTTCGCCGTAATATGGGTGGCCGGACAGTAGAGTTCACTGCCCGGCAAGCACCAGCTTGACCACGATAATAAGGGCGACAACAAAGCCCACGGTAAACAGGATACCGGCGATAATGTAGGGCCAGGGGCTATGGCTCGAGAAGTCTTCCTCCCGGCGTTTGTCTGACTGCACTCCAAGTGCGCCGGCCAGGATGCTCTGCATCACTTTAAGAACACCCGGTCCCTTTTTTGCGCGTGGTTTTTCGTTATCCTGCTGCTCTGCCATGTTTTCCTTCCGGCCAATCAGGTGTGAATCTCCCGGCGAGAACTATTCCGCCGGGTCGTAAGCGAGACTGGGGGCCAACCAACGTTCAGCCTCGGCTTTGGATATACCCTTGCGCTCAGCATAGTCTTCAACCTGGTCAGCGCCAATTTTGCCGACCGCAAAATATTTCGATTCCGGATGGGAAAAATACCATCCGGAGACGGCTGCTGTCGGGAACATTGCGAAATGTTCCGTCAGTTCAAGGCCTGCGTTCTCCGGAGCATCGAGCAAGTCGAACAGCGTTGCTTTTTCGGTGTGATCAGGGCAGGCCGGGTAGCCGGGCGCCGGGCGGATGCCCTGGTACCGTTCGCGAATCAGGTCCTCATTCTTGAGGGTTTCGTCTTCGGCGTAACCCCAGAACTCCTTCCTGACACGCTCATGAAGGTGCTCCGCGAAAGCTTCGGCCAGACGATCCGCGAGCGCCTTCACCATAATGGCGTTGTAGTCGTCGTTGTGGTTCTTGAATTCCAGGGAATACTCTTCTGCACCGATACCGGTGGTTACTGCAAAGCCGCCGACGTAATCGCAGGGGCCGTCGCCCTCCGGCGCAACGAAGTCCGACAGTGCCATCATTGGTTTTCCTGGCGCCTTGTCATCCTGCTGACGCAGATGGTGCAGGGTGGTCAGTTCGGTTTTGCGGCTTTCGTCGGTGTAGAGCACGATGTCATCACCGCGCCGATTGGCGGGCCAGAAACCGATCGCCGCTTTCGCTGAAACTCTTTTTTCATCAATCATCTGCCGCAGAATCTTCTGGGCATCATCGAAGAGCGTCTTTGCCGCTTCTCCTCGTTTGGGATCGTCGAAAATGGCCGGGTACTTGCCAGACATGTCCCAGGAAATGAAGAACGGGGTCCAGTCAACATAGTCGAGCAGCTTTTCCAGATCGTAGGTTTCGAAGGATCTGACACCGATAAAGGCGGGCCGGGGAGGCGTGTAACCTTCAAAGTGAATGTCCGGGGCACGATTGCGTGCTTCCTTCAGCGATACCAGCTTGGTGCGCTCACCGCGGTTCTTGCGGCGCTCGCGGATGTCGTGGTATTCGGTTCTTGCCGCATCCACCAGGGCCGGTTTGGCGGTCTTGCTGAGCAGCTGGGAGGCCACGTTGACACAACGGGAAGCGTCGGAAACATACAGTGCAATGTCGTTCTTGTACTGCTGCTCGATCTTGACGGCCGTGTGGGCCTTGGAGGTCGTAGCGCCGCCGATCATCAGCGGAATATGGAAATCCAGCCGCTGCATCTCTTTCGCGACATGCACCATCTCATCCAGAGAAGGGGTAATCAGCCCGCTCAGGCCAATAATATCGACGTTTTCTTTGCGGGCGGTTTCCAGGATCTTGTCGCAGGGCACCATCACGCCCATGTCGATGACTTCGTAGTTATTGCACTGCAGCACCACACCAACGATGTTCTTGCCGATATCGTGTACATCGCCCTTGACCGTTGCCATGAGGATCTTGCCCTTGGCTTTCTGGTCCTCGCTTTTTTCGGCTTCGATGTAGGGGATCAGGTGGGCCACCGCCTGCTTCATAACCCTGGCGCTTTTGACCACCTGGGGCAGGAACATCTTGCCATCCCCGAACAGGTCACCAACCACGTTCATGCCATCCATCAATGGCCCTTCAATGACTTCGATGGGGCGCTCGGCACGCTGACGGCAGGCTTCGGTATCATCGATTATATAACTGGTGATACCTTTGACCAGGGCATGTTCCACCCGTTTCTCGACCGGCCATTCGCGCCAGGCCAGGTCTTCCTCCTGGGTTTTTCCGCCTTTGCTGCGATAGCGTTCTGCGATTTCCAGCAACCGGTCGGTGGAATCGTCGCGGCGGTTGAGCACCACATCCTCGACCAGTTCTTTCAGTTCCGGGTCAATTTCGTCGTAGATCACTAACTGCCCGGGATTGACGATACCCATGTTCATGCCGGCCTTGATGGCGTAATACAGGAACACCGAGTGGATGGCCTCCCGCACCGCATCATTGCCGCGGAACGAGAAAGATACGTTACTCACGCCACCGGAAATGGAGGCATGGGGCAGGTTGTCGCGGATCCAGCGGGTGGCGTTGATGAAATCCACTGCGTAATTGTTGTGCTCTTCAATACCGGTGGCAATGGCGAAGATGTTGGGGTCAAAGATAATGTCCCCGGCATTAAAGCCGATGTCGATCAGAAGGTCGTATGAGCGCTTGCAGATTTCTGTCTTGCGTTGATAAGTGTCTGCCTGGCCGTCCTCGTCGAAGGCCATTACCACGACAGCAGCTCCATACCGCATACAGTCGCTGGCGCGCTTGAGGAATTCCTCTTCGCCTTCTTTCAGGCTGATGGAGTTCACCACTGCCTTTCCCTGAATGCAGCGCAGGCCGGCCTCAATGACGTCCCACTTGGAGGAGTCGATCATCAGCGGGACCCGGGAAATGTCGGGTTCCGAGGCGACAAGATTGAGGAAGGTCACCATGACCTCCTTCGAATCCAGCATGCCCTCGTCCATGTTGATGTCGATGATCTGGGCGCCGTTTTCAACCTGGTCGCGGGCAACGCTGAGTGCCTCCTCGTACTGCTCTTCCTTGATCAGCCGTAGAAAACGCTTGGAGCCGGTGACGTTGGTGCGCTCACCCACGTTGATAAACAGGGTGTTGTCGTCGCCGGTAAAGGGCTCCAGGCCGGACAGGCGAAGCGCCTTTTTGGGTTGGGGTATCTTGCGGGGCGGGTACTTGGAAACCGCATTGGCGATGGCCTCGATGTGGTCCGGACGGGATCCGCAACAACCACCGATGATGTTCAGGAAGCCGTCGCGGGCGAATCCCTCAATGATGTCCGCCATCTCTTCGGGGGTCTGGTCGTATTCGCCAAATTCGTTGGGCAGACCAGCATTGGGATGAGCGCTGACGTAGGTATCGGCCTTGTTGGACAGCTCTTCGACGTAGGGGCGAAGAGCATCCGCCCCGAGCGCGCAATTGAGACCCACGGAAATTGGCTTGGCATGGGCGATCGAATTCCAGAATGCTTCGGTGGTCTGGCCAGACAGGGTGCGGCCGGAGGCATCGGTGATGGTGCCTGAAATCATGATCGGCAGCTCAATGCCACTATCGATAAAATACTGCTGAATACCGTAAATGGCTGCCTTGGCGTTGAGGGTGTCGAAGATGGTTTCGATCAGGATCAGATCACAGCCGCCTTCAACCAGACCCTCAACCGCTTCGTAGTAGTTGTCCACCAGAGTCTGGAAGTCAACGTTGCGGTAACCCGGGTTGTTTACATCCGGGGAGATAGAGGCTGTTCGCGATGTGGGCCCCACAGCACCTGCCACAAAACGCGGCTTGTCGGGGTTGCGGGCGGTAAATTCATCGGCAACCTGTCGTGCCAGTTTGGCCGCCGCCACATTCAGTTCTTTGGCGATTGACTCCAGGCCATAATCCGCCTGGGATAGTTGTGTTGAGTTGAAGGTGTTGGTTTCTATAATGTCCGCGCCGGCATCCAGGTAATCCGCGTGAATGTTGCGGAGCAGGGCAGGCTGGGTCAGGTTCAAGAGGTCGTTATTGCCCTGAACTTCCCGGTCATAATCGGCAAATCGATCACCGCGGAACGCTTCCTCGTCCAGTTTCAGGTTCTGGATCATGGTGCCCATACCGCCATCAAGAATAACGATGCGTTCTTTCAGGGCATTACCAAGCTGTTCCAGGCGGTCCAGGCGAGTGTTGCGATCGGTCATAGAAATTACTTCCGGGTGTCGTATTTGTCACAATGGCGCGGGATCATAGCAAAATTGGCGGATGTCGTCCCACGGGTTGATGATGTTCATCAATTAACCGCTTAAAGTCTGACTATTTTACTTGGTCTTTCATGTTGGAGCGAACTCACTTAAAATATGGTTAAACTTACTGACAGGTTGCAATTATGGCATTGGTTACGGTGACAGATCCCGCACGGGATTACCTTGCACAACTTATCGAAAAACAGGATGTCGAAGGCATGGGCGTCCGGATCTTCGTGACCCAGCCTGGAACAAAGAATGCCGAGACTTGCCTGGCGTACTGTCCGCCCAATGAGATTGTGCCGACTGACGAGCAGATTGATCTCGATAAATTCACCCTGTTTCTGGATCACAACTCGGTTCCTTTCCTGGAGGAGGCCTACGTTGACTACTCCAAGGACCAGATGGGTGGCCAGTTGACCATTAAGGCCCCCAACGCCAAGGTGCCCAAAGTTGACGATGATGCACCGTTGCCGGACAGAATCCAGTATGTGCTGGCGTCCGAGATCAATCCGAATCTGGCGGCACACGGTGGTGATGTATCCCTGGTAGAGGTGGTTGACGGTTCGGTCGCGGTACTGCGCTTTGGCGGCGGCTGTCAGGGCTGCAGTGCTGTCAGCCTGACCCTCAAGCAGGGTGTCGAGTCGACGCTGAAAGAGCGTGTTCCCGAGATTTCGGCGGTGCGGGATGTGACAGACCACACAGTTAAAGAAAACGCTTATTATCAATAATATAAAGTCTATTGTTTAAGTGTTATATGAAGCCGGCAATTGCCGGCTTCTTTCGTATTGCAGCGGATATTTGTCAGCTGCGCCCGTGCCGGGCTATCGTTCCTGTGGTGGCGGCACGGCCAATGCCGATTTGTTTCATATACCTCATTATTTGCCACACAATCGGAATCGGACGACGGGCATAACGCCTGTCTGACTATTAACGGCGCGTCCTCTCAAATGTTCCCGCCATTCATACGCTGGGGTTTGCCTTGGTTGATGTAGCACTTCTGTCTGTGCCACTTGTGGCCGCTATGGTTGGCTGGTTTACCAACTGGCTCGCCATCCAGATGTCATTCTATCCCGTGCAGTTTGTGGGAATGGGATGGATTGGCTGGCAGGGCGTTATACCCCGCAAGGCCGAGAAAATGGCCCATATATGCATTGACCGGACGCTCCGGCAGTTTGGCGACCTGAACGCGGTGTATCAGAAGCTGGAACCCCAGAGAATTGTCGAGCAGGTTATCGCCCAGGTCGGCCCGCGAATGGACGAGTACATCGATGAAGTCATGTACGAGATTCAGCCGGTATTATGGGATAACCTGCCGCTGTTTCTCCGCAATCGTATCTATCGGTGGGGTCGCGAGCAGCTGCCAGGCCGGATCAAGTCACTGGTGGAAGATTTTGGTGACGACCTGAACGAGCTGGTGGATCTGAAAGCCCTGCTTAGCCGTGAGTTGGAATCCCACCCGGACCTGATGAACCGGATATTTGAGCAGGCGGGTTCTGTGGAGCTTCGCTCTGTGATCAACCGTGGTGCTGTCATCGGAGGTATTCTGGGCGCCATTCTGGCGCCTGTCTGGGCACGGTATCCGGAGCCCTGGTTGTTGCCGGTGGGCGGATTTGCGGTAGGTTTTCTAACCAACTGGATTGCCATCAACCTGATTTTTCGTCCTCTCCGGCCCCGGCGCATTCTTTTCTGGAAGGTTCAGGGGTTGTTTCTGAGGCGCCAGCCCGAAATCAGTGATGTGTGGGCCCGGCTTGTGGCTGAGGAGCTGATTACCGTCGAGAAAGTTGCTGATGCCATGATTAACGGTGATCATGGTGACCGTACCCGGGCCATTATTCAGAAACACCTGCGGCCATTGCTGGATAACTCGGTGGTGATGAAGCTGACTGCCCAGGTTACGGTAGGCATGACGGGTTACACCGAACTGAAAAAGGCCATGAACGATAAAGCGGTACTGGCAACCGCGGACGTATTCGGGGACCCGGCCTTTAACCGTGAAAGGGCTCCGGTGGTGGCAGGTGTTCTGGCCAGCCAGATGAAATCCCTGGGGCCAGCTGAATTTCAGGACATTCTGAGGCCGGCATTCCGCGAAGAAGAGCTCCAGCTCATGCTGGTGGGCGGGACGCTGGGTGCCGTGGCCGGTGGGCTCCAGTTCCTCGTGCTTGCTAATGTATTCGGGTGACAGGCTCAAGCCTGTCACCGCAGACTGACCAGGAGGGCAGTGTATGAACTTTGGATGGACGCTCGTGGCCCAGGCGCTTGTCACCATTGCAGCGGTGGTGTCAGCGCTTGCCGTATTCTGGTTCGCTGTCGTGAAACCACACCTGGATCGCAGAATTGAGGAGATTATCGAGGCCGCCCGCGCGATAGAGCCAGGGGTAAAAAAAGGGGTCCAGGAAGGCATTGAAGAGACTTTGCGGGAACTCCCTGAAAACACCGCCAAGGAATCCACTCGCCAATTTTTGCGATTTGGATCTGGTCTTTTCGAGAACGGCCTGAGCAGTTTTCTTGGTGATGGGCCGAGCCAGAAGAGAAAGCCACGCAACGACCTATAGGCAGTTGGTAGGCCGCGGCAGGCCGGCGATGCGGCAGGCGGTTTTTGCGGGAGTGCCCGGAAATAACTGCATCAGGTAGATGCTGTTGCCTTTATCCTCCCCAAACTGCTCTTTGACCGCTTTAACAAACAAACGGTTTGACGGTGGGGATACTTCATAGTTTTGATAAAAAACTCTCAGAAACCTGATGATTTCCCAATGATTTTCGGTAAGATCAATGCCATCCTCGCTGGCAATAACCTCGGCTACCTCCGGGTTCCAATGCTCTGCGTTCTCCAGAAAACCTTCGTTATTCCTCTCCGGTAACGGGCTGTCATTCATGAATCACCAGCTAATAACGTTTTCGGCAAATGTGGCCAGATTTACCATGTCATCAAATGACGCAACTTGATCATTGCTGACTTGCGATAACAGTCCCCGCGCTTCCAGGTCGGGCGCCAGCGCATAACACCGCTCACTGTTGATTTCCAACAGTTGGGTAACGGCGAGGACACCATTCTCGGTCAGCAGTAATCCATCCTCAGGCCCGATGGCGGAGAGGCAAAGCCGGTAGCGAGCATGCTCCGGTGGTTTATTGAGAATGTGCAGGGTTTTGAATCCGGTCATTGGCTCAGTTCCTAGCCTGCAAAGGCGACGTGATCAAAACGGCTGGTCAGTTCCGGGCCGAATTCAGTGATGGAAACGGGCTCGGGCAGCTCCTCCGCTGTCAGGCCATAGTGGTCACAGGACTTGCTGTCTGCAAGCAGAGCGTCCACGCCGAAGATTGGCGCCGCAGCCAGGTTCCGTTCAACGGACTTTTGCTCAATCCTGCCGGGGGCCTGCCCCTGACGCAACCAGTTCACGCCAGCGTTGCAGAACAGCAGCGAAACGGGTTGATCGAACGCAGCCAGGGATAAAGCCATATCCAGAGCTTCCCGGCCTTCCCAGGAGCCGTAAGGTGGCTGGTCGATAATGATCAGCGTGCTCATACGTCAGCTTCCCCTGTGAAAGTAAAGGACACGGGATTCAGAAGCGGCGCTATCCACCCATTCGCCCAGCCCTGCTATCTCAAAGGGCGCGCGAAGGTTGGACGCGGATAGTTCGTGGCGTTGCATTTCCGATTCGTTAACGAGGCCCCGCCGGAGAGCAGAGGCAATACAGGCAACTCCGGGAATCCTGTTTTCGGCCATAAAAACGGCCCAGGCTTCAGAGAGGTTCAATTCGTCGGACGGTGGGGTGCTCAGGCTGGACGCAAGGTGAACACCATCACCGTAGAGGAACACCCGGTCAATTCGCTTGTTGGCAGCCAGTGCAGCGCGGGCAAAGTGCAGGGCTGTCTGCGGTGCCTGGGATGAGTATGGTGCACCGGTAATGACCAACGTAAAAACCCCGGCAGGCGCCGGGGTTTTTGTCTGCTCTTGCACACGGTTGCTCATTCGTTGGAGAAGGCGCCAATGATATGAAGCAGGCTTACGAACAGGTTGTAGATGTTCAGATACAGGCCTGTTGTTGCCAGGATGTAGTTAGTTTCGCCACCGTTAACGATGCGGCTGGTGTCATACAGGATGAAACCGGACATCAGGAAGACAATGGCAGCACTCAGCGCCAGGCTGAATACAGTTACGTCAACTCCGAACATGGAGGCAACCACTGTGCCCAGCATGGCCACCACCACGACCACCAGGCCGGCTACCAGCATTCCCCGCATGAAGCTGAAGTCTTTCTTGGTTGTCAGCACGTAGCCGGACAGCGCAAAGAACACCACCGCTGTGCCACCGAGTGCCTGCATGACGATCAGCCCACCGTTCGACATGGCCAGGTAGAAGGAGAGAATCGGACCAAGCGAAAGGCCGAGCAGGCCTGTGAAGGCGAACACAACGCCAATACCTGCAGAACTATTAGCGGTTCTGGGTAGAACAAACCAGATCAGCAGCAGTGCACCGATGCTGCACATCAGCCCGACCATGTGGCTCAGGCCAAGGGCCATAGAAACGCCAGCGGTAGCCGCACTGAACAACAGCGTCATGCCGAGGAGTGTGTAGGTATTGCGCAGGACTTGCTTGGCCTCCGCGCCGATGGCGGCAGTAGCAGAGCCGCGGGCGATCTGGCTTCCCTGTTTCTGAACGCTATACTGTCTGTTTTGCATTCTGGTTTATCTCCGGTTATTGCAGCCTTTGGATCTGGGCATTTGCCTTTCGCCCACCCCAATGTGTGTTAACTCCATAATAATGGCGAAATCCCAACTTTCAATCGTTTCCGACATTAATGACGGATAAAGATTCCCTTGGATACCATTAACTTCAGTTCAGATTCAGGCCTGACTCTGAGGTGACTCCGAAAAGCCACCCGGATTATGCCAGGGCGTTGACAGAGCAGGAGATTACGGTATCATGCTCCCCGCTGTCGCAATGACGGCTGTGGAGAAAACGGTGGGCTGGCAGAGTGGCTTAATGCAGCGGTCTTGAAAACCGCCGAAGGTTAGTAGCCTTCCCGGGGTTCGAATCCCTGGCCCACCGCCACTTTTTCTTTCCCTTTTTACATTGCCTTTATCCGCTTCAAGATCAACCTGTATCTGATGCCGCACTTGACGGAGCTGAATTCGGCGCTATTCGCCCCTCAGACTTTAAGAAATCATGCATACTGGGAGCTACGCCATGCGAGACCCAGAGGCTAACCAGGAACAGCAATCAGGACCCGATCTCTCCGAGAGCCCTGGAAACGACAGGACTCCCTGACAGCGTCACTGGTTCCGCATTAAAGATCCCGGCCAGGGTACTGGGCCTGCTTCTGTTCTTCTGCCAGACGGAATCGGGTGGCCAGTTCCTCCGGTTTGTTGGTAGGTACTTTCCAGCCCTGCAGGTTTTCTTCGATCAGCTGGCTCAGCGCGTTGATATGCCCCGGAGTCGCGTTGAGCGCGGGAATGTAACTGAAGCCTTCGCCTCCTGCCTCTATGAAGTACTCCCGGTTCTCCTCATCGATTTCCTCGACGGTTTCCAGGCAGTCCGAGGAAAAACCGGGGCAGAATACATCAATTGACTTAACGCCTTTGCCGGGCAGGGACTTCAGGGTCTCATCGGTGTATGGCTGCAGCCATTCTTCCCGGCCGAAACGGGATTGGAAAGTGGTCATATAGTCCTCTTTCGCCAAGCCAAGCCGTTCCGCCAGTAGCCGCGAGGTTTTGTGGCATTCACAATGGTAAGGGTCGCCCTTTGTCAGGTACTTCAACGGCACGCCATGATAGGAAAGGATCAGCTTTTCGTTGCGACCGTGTTCGTTCCAGTGCGCCTCGATGTGGCTGGCCATGGCTTCAATATAGGGTGGATAGTCCGGGTAGTGGGACACAAACCGAAGATCCGGTAACCATCGCCGGCGGGTGAAGTCGTGGGCAATGGCATCGAAGGTAGAGGCGGACGTAGATGCCGAATATTGTGGATAAAGAGGCAATACCAGTAACTGGCGGACACCCTGCGCCTGCATTTCATCAAGCACTTTGGAGATGCCCGGGTTGCCATAACGCATGGCAAACCCGACCACAATGTTGTTGCCGTATTTGGCCTGTAGTTCCTTGCGAATACCTTCAGCCTGGTTTGCGGTGTGGGTAAGCAGGGGAGAGCCGGCTGGCTGCCAGACACTGGCATAGGCTTTGGCAGACCGGCTGGGCCGGATTCGCAGGATAATACCGTGCAGGATCAGCCACCAGAGCGGGCGGGGCACCTCAACCACCCTGGGGTCCCAGAGAAATTCAGCCAGGTAGCGGCGCAGGGCCGATGTGGTTGGAGCATCCGGAGTTCCCAGGTTGGTAACCAGTACTCCGGTTTTTTCGGGATGATCATGGCGAAAGTTGGCGGTACCCTTGTACTGCATGTTGCTGAATCCTGGTAGCGTTGGTGTCCGGTCGAAGGGTAGCTCAGGACGGTTTCGTTGCCTGCTCAGCCATTCTCGGTGCCAGGCCGCCGATGTCGTAGCCGGCGCCGCGGGCTTTATTGACAATGTCCTGTGCAGGTTCAGAGCGAGCTGAACTCAAGGCCCAGAGAACAGTACAGCGAGTTCCCGAGCGACAGAAGGCCAATACGGGTTTTTCAGCCTCCCGGATCATTGCGTCAAACTGATCGACATCGTTATCCAGGATATTGCCGGACTCAACCGGCAGATAGACCCACTCCATGCCGTTATCACGGGCCGCAGCTTCTATGTCGGCCATTGCGGGCTGTCCGGCTTCTTCACCGTCCGGCCGGTTGGCCACAAGGGTTTTGAAACCCAGTTTTGCCGCTTCGGCAATGTCGTCTACCGATAACTGCGGGGCTACGGAAATCGTTTCGTCGATGCGCCTGATATCCATACAAGATCCTTCAACCTGTCATGAAAAGCCAATGCATGATGCCACAGTCAGCCCACTGTGTCAGAGGGATGTCCGGGCCTGTGTTGTGGGTTATTTCAATTCGCAACCCTGTTTTTTTCAATCACTTCGAATATGCCCATACCGGCAATCATTGCGACTACAAATACCAGGGCGCCGGTCTCTCCAGCACCTAATGCAACCAGGCCCGGTCCGGGGCAGAAACCGGCCAGCCCCCAGCCCGCACCAAACAGAATGCTGCCGATAACCAGCCTCTTGTCCGGGCGGTCTGATTCCGGCAGGCGCATACTGAAACCCAGGAAAGAGATTGTCCTTTTGCGGGCAAAGGTAAAGGCAAAAAGACCCACAATGACAGCGCCGCCCATGACAAAGGCCAGTGACGGATCCCACTGCCCTGTGATATCGAGGAAACCAAGTACTTTCTCAGGGTTGGCCATGCCGCTGACCAGCAACCCGAAACCGAACAGCAGGCCAGCACCGAATGATGCAAGGTTGAATTTCATGGATCAGGCTCCTGTAACAAGATGTCGAACGATATAGACTGTCCCGAAACCGACGGCCATGAAGGTCAGCGTTGCGATCAGCGAGCGTGCTGACAACCGTGACAGCCCGCATACGCCGTGTCCGCTGGTGCAGCCTGAACCATAGCGTGTACCAATGCCCACCAGCAGACCTGATACGATGAGCAGCGGGTAACTGGCTTTGATTTCGATAGCGGGCAGGTCGGCTGTCATCATCCACAGCAACGGGGCGGCAATCATCCCCGCCAGGAAAGCGATACGCCAGAGTACGTCCGTCTTCCGTGGAGTGAGCAGTCCTCCCAGGATACCGCTGATACCGGCAATTCGCCCATTCAACAATACGAACGCGGCCGCCGACAGCCCGATAATGATTCCGCCTGTCAATGCGGACCATGGGGTGAAATTCTCCCATGCAATTTCTACCATGCGGTGTATCCTCTCAGACGTCTCGAATTATGGATATGCTCTAATGTAATAACTATATATCTAATTGGTAGTAGGGAAAACCCCGACAGGTTCCAGGCATAAAAAAGCCCGGCACTGGTGGCCGGGCAGAGGCGTGCGAGTAGTATCCATGAAAGACTTCCAGACAAACCGGCATCAGCAGGGATACCGGTACTCTGAAGTATTGACCATATTCTGAACACTTCAAGCCAGCGAACGATTCGTTTGATCACATTTTTTCATATTGAATGTGTGCTTATACTAAAGCCTGTCGTGGCGGGGGGGCAGGGCAGCTGTGTTCAGAACCGGTTACGGGGGATTCCGACTGCTCACTGAAATTCAGGTCCCGCTGTAATACAATTAATGCCTATAGATGAGTTCATCTCCCGAGGTTTTGCATGTCTGATGAAAACGAGAACAAGCCGGAAAACGACGAACAGCTGGCTGGTAAGATAAAGGGTTCCGCAAGGCAGATCTGGCTTGCCGGCCTGGGTGCCTACACCAAGGCTGAAGAAGATGCCGGCCGGTTCTTCGAGCGCCTGGTGCAGGAAGGCGAGCAACTGGAGGGCAAGACCCGTGGCGTTGTGGAGAAGCATGTTCGCTCGGTGGAGGATCGCGTGGGTGGCGTGCGAGACAGGGCAACAGGTACCTGGGACAGGCTGGAGCACCTGTTTGACGAGCGGGTATCCGGAGCGTTGCGGCGTCTGGGCATACACCGGCGCGAAGACATTGAAGCCATGGAAAGGCGAATCCAGGCGCTTGAGGCCGAACTGAACCGCCTACGGGATGAGGCTGAAGAACGCTCCGAGGAAGAATGATCGGTCAGCAGCCCTGCTGAGGTTCAGAGATAATCCCGGCTCATCAGATAAATCTGCTCTTTTTCTTCCGGCCCCAGATAGGGCAGCAACAGGTACATCATCTGGTAGACACCACGACCGGGGTCCATGGATTCCCGGTCGTCCAGGTGCGACAGGCTGTCAAAACTGCTCCAGTAACAGGCGGTCAGGGTCAGCTGATCGCACAGGGCATCCAGCTCTCCTTCGGTAATGTCCATGATGCCCTGTCGGCGGAAGCTCTCACAGATGGTTCGGAAGCCACTGGTTTTCTTCTTGAGTATTCGCCGGAAGCGTGTCTGCAACTGGTCATAGCGCGACAGCACGTTCACCAGATCCTGGTAAAGAAAGCGATAGCGGGCGACGGTTTCAAACAGCAGGTGCAGAAAGAAGCTCTGCTGGTCCAGGCTGATGTCGGCATCCTCAGGTACCGCCAGAAGGTCGTGCATCTCATGTTCGTAACGACTGAACAGTTCTCCGACAATATCCCCCTTGCTTTTGAAATGGTAATAGAGGTTACCGGGCGATATATCCAGTTCATCAGAGATCAAAAGGGTCGTGACATTGGGTTCGCCAATGCTGTTGAACAGCATCAGGCTCGCCTCCAGTATCCGGTCGCGGGTTTTGATTTTTTTCATGACGCGGCCTGAAAGCGGTCAGATGTCGAAACTGGCCCACACCGGACAATGGTCCGAGGGCCGTTCCATGGCACGGATGGCGTAGCTTACACCGGCGTCTTTTGCTTTTGGCAGAAGCCCGTCGCTGGCCATGATCAGGTCAATTCTCAGGCCCCGGCGGGGATCCCGCTCGAATCCTTTGCTGCGGTAATCAAACCAGCTGAAGGTATCTGATTCCTCAGGGTGCAGATGGCGAAACACATCGGTAAACCCCCGGTTTTCCACCTGTCCCAGCCAGTCCCTTTCTTCCGGAAGGAAACTGCATTTGCCAGTGCGGAGCCAGCGTTTTGCGTTATCGGCTCCGATACCGATATCCAGGTCGGTCGGGGAAATGTTCATGTCGCCCATCACCAGGATGTCACTGTTGGTTGCCTTCAGCTCGTCCAGGTAGCGCATCAGGTCGGCGTAGAATTTCTCCTTGGCAGGAAACTTCACCGGGTGGTCACGACTTTCGCCCTGGGGGAAGTAGCCGTTGATCACCGCCAGTTGGTTGCCATTGACCGTGAAGTGCCCGGTAATGAGTCGTCGCTGGGAGGCTTCACCGTCCCATGGGTATCCTTTCTGCACGCTGTCTGGCGCCAGCCGGGATAGCAGTGCAACACCGTAGTGGGTTTTCTGGCCATGAAAATGAACGTGGTACCCCAGCTTCCGAATCGCTTCCTCCGGAAACTCCTCATCTTTCACCTTGGTTTCCTGCAGCCCGATGAAATCCGGGTTGAACTGTTCGATCACAGCCTCAAGCTGGTGCAATCTGGTGCGGATACTGTTGACGTTGAAGGAGACAAACATCATCGGCGGAAACTCTCTGTCGTGGGTATGTCGGGAAACCGAAGTCTACCACAACAGGCCAGGGTGTCCGCGTTGGCTGTAAGGACGGATTCAGCGGGTCAGTTCACATTCCGGGGTGGTTTCCACGGTATAGCGGATATGGGCGGTGTAGTTGGAATCCTTGTCTTTGCGGATATTGGTCAGGCCAACATAATCCGTCAGCAGACCTTTATCGTTGTAGCCCAGCAGAATCGGGTCTACCAGAAACCCCAGGATGGTACCGGAAGGCTTGATGCGTACCGTGTATGGAGCATCAATGCGGTCGTCTTCTGCGGGCTCCAGAACAAAGCCATAGGCTTTACCCCGGGTAGGGGCCAGGAAATCAAACTCTACCGTTTCACCCGCTTTAACCGCCGACCAGTGCTTGCGGACCAGATGATCAAAGCCCGCATCTGCCACGAGTGCGTCGCTGACATTCACGGAAAAGTTTTTGGAGTCTCCCTTCGGCGTTTGCCATTCGATCTTGAGCTTTTCGTCGCCTTCGTTAGTAATCGCCATGGCTTCGTCAAAACCCGGTTGCCGGAAGTCAACAGTGGGGCGCAGCAATGACTCACTGTAGGAGAGCTCCTTTTTGGCGAACTCTTTGTCCTCTTCATCAACATAAGTGACGGTCTGACCGCTGGGCCGGAATAGCCCCTCTGAACACTCGCCCTCCACGACGTGGCGTTCCTGGTAGACGATCTTGCCATCGTTTTCGGTGGTTGCCTGACCGGTAAAACGGACTTCATTAGCCGAGAATACCTGAAGAGGTAGCAAACAAGTAAAGAGAAAGAAGGCAGACCGTTTCATCGTGCGAGCTCCGGGTAAAGAAACTTGCGCAGATAAAGCAGCGCCGGGAAAACCACGAGCCATCCGGCGGCCAGTGCGACAAGTGATACCGCCGGATCAGGCAGTTCCACTGCGCCCAGTTTGCTTGCCGACCAGTAGGCAAAAGGCCCGGCCACTGGTGCACAGACGAACGGCAGCCACGCCTTGCTGCCGATCCAGGACAGGGAGTGGGACAGGGTGGTCATGAAAATGGCCCACATTCCGACCAGCCATATCGGTGTAAGCACAATGCTGCCGGAGCCATCATCCAGAACACCGGTCTGGAACCATATCCCGTCCAATACTCCGCCGAGGACGGTGCCGGCGCCGATAAACTGTAATTCTGTGAGGCGGTGCCTGCTGATAAAGGCAATGTGAAACGCCAGCAATAACGCTACGAAACCGGCTGCGAGCACGCTCGGATACAGAACACAGACGAACCAGCCGGCCTGAAACAGCACGAAATTGACAGTTTTGCGGACAGTATCGGACTGGATCATACGCTTAGAATATTCGCGCGCTTGTTGCCGGGCCTGGCAAACACGATCTGGGATACGCCTATGGCGCGTTCACTGAATCCCGCCTCGCAATAGGCGAAATAGAAGTGCCAGAGCCGCCGGAAGGCCTCGTCATAGCCCAGACTATCGAGTTTCTCACGGTGCGCCATAAACCGTTTACACCAGTCATGAAGCGTGCGGGCATAATGGAAACCGATATCTTCTGCATGAGTCAGTACCAGGTCGGACCCGGTTCGTACTGAGCCAAGAATGGCGCCAAATGAGGGAATGAAACTGCCCGGGAAGATGAACCTCTGGATGAAATCTACGTTTTTCAACGCTCTGCTGTATCGTTGCTCGGGCATGTTGATCGCCTGAATCAGTGCAAGGCCGTCGGGCTTCAGTAAACGGCTGATCTGGTAAAAATAGCTGTCCAGAAACTGCGGACCCACGGCTTCGATCATTTCGATGGACACCAGCTTGTCGAACTGTCCTTCCAGATCCCGGTAATCATCAAACAGCAAGATGACGCGGTCTTCCAGGCCTTCGGATTTGACCCGTTCCCGCGCCAGATCCAGCTGCTCCTGAGAAATAGTCGTCGTGGTCACCCGGCAGCCATAATGTTTGGCGGCGTGGATGGCAAACCCACCCCAGCCGGTGCCGATTTCAATCACTTCGTCTTCAGGCTTCAGATCCAGCTTTCGGCAGATGGTGTCGAGCTTATGAATGGCCGCTTCGTTCAGGGTCGACTCAGCGCTGGGATAGATGGCCGACGAATACATCATGGTGGGATCCAGAAAAGTCTCAAACAGGTCATTGCCCAGATCGTAATGGGCACTGATATTCTTTCTGGAACCTTCTTTGGTATTGCGGTTTAGCCAGTGCAGGCCCTTCAGGGCCGGCTTGGTAACCCAACTGAAGCGGTCCTCAAACTGGTTCATCAGGTCAATGTTGCGGGTGAAAAAACGCAGCAGTGCGACCAGATCCGGCGTTGACCAGTCACCGGCGACATAGGCTTCAGCCGCGCCGATACTGCCGCCGGTGAGCAAGTCCTTCCAGGTGCTCTGGTCGTGAACAATCAGCTCTGCGGCTGGATGTTGCTTATCGCCATCGACATCACCATCACCAAAGGTGAGAGTAATGTTGCTACCTTCACGGACGGTCAGCGTGCCATGTTGAAGCTGTGATAGTTGCTGACACACCAGCGACCGGGCCAGACGGTTGGTCAGCGACCCACGGACGCTGTTGCCGGCGGTTTCAAACTGAGTATTCAGGTTCTCCATGAGCTTACCTTTCCAGTAGTTCGTCCAGTAGTTCGTCCAGTAGTTCTTCCAGCAGTTCTTTCAGTTGCTCTTCCGGTCGTTAGGTTCGGCGACACGGTCTGACCTGAGTCTTCTGAACCGCGACGAAAATCCGGGCTCTGTTCCGGGAGTTTGTCGGGGTGCGTAAAGAATTTGGCTCCCTTGATTTTCAGTTTGAGCGCGTGCCAGTAAATACCCGCAGTTACCTTGAAGGCTTCAAGCGGGAACTGCATCAGGCTTTTGTGCAGCGTTTTACGATCCAGCGGCCTGCGCCGGATCATAAGCGTCGCATCGAATTGTTTCTGATCGTCCTGTAGCACATTCATGTGAACCCTCAGTTCTGGCCCACGGAAACTGAAAGTCCAGCGATAGTGCTGATTCATCGGATTAAACGGGGATACATGAAAGCGTTTGCTGAATTCAAAACGTTCGCTGCGCCATTCCGGCGAAGATGATGCGCCGGAAGCCGGGCGCTGGGGTTCAAGACAGTAGGTGTGCCGCGCTTTCCAGGGGGTGTTGGTAATCTGCGCAAGAATAACCCTTGGAACCGCACCCTCAGCGGGTCTGTCTCCCTTGTCATAGCAGAAGTAAAAACTGACAGGGTTGAACACATATCCGAAATACCGGGGATGGGTAATCAACTGAACTGCACCGTCTGGCTGCCAACCGGTAGCCTGTTCTACCTGTTCAGACACCGCAACAAGCAGACTTCCTTCGTCGGGTTCCAGATAATCCGCCCGTTTCAGCGAAAGCCAGTTAAAGCGCTCCAGCGAAAACAGGGGGCTAATGCGGGTAACGGAGTCCCACTCACGCAGATCAAGCGCCAGCATTCCGGTGTGATAACAGAATTCATGGCTGACTGGCGCTTTGCGGCGATGGCGGATGCTTCCTTCCAGCCACTCGCTATGCAGGCCGGAAACAAGGC
>JBHEPI010000121.1:0-11802 GCA_046260345.1 Marinobacter sp. | reverse complement strand
TCACCCGGCAGCCCGAAGTAACCGCCCACCACGGCGGTGTTACTCCACACCTCGTTATACAACCGAATCAGAATCGCCGCCGCAAACGCCAGACTGGCCAGCCGGCCAAAGCGGGAGGTGAGAAAATCCTGCAGGCTGCGGGCACCGGTCTGGGTACGAATCAGATAAATGATGTAACCGGCCACGGGAATCGACAGCCAGTAACTGGCATAAGCGAGCCCGCCAGTAACACCGTAAGCCGCGCCCAGGTTGGCCGCATTGGTCACCGACTTGGCAAAAATCCAGCTGATAAAAATACTCGCCGTCAGCGACCACTGACTCACCGGATTCCCCTGGTCATCCGCCCCCTTGTAGAAAGAATTGGCGTTCTTGCTCTTGGGCGACAGCACATACATCACCACCCCATAAACCACCAAAAATCCCCAAAACAGGGAGGCTTCCGTAAAATTCATCGTCTGTCTTGTCCTCGTTCTCTACCTTGTTTTCCGGTCATCCGGGGCTTATCCGGTTACCTCTGAGCACGGTGCTTGAGTCAGTGGTGGAGGGGGTTCAAAAAAACGCCCGTGAACCCATCCATGGGGGGCTTGGTCGCGCCATCCCTGGCGCTCCACATTTTTTGAACCCCCTCCACCACTGCCTCGATCGTCTTTCGCAGCATGCCGTCCCCGATTCATCAGGCGCAGCAATCACGTGCAAGAAAGCGTTGTTTTACCAAACGAATTGCAGTAGCTAACCGCGGTCTGGGGGTGGTGTTTTATTTCCGCCAGGAAAAAGGTGTCTGAGCGAAGCGAGTTCTTTTTCCCAAGGAAATAAAACACCACCCCCAGGCCGCCAACTCCCAGCAACCAGTCCTAAAAAACCAGCACCCAACCAAAAAACTAAACGGGCGCCGAACAACTGGCCCCAAACCGGTAACAGGAAAAACACCGGTGATGCCGCAACATGATGCGCTCATCCATACTCTCGGCCAGCGTGCCCCCAAGGTCATACTCAGGATCGTCATCCACCAACGTACAGGCATACACCCGAACCTGGTCACCCCGCTTCACCAGCATGCGCGTGTAGGTACACATGAAATGGGAACGTGCCTCCCTGGTTGGATACTTCTCCATGCAGTTTTCGGTAATCTCCGGGCTGCCGTCCTCCGAACCCGGTGTGCCCAGGTCCGGAAATGCGGTGAACGCCAGGGTTTCCGGGATGCCCCACTCGCGGAAGATGCCGCGGAAGGTCGCTTCCACATCGGCGATAACTTCATCCGGGTCCGTTTGGCGTGCGATGGAGACCTGGAAGCCCTGGTCCACCAGCCAGCGGATACCTTCCAGCGCCTTGTCGAAGCTGCCATCGCCACGGTCCACGTCGTGACGGGCGCGGTCCGGAAAGTCCAGACTGACACGGAAATGGATCGGGTAGGGGTTGCTCAGTAACGGAAGTACCTGGTGACGGCGCTTCAGCAGCGGGTCCGTGGCATTGGTAAGCACGAAGCAGGGCCGGTGGTGGCTGGCGTAATCCAGGATATTGACGAAATCCCGTATCACGAAGGGCTCGCCACCGGTAAAGGAAAACTGTTCCACACCCATGTCCAGGGCTTCGTGGATAAACGGTTTCACGTCGCTCAGCTTCATGCCGGGAATGCGACCGTCGCCCGGATGTGATCCTTCCAGGCAGAAGGGGCAGGCCAGGTTGCAGGCGGTGCCGGTATGTATCCACAACTCCTTGAGCTTGTCCGAGTCGATATAGCCGCGCGGGTCGCCGTTGCGGGTGTGGGTCCAGCTGTCGTGGGCCCGGGGTTCCAGTACTTCCACAACGGGGATACGTCTTTCGGCGGTTTCAGTCAGGGGCATAGCTGCTCCGTGTTTACGGTGAATCTTTCATACAGACAAACCAATGGCACCGGCATTACATCACCGGTGCCATTTACAGGTTTTACGTTGTAGCTTCTTTTACGGCCTTGTTGTCGGGCTGTTTGCCACGACGCCAGCCATGCAGCTTCTCAAGCAGCTTGAGAATACCCTGTGGCGCGTGTTCGCGTTTCCATTCGCCGGCTGCATGCTTGGCGGACTCGTTCCAGGTCGGGTAGGGGTGGATCGTGCCCAGAATCTTGTTGAGGCCCAGGCCGTGTTTCATGGCCAGGGTAAATTCCGCGAGGATCTCCCCGGCGTGCATGCCGACGACGACTGCGCCCAGGATCTTGTCCTTGCCAGGTACTGTCAGCACCTTGATAAAGCCATAGTCCTCACTTTCTGCAATGGCGCGATCCAGATCCTCCAGGCCATAACGGGTCACTTCGTAGGCAATACCCTGTGCCTTCGCCTCGGCCTCGCTGACGCCCACCCGCGCCACTTCCGGCGAGGTGAAGGTGACCCAGGGCATCACCCAGTAATCCACCCGGAAACGTTTGAACTGGCCGAACAGGCCATTCACCGCTGCGTACCAGGCCTGATGGGCGGCCGCATGGGTGAACTGGTAGGGGCCGGCCACATCGCCACAGGCAAAGACATTGGGGAAACGCATGCTCATGTCGTCTTCCACTGGCACGGTGCCATTGGGCAGGGTCTCGACGCCGATTTTTTCCAGCCCCAGTCCTTCGGTGCGAGCGGCACGGCCAACAGCGACCAGAACCTGATCAAACGGGATTCTGACACGCTCACCGTTGTGGTCGCAGTAAGCCACTTTTTCGCCGTCCTCGACAGCGAACTCTTTGGCGGCATGACCCAGCCGCAGGTCGATACCGTCCTGCTCAAACTGCTTCCGGATGACTTCGGAGACATCGCCATCTTCCTTCGCCAGCAGGCGCTCACCCATCTCTACCTGGGTTACCGCGCTCCCGAGCCGGGCAAAGGCATGGGCCAGCTCGGAACCAATGGGGCCACCGCCAAGCACCAGCAGCCGCTCCGGCCGGGTTTCCAGCGACCACAGGTTATCCGAAGTCAGCGGCTCCATATCCGCCAGCCCGGGAATAGGTGGCACGGCCGGTTTGCCGCCAGTGGCCACCACGATACTGCGGGCTGTCAGGCGCTCGGTGCGGCCATCGTTGTGAACCACTTGCAGTTCCCAGGGGGATACGAAGCTGGCAGTGCCTGCGATGCAGTCAACACCCAGTTTGCGGAAGCGTTCCGGCGAGTCATGGGGTTCCACCTTGGCAATCACGTCTTTGACGCGATTCATGATGTTTTTGAACGAGCCCTGCACCGGCACTGACTCCAGGCCATAACGATTGGCATGACGCATGGTATCGGCCGCCTTGGCACTGCGAATCAGGGCCTTGGACGGCACGCAGCCGGTGTTCAGGCAATCGCCGCCCATCTTGTCCTTCTCGATCAGCGCCACTTTAGCCTTCACTGCCGCTGCAATGTAAGCCGAGACCAGGCCAGCGGAACCGCCACCGATTACCAGCATGTTGTAATCAAAGGACTCGGGTTTCTGCCAACCGGCATACACCCGGCGCTTGCGGATAAAGCCGACGATGAACTTTGCAATCAACGGGAACAGACCCAGCAGAGCAAATGACAGCAGCAGGTCCGCGGAGAGGATGTCGCCAGTGGACTCGATCTTCGACAGCTGCGTGCCCGCATTTACGTACACAAACGTACCGGGCAACATCGCCACCCAGCTCACCAGGGCATAGATTTTCAGCTTCATGGCTGTCAGGCCCATGGCGAGGTTGATCAGGAAGAAGGGGAAAACCGGCACCAGCCGCAATGTTGCCAGGTAGAATGCCCCGTCTTTTTTGATACCGCGGTCCATTTTTGCAACGGTTTCCGCATACTTCCTCCGCAGGGTATCCCGCATCAGGAATCTGGCCACCAGAAAAGCGAGCGAAGCGCCAACGGTGGAAGCCACAGAGACGGCAATCAAACCATAGATATTGCCAAAAAAGGCGCCGCCCGCCAGAGTCATGATGGCAGCCCCGGGAAGCGACAGCGCAGTGACAACCACATAGATGGCGGCAAATCCAACCACCGCCACAAGCAGGTTCTGGCTGATCCACTGGTCAATCGACGACTGGTGCTTCTGCAGGTTATCCAGAGTCAGTATCTCCGGGCCGCCAAAGCCGATGAACAGGGCAACCACGGCACCGATGACCAGCAGCACAATGAGCTTTTTGGAGTTCATAACTAAATCCATTGGTTAAGAAATAAAACGGGTTGCCCAGAAAGACACAGTCAAACGCTGGATGTTACACCGGCCTGTGTTTAAAATTTCTTGAGCAAATGCTCATTTATACCGGAACTAATCACAACAATCATGGACATACCATTGTCCAGAGGGTTCCGGATGTCCAATAACATCTTTATAACAACGCTCTAACACAGGTGTCCCGGGGGTATACGGAATGGAAACCGCAACACATCAGTCTGAAGAAGATATCCTGATTCAGGGCCTGAAATCCGGAAACGAAGCCGATTTCAAGAAGGCTGTCCGGCTCTATACGCCCGGAATGATGGCCGTGGCCAGATACTATGTTGATAATGCGTCCGCCGAGGAAACCGTGCAGGATTGCTGGGTCTCCGTCATCGATGCCATCCAGAGTTTCGAAGGTCGATCAGGCCTGAAAACCTGGCTACACAGGATCGTGGCCAACCGGTCAAAGAACCATCTCAGAAAAAACAAACGGGAAGTCAGCGCGGATTTTTCTGATTCGCTGGACCCGGAGCTGGCAAACCGGTTTCGTCCCAACGGCCGCTGGGCAACGCCACCAAGCCTGAAGTTCGATGAGAATGCCCAGTCGCTTATGGAAAACGGCGCCCTGAGTGACTGCCTGGATCAGCATCTGGCCAAACTGCCGGAAACACAGCGATCCGCCCTGATGCTTTATGAAGCCCATCAGCACAAATCCGATGACGTGTGTAACATTCTGGATGTCAGTGCCTCTAATCTTCGTGTACTTTTACACCGTGCGAGGCAAAAGATATTTATCATGGTGGAAAAATTTCAGGAGACGGGCGAATGCTGATGTGCCGGGATCTGGCCCGTATCGCCAGTGACTATATTGATGGCGAACTGGGCCCGATGGACACGGTGTCTGTGAAGATGCACCTGCTGATGTGCGGGCATTGCCGCACGTTTATTGGAAACCTGCGCAACAGCGTCGACCTGATGAAGGCGCATTCGAGCCAGCATGTGGATGAAGAACTTGTCCGCCGGATCGACGAACGCGTTACCGAATCCCTGAATACAAGAAATCCTGGCACAGGTAATTCTCAGTAATCCCCCTTCCTCCCAGGGGCTTGGCGTCAGCCACTAATCTGCTTCGAAAACCTCCGTCTCCGGATGAAAGGTATACCAGGCAAACCAGAAGGCCCTGGTAGCAGGAAGTAATTTGCCCGATTCGTCGCGCAGTTCGGCAGAAGGGACGTCAGAATCATAGTGAATACTGACTTCCTTTCCGCCTACCTGGTCTTCCAACGCCCCGTCACCATGATCGGCAAGTTCCGGAAAGGGCCAGGCCTTACTCTCACCATTATAAGTCCAGCCCAACACCCAGGTTTTCGGGTGATATTTGCGGCTGGTACTGGATACCGGGAAGTAGAGCCGTTCAGAGTGGTCATAGTCGCCGTAGGGTGACTGACGGTAATTCCTGCGATGGCCGGTATCGGTGGAAAGTACACGGCCATTGTCACCAACCCGCTCCCGCCACTTTTGCCAGAGCTCGTGGCGAATGGCCACCGGCTGCAATTCTGTGCCCGCCAGGGGGCCTGAAATGGCCCGCCCTTCAATCTGAGACCACAGGGATTCCGTCTGGTGATCGTACATCAGCAGGTCACTGTTATAGAGCAGCCCCGAAACGCCGAAGGTCAAATGACGGCCCTCCACCACAGGATCAAAAGCCATACCGGTGCCGCAAAGCGGACAAAAAGTAATGAGCACAGGCTGACCGTCTGATTGATGATTGACGATTTCATGCCAGTTCAGAATGCCGATCGGGAAAGCATACCGTGCCTGCCCCTGATCATAGGTCATGACCAGGTCGTCCTCCCGCCAGGGCAGGGAATCCCCCGCAGATTCAAATTTCGGCTCATTGATGGAGGGAATGCCATCGCGAGGGGGCCCGCCACTGAGAATCTCATCAACCGGTATCAGCGCATTGCTCAGATCAAACCCGTTTTTCTCCTGGGCCTGGCCCGGGCGGGCCGCCACCAGAAGTAACACACACAAGACAACAAAGACTCGGGTTTGCATCGTCATCAGCTTTCCCCCGGGAAATCCGCCCTCTGGTCGAGGCCTGCAACAGCCGTGCTACGAAAATACTGACACCCGATGGTCCCAAGTGTTACAGCCGCGACATCGGGGACCACAATTCCTCGCTTTTCATTGGAACTCTTGCAACCAACCCATGTCTCTGGAACGATCGTTCAAAATTCAAAAGGAGATATGAAATGCCCAAGCAGTTACCTCTCGCCCTGTTGCTACTTCGACTTGGTATTTTTGTTGTTTTCCTGTTCTGGACCCTGGATAAACTGGTCCAGCCAGAGCACGCCGCCAAGGTGTTCGGTGCTTTTTACGGTCTCGGTGGCCTCGGCGAAACGGTCTTCTACATCATGGGCGTTACACAGTTGGTGCTGATTCTGCTGTTTGTAGCTGGTCTGCTGAAAACCTGGACTTACGGGGCCATTCTGATCTTTCACGGTGTTTCCACTCTTTCGGCATTCGCCAAGTACCTGCAACCCTTCGACAATCTTATGTTCTTCGCAGCCTGGCCCATGCTTGCCGCCTGCGCAGCCCTTTTCCTGCTGCGTGACTACGATACACTGACCCTTTCCAGGCAGCCGGTGCCTGCCACAGCCTAGAGTGACCCGTCAGGCGCTGTAACAGTCATCCCGGTTGTTTGTCTCTGTTATCAACACAAACTCCTACAACAACCGGGATAGACAATGTTGCTGAACTGGCTATCGCGGCGGCTGGCCGCCTATCTCTCGAGACAGGTCACCCGGCATTCGGTGCGCACCTCCAGCTGGGAAGCCCTGGAAAAGTCGCTTCAGCCCGGGGACGTTCTGCTGGTGGAAGGGAACACGCGCATCAGTGCAGCCATCAAGTTCCTGACCCAGTCCACCTGGTCCCATGCCGCGTTATACCTGGGCCCGGACACCCGGCTGGGAACAGCCGGAAACGGCGAACCCAATGTGTTGGTCGAGGCAGATCTTGAAGAGGGTATTCGAACCCTCCCTTTGTCGTTTTACCGGCACACCCATACTCGGGTCTGCCGCCCGGTCGGACTCAGTGAGGGGGATATCCGCCAGCTCACGAACTATTCGATGAGTCGGCTGGGGCACCAGTACGATATGAAGAATGTGTTTGACCTGGCCCGCTACCTGTTTCCGACACCCCCGGTTCCCACACGGTACCGGCACAAGCTGCTGGCGTTCGGAAGCGGCGACCCGACACGGGCTATCTGTTCAACGTTTATTGCGGAAGGGTTTCAGCAGTTGCGCTATCCAATCCTGCCGGTTATCAAAACACTGCCCAGTGACGATCCGGACTGTGAGGACTGCGTTTACGAGCAATTCCGGGTTCGACACCACTCCCTGTTCACACCAAGAGACTTTGACGCCTCGCCCTATTTCAGGATCATCAAGCCATCGCTCGAAACTGAGTTTGATTACAGGAACATCAACTGGGAAGCCTGATCCGGCCTGGAACCAGGCTTTCAGCCCACATCCGATTCAATCTGAACATTCATCATGGCGATGAACTTGTTCCAGGAACTGTAGAGTTCCATCACGCTCATGGCCTCAACGATCTCGGCATCCGTAGCGCCGCAATCCCGGGCTTTACCAACAAACAGCAGACCGGCTTTGCGAGGGTTGAGATTGGCCTGGCGCGCCAGCAGCAACAGCGCTATTTCTTTCTCGGGAAGTGGCGCAGACTCGGGCTGTTGTTCAACCCGGTTGACTCCCTCTAACGTCAGTCCCTCTTCCATTAAAGCCGCACGATGATGATGAACGCAGTAGGGGCAACCATTGTCTGCCGACACCACAACAACAATGGCGCTCTTCAGCTTTGACGACAGAATACCGCCGTGCATCAGGGCTTTTTCCCGGGCCCAGTTCTGCTCCAGCACTTCCGGCTGGTGAGCAAATGCCCTGAATATATTGGCAACGAACCCCTCTGTTTGCAGAATATCGTCAAAAACATGGGCGACTTTTTCATTGTCGCTTTGCTGCACACCTTCAAGGACCGGTTCATTGGAAGCTGACTTGGAAGGAATCACAGACTCCGCAGCCGACACACGTCGAACCTCGCCCGATACCCGCTTTTTGATACGATCAATCATTCCGGTTTCTTCGGGTACTGCGGATCGCTGATCTTGCGAGCACACAAGGTGGGGCGCATCTGCCAATGCGTTCTGAAAGCGCCGGCATGGCTCACATCGCGCCAGGTGCTCTTTGAAAGCCAGCTCCCTGGACTCAGACAGCCTGCCATCATGGTATTCCGAGGCGAGTACCGCAATATCACGACATTTCAACAAGTTCCGGTCTCCCTGAGCTTCTCGACCATCAACAGTAAACGCTGCCTTGCCCTGTGCAGCAAGACCCTTACATTCCCCGCGCTGACTCCGACAATGTCCGCAATCTCGTCCAGAGCCAGGATCCCTTGCTCAGTCAGCATGAGCACCGTCGACTATTGCTGCCTCATCAGCGCAAGGTGTTTATCGATACACCCCCGCAGCACGGAAGATTCGGTGATTGTCTCTGGTGAGTTGGAAGCCTCGCCGGCAAACGGCACGGACCAGCCTCCGCCTGCATTGAAGCGACTTTCCATGGCCCTTTCCAGGGGTTCAAAGTCGTCCAGCAATGATTCACGGCGATGTTTGCGCAACCAGTTTTTGGCCTTGTTGGCGGAAATCACAGTAAGCCAGGTATCCTGCACGATGTCTTCGGCAGCAGCGGCGTCAAGCATGGTTCTGGCTGTGTAAAGCATCGCCGGCGAATAAGTCTCGATGGCCACGTAAAACGCTTTTTCATCCTGCTTTTTCAACTGACTTACAAGCTCTGGCTCGTCCATCCGCTGCCTCTCGGTGTGTTTCCGGGATACCTTGAGACACAAATCGTTACAGTCTGTTAATCGAATTACAAGTTCACCGTGTGAATATTTTCGGCCGGCCCGGGGCGCCCCAACAGAAAACCCTGCAGCTCATCGCAGCCCGACGTAGCCAGCCAACTGGCCTGGGCTTCGGTTTCCACACCCTCGGCAATAACCTCGCAACCGAGGCTGTGGGCCATGGAGATCATGGTGCGGCACAACACCTCATCCTGCTCGTTATCTGGCAAGCCGGTCACAAAAGCTCGATCAATCTTGATACGTCTGACCGGCAGCGCCTTGAGGTAGGCCAGTGAGGAATAGCCGGTACCGAAGTCATCCACTGCCAGTAAGACACCCAGCGAGCGGAATTCTTCCAGAATCTCCAGCGCCGTTGTGACATCTTCCATCAAGGCCGTTTCGGTGATTTCCAGCTCCAGATAGGCGGGTGCAAGGTCATAACTGTCCAGGACACTACGGATGTGCTCCACCAGCGACGGGTCCGCCAGCTGCCGGGCGGAAATATTGATCGCCATACGCCCTGAAAAACCCTGATCCACCCAGCGCTTAATGGTTGCAGTAGCCTGTTCAATAACCCACAACCCGATAGGGCCGATCAGCCCGGCCTCTTCAGCGACCGGTATGAATTCGGCGGGCGACACCATGCCAAATTCCGGGTGAAGCCAGCGCAGCAGTGCTTCATAGCCCACACAACGACGTAACCGATCAAACTGAGGCTGATAATGAAGTTCAAACTGCTGCCTCTCGATGGCATTGCGGAGATCCTTGACCATATCCTGGCGGCGCTGGATCTGTTCACCAAGGTCCGATGCGAAGAACTGTACTTTGGAGTCCGTGGATTTTTTTGCCCGGTGCATGGCGATCTCGGCATGACTGAGCAGCACGCCGGTCTCAAAACCATCCACTGGCGTCAATGCAACGCCCGCACTGACGTCGCACTGGTACTGTTTGCCGGTAACCAGGACCGGTTTTGTACAGGCACCGATAACGGCGGCAATGTCGGCTTCAAGATAATCTTCCTTCAGGCCTTGGCTGGGCGTTAGCAATAACCCGAATACGTCGCCGCCCAAGCGTGCAACATAGCCCGGTTCGCGACTGAACCCCGCCAGCCTGCGTGCAATTTCCTGCAGTACCCGGTCTCCGGTTTCATGGCCGGCCAGGCCATTCAGTGCCTGAAAATCATTAAGACCAAGCACCACAAGTGCTGATGGCATAGCATCCGCGCTTCTCGGTTCCGTCAGAAATCGTGTCAGTCGCTCTTCAAACAGGCTCCGGTTCGCCAGCCCCGTCAGTTGATCGTAAAGGCTTCGTAACTCTAGCTCCTGTTCCGTCTGCTTCAGAGAGCGGATTCTTTCCATCAGCAGTTGATCAAGGCGTGCATTCAAAGACTCTAGTCGATTGAGATAAAAAGCGTTCTGTTCCAGCATGCTGTTAAAAGCGCCTTCGACCTCGCCAAATTCATCACAGCGCTCCGGCTCGCGAATATAATTCATCGGATGCTCCGCATCTTCGCCTGCCTGCACGATGCGGCTCCGCAAACGCAAAAGTGGTGATAGCATCATGCGGTCCACAACCGCCATGGTCACCACGGTGACAAACACGGCAATGAGTAATGAAAGGCCCAGAATTCTCACCACAAAGGCCGCCAGTTCCCTGGAAACCCCGGTGACATCGACGCGGGCCCTGACCGGGTAGTTACCGAGCCACTGCCCGGTGTCCCATACAAGGTCCAGCTGTTGCTTTTCCGGTTTGGGCAGATCCCGCAGTCGCCCTGAAGCATCCCCGGCATCAGTGACTGACTCCCCGACCCGTAACCAGCGATCATTCACCATCAGTTCAAGACCTGTTACCCGTGAGCTATCCAGCACCTTCTGAAGCGAATCAGCGGTTACATTGTCCGATTTTGTCGCCAGATAGGTTGAAATAGCCTGCCGCGCCATAGCGGCATGCTGACTTAACAGATCCTCTTCGTAATTACGGTAGGACGGGATAAGAATGACAAATTCAATCAGCAGAATGGCAACAAACGCGGCCATGGTCAGATTTCTGCAAAGACGGCACGAGATCAGCTGGTGCCCCCACTTGGAAATCGACTGCCAGTAATCGTATTGACGACCGGCGAGTTGCCCATCACCTTCAAGACCGGTATCAATGCCTGCCGGCGACTTCATGGGCCATCACTCCTGATTGGTGTGAATAAAGATTCGACGTAATATCGACACCCCGGACTGATGGTTGTTACATGGCAGGTCTGGATCTCTGATTGCCAGGCAGTGACCCGAAAAAAAGGGTGGAGCCTGACTCCACCCAAGACGTCGTGACAACCGACGATGCAAAACGTCATCGAGTAGGGTGAGGCGTCACCGCCTCATCCCTCTCACAGAACCGTACATACGGGCCACGTATACGGCTCATGTCATTAACTTACCCCGAACTCGGGGACAGTGATGCCCGTTTTGATCTTGGTTAAGTCCATCAACCTTAGATCGTCATGCAGATAGGCATTGGGTATCGCCAGATGGGCCAGCGGTGACGCCGCGTTTCGCCAGCTTTGCATCTTGATAAACTTAAACGGCGGGCGGTAGCCCAGCTGTTTCAGCCTTCGATGCAGTCGACTTGGCGTCTTCCACTGCTTGAGTTGGACGCAGCGTAGGCGACGCCTCACCCAGCGCATCACCTGCTTTAATATCCTGGCGCAGTTCGCTACCCGGAAGTAGTTGGCGAAGCCTCTTAGTACAGGATTTAGCTCGCGGATAATCGCCG